>NZ_WTVE01000014.1:0-171340 GCF_022496685.1 Pseudomonas sp. B707 | reverse complement strand
CTGACCGCTGCTCTGACTCGCGTCTGCTCCGAAGTTTTCGGTTCGGCCGTAGTTGAATTCGACAAGATCGACAGCGCTCCAGAAGAAAAAGCTCGCGGTATCACCATCAACACCGCGCACGTTGAGTACAACTCGAACATTCGTCACTACGCTCACGTTGACTGCCCAGGTCACGCTGACTACGTGAAGAACATGATCACTGGTGCTGCGCAGATGGACGGCGCGATCCTGGTTTGCTCGGCCGCTGATGGTCCGATGCCACAAACCCGTGAGCACATCCTGCTGTCCCGTCAGGTAGGCGTTCCGTACATCGTGGTTTTCCTGAATAAGGCTGACCTGGTAGACGACGCTGAGCTGCTGGAACTGGTTGAGATGGAAGTTCGCGACCTGCTGTCCACCTACGACTTCCCAGGCGACGACACTCCGATCATCATCGGTTCGGCTCGTATGGCGCTGGAAGGCAAAGACGACAACGAAATGGGCACCACCGCTGTTAAGAAGCTGGTGGAAACTCTGGACAGCTACATCCCAGAGCCAGAGCGTGCTATCGACAAGCCTTTCCTGATGCCAATCGAAGACGTGTTCTCGATCTCGGGTCGCGGTACTGTTGTGACCGGTCGTATCGAGCGCGGTATCGTTCGCGTTCAAGACGCCCTGGAAATCGTTGGTCTGCGTGACACCACCACCACCACCTGCACCGGTGTTGAGATGTTCCGCAAGCTGCTGGACGAAGGTCGTGCTGGCGAGAACTGCGGCGTTCTGCTGCGTGGCACCAAGCGTGACGACGTTGAGCGTGGTCAGGTTCTGGTTAAGCCGGGTTCGGTTAAGCCGCACACCAAGTTCACCGCAGAAGTTTACGTTCTGAGCAAGGAAGAAGGCGGCCGTCACACTCCGTTCTTCAAAGGCTACCGTCCACAGTTCTACTTCCGTACTACTGACGTGACTGGTAACTGCGAGCTGCCAGAAGGCGTTGAAATGGTAATGCCAGGTGACAACATTCAGATGACTGTTACCCTGATCAAAACCATCGCGATGGAAGACGGCCTGCGTTTCGCAATCCGTGAAGGCGGCCGTACCGTTGGTGCTGGTGTCGTAGCTAAAATCATCGAGTGATCTCTTTATTGAGTCAGCTTTGATGAGTTGAAAAAAGCCCCCGCTTAGCGGGGGCTTTTTTATTGGGTTGACACCTATCTGGGGCGTCTATAGAATTGCGCCTCCTTTTAACGGGCGTATTGCGCCCGGTGGGAATAGCAGCCGGAGTCTGAAATCCAATGCAAAATCAGCAAATCCGTATCAGGTTGAAGGCTTTTGACCATCGCCTGATCGACCAATCAACCCAGGAAATCGTGGAAACCGCGAAACGTACTGGTGCTCAAGTGCGTGGTCCAATTCCACTGCCTACCCGTAAAGAGCGGTTCACCGTTCTGGTTTCCCCGCACGTCAACAAAGACGCGCGTGACCAGTACGAGATCCGCACTCATAAGCGCGTTCTGGACATCGTCCAGCCAACGGATAAAACCGTTGATGCACTTATGAAGCTTGATCTTGCGGCCGGTGTGGAAGTGCAGATCAGCCTCGGCTAAGACTCGGTCTTGGTCGTGTAACGCTCTGAAATGGGCGGCCATAGCGGGTGAAAGCCCCGTACACTCATGAGGTTTACAACATGACTATTGGTGTAGTCGGTCGTAAAGCGGGTATGACCCGTATTTTCACCGAAGAAGGTGTCTCCATTCCGGTCACGGTCATTGAGATCGAGCCGAATCGCGTCACCCAGTTCAAAACTGAAGAAACCGATGGCTATCGTGCAGTGCAAGTCACTGTCGGCGAGCGTCGTGCTTCCCGTGTAACAGCTGCTCAGGCTGGCCACTTCGCCAAGGCGAACGTTGCCGCTGGTCGTACCGTAATGGAATTCCGCCTTGAAGAAGGCGAGTACCAGGCCGGCGATCTGATCAACGCTGAAATCTTCGCTGCTGGTCAACTGGTTGATGTAACCGGTCAGTCCAAAGGTAAAGGCTTCCAGGGTACGATCAAGCGTTGGAATTTCCGCGGGCAAGATAACACCCACGGTAACTCCGTATCCCACCGCGTCCCAGGCTCTATCGGCCAGTGCCAGACTCCTGGTCGTGTATTCAAGGGCAAAAAAATGTCCGGTCATATGGGCGCTGAGCGCGTGACCGTGCAGTCCCTGGAAGTAGTGCGCGTGGACGCTGAACGCAATCTGTTGCTGGTCAAGGGTGCTGTTCCTGGCGCTACTGGCGGCAACCTGGTTGTACGTCCAGCAGCCAAGGCTCGCGGTTAAGGGGAAGCTGACATGCAATTAAATGTAAATGACGCTCAAGCGATCGAAGTTTCCGAACTGACATTTGGCGGCGAATTCAACGAGACGCTGGTTCACCAAGCAGTCGTGGCCTACATGGCCGGCGGCCGTCAAGGTAGCAAGCAGCAAAAGACCCGTTCCGACGTTCGTGGTGGCGGTAAGCGCCCATGGCGTCAGAAAGGTACTGGCCGTGCTCGTGCCGGTACTATCCGTAGCCCAATCTGGCGCGGCGGCGGCACCACTTTCGCAGCTCGTCCACAGGATCACTCGCAGAAGCTGAACAAGAAGATGTATCGCGCAGCAATGCGTTCCATCCTTGCTGAACTGGTGCGTACTGATCGTCTGGTCGTGGTTCAGGATTTCGCAGTTGAAACTCCGAAAACCAAAGACCTGCTGGGCAAACTGAACAACATGAGCCTGACCGACGTTCTGATCGTGTCGGACGCTGTTGATCAGAACCTGTACCTGGCTGCTCGCAACCTGCCACACGTAGATGTACGTGACGTGCAAGGTTCCGATCCAGTTAGTCTGATCGCATACGACAAGGTGTTGATCACCGTGTCGGCCGTGAAGAAATTCGAGGAGCTGCTGGGATGAACCAGGAACGCGTATTTAAAGTTCTGCTTGGCCCGCACGTTTCCGAGAAGGCTACGGTTCTGGCAGACAAGAAAGGCCAGTTCGTTTTCAAGGTTGCTACTGACGCAACCAAGCTGGAAATCAAGAAGGCCGTCGAAAGCCTGTTCAGCGTGAAAGTTGAGCGTGTTACTACCCTGAACGTTCTGGGTAAGAGCAAGCGCACCGCTCGCGGTCTGGGCAAGCGTAATGACTGGAAGAAGGCAGTTATCTCCCTTCAGCCAGGCCAAGATCTCGATTTCAGCAGCAGTGCTGAGTAAGGAAGGGGTGCATCATGGCAATCGTTAAATGCAAACCGACTTCCCCTGGCCGCCGTTTTGTGGTCAAGGTGGTCAACCAGGAGCTGCATAAAGGCGCTCCTCACGCACCGCTGCTCGAGAAAAAATCGAAGACTGGTGGTCGTAACAACAATGGCCGTATTACCACTCGTCACATCGGTGGTGGTCATAAGCAGCATTACCGTATGGTCGATTTCCGTCGCAACGACAAAGATGGCATCGTCGCCACTGTTGAGCGTATCGAATACGATCCAAACCGTACTGCTCACATCGCACTGCTCTGCTACGCAGACGGCGAGCGCCGCTACATCATCGCCCCTAAAGGCGTGAGTGCTGGCGACACGCTGATCGCAGGTGCCCTGGCTCCAATCAAGCCAGGTAACGCTCTGCAACTGCGCAACATTCCAGTCGGTTCTACCGTACACGGCATCGAACTGAAGCCAGGTAAAGGCGCACAGATCGCTCGTTCCGCTGGTGCTTCGGCTCAGCTGATCGCTCGTGAAGGCGTTTACGTGACCCTGCGTCTGCGTTCCGGTGAAATGCGTAAAGTATTGGCTGAGTGCCGTGCGACCCTGGGCGAAGTCTCGAACTCCGAGCACAGCCTGCGTTCGCTGGGTAAAGCTGGTGCCAAGCGCTGGCGTGGCGTTCGCCCAACCGTTCGTGGTGTTGCCATGAACCCGGTTGACCACCCACATGGTGGTGGTGAAGGTCGTACCTCTGGTGGTCGTCATCCGGTATCGCCATGGGGCTTCCCGACTAAGGGCGCGAAGACTCGTGGTAATAAGCGTACCGACAAAATGATCGTCCGTCGTCGCAAGTAAATAGAGGGATACGACAGTGCCACGTTCTCTGAAAAAAGGTCCTTTTATTGATCTTCACCTACTGAAGAAGATCGAAGTGGCGGCGGAAAAGAACGATCGCAAACCAATTAAGACTTGGTCGCGTCGTTCGATGATCCTGCCACAAATGGTCGGTTTGACCATCGCTGTACACAACGGTCGTCAGCACGTCCCAGTTCTCGTAAACGAAGACATGGTCGGCCACAAACTGGGCGAGTTCGCCGGTACCCGCACTTATCGCGGGCACGTGGCAGACAAGAAAGCCAAGCGTTAAGGGGTAAGGAAATGGAAGTAGCCGCTAAGTTGTCGGGCGCTCGAATCTCCGCCCAGAAAGCCCGCTTGGTCGCCGACCAGATCCGCGGGAAGAAGGTGGGCGAAGCGCTCAACCTGTTGGCTTTCAGCAGTAAGAAAGCCGCCGAGATCATGAAAAAAGTGCTGGAGTCGGCCGTAGCCAACGCCGAGCATAACGAAGGCGCAGACGTTGATGACCTGAAGGTCAGCACCGTTTTCGTCAACGAAGGGCGTTCGCTGAAGCGCATCATGCCACGTGCCAAAGGCCGTGCTGATCGCATCGTCAAGCGGTCTTGCCATATCACTGTCAAGGTTGCTGACAAGTAACGGAGTCGAAGAGATGGGTCAGAAAGTACATCCCATTGGCATTCGCCTGGGAATCGTCAAGGAGCACACCTCCGTCTGGTACGCAGACGGTCGGACTTATGCGGACTACTTGTTCGCTGATCTGAAGGTGCGTGAATACCTCCAAGACAAACTAAAAAGCGCGTCCGTAAGCCGTATCGATATCCATCGTCCGGCCCAAACTGCACGCATCACCATCCACACCGCTCGTCCAGGTATCGTTATCGGGAAGAAAGGTGAAGATGTTGAGAAGCTGCGTCAGGACCTGACCAAGCAAATGGGTGTGCCTGTGCACATCAATATCGAAGAGATCCGCAAGCCGGAACTCGACGGTATGCTGGTTGCGCAGAGCGTAGCTCAGCAGCTGGAGCGTCGTGTAATGTTCCGTCGCGCCATGAAGCGCGCTGTACAGAACGCCATGCGCATTGGTGCCAAAGGCATCAAAATCCAAGTGAGCGGTCGTCTCGGCGGTGCTGAAATCGCACGTACTGAATGGTATCGCGAAGGTCGTGTGCCACTGCACACCCTGCGTGCCGACATCGACTATGCCAACTACGAAGCTCACACCACTTACGGTGTGATCGGTGTAAAGGTTTGGATCTTCAAAGGCGAAGTAATTGGTGGTCGCCAAGAAGAGCTGAAGCCACAAGCACCAGCGCCTCGTAAAAAAGCTGCTAAGTAAGGGGTACGCCAAATGTTGCAACCTAAGCGTACGAAGTTCCGCAAGCAGATGACCGGCCACAACCGTGGTCTGGCACTGCGCGGTAGCAAAGTCAGCTTCGGCGAGTTCGCGCTGAAGTCTGTAGCTCGTGGTCGTCTCACCGCTCGTCAGATCGAGTCAGCGCGTCGTGCTCTGACCCGTCACGTAAAACGTGGCGGCAAGATCTGGATCCGTGTATTCCCGGACAAGCCGATCTCCAAGAAGCCTCTCGAGGTTCGTATGGGTAAAGGTAAGGGTAACGTGGAGTACTGGGTTGCCCAGATTCAGCCAGGCAAAGTCCTGTATGAAATCGAGGGTGTTTCTGAAGAGCTGGCGCGTGAGGCTTTCGCCCTGGCTGCTGCAAAGCTGCCGCTCGCCACCTCCTTTGTTAAACGGACGGTGATGTGATGAAAGCGAATGAGCTTCGTGAAAAATCCGCACAGCAGCTGAACGAGCAACTGCTCGGCTTGCTGCGCGACCAGTTCAATCTGCGCATGCAGAAAGCAACTGGCCAGTTGGGGCAGTCTCATCTGCTCTCGCAAGTTAAGCGTGACATCGCTCGCGTGAAGACTGTGCTCAACCAGCAGGCAGGTAAGTGATCATGGCTGAAGCCGAAAAAACTGTCCGTACGCTGACTGGCCGTGTTGTCAGCGACAAGATGGACAAAACCATCACCGTTCTGATCGAGCGTCGCGTTAAGCACCCGATCTACGGTAAATACGTTAAGCGTTCGACTAAGCTGCACGCGCACGACGAAACCAATCAGTGCCACATCGGCGACAAAGTCACTATTCGTGAAACTCGTCCGATGGCCAAGACCAAGTCTTGGGCGCTGGTTGATGTTCTCGAACGCGCTGTGGAAGTCTAAGGGCTAGGGGTCGGAGAAATTATATGATTCAGACTCAATCCATGCTCGATGTGGCCGATAACAGCGGCGCTCGCCGCGTTATGTGCATCAAGGTGCTGGGTGGCTCCCATCGTCGTTACGCTGGTATCGGTGACATCATCAAAGTTACCGTGAAGGAAGCAATTCCTCGCGGTAAGGTGAAAAAAGGCCAAGTGATGACTGCTGTTGTAGTCCGCACTCGTCACGGCGTACGTCGTGCTGATGGCTCCATTATCCGCTTTGATGGCAACGCTGCTGTTCTTCTGAACAACAAGCAAGAGCCGATCGGCACCCGTATCTTTGGGCCAGTGACCCGTGAACTTCGTACTGAGAAGTTCATGAAGATCGTCTCGCTCGCCCCAGAAGTGCTGTAAGGAGATCCGACATGCAAAAGATTCGTCGTGACGACGAGATCATCGTGATCGCCGGCAAAGACAAAGGTAAGCGCGGTAAGGTGCTGAAGGTTCTTGCTGACAACCGTCTGGTTGTTGGTGGTCTGAACCTGGTCAAGCGTCATACCAAGCCTAACCCGATGTCGGGCGTACAGGGCGGTATCGTCGAGAAAGAAGCGCCACTGCACGCTTCCAACGTCGCCATCTTCAACGGCGAAACCAACAAGGCTGACCGCGTTGGTTTCAAAGTAGAAGACGGTAAGAAAATTCGTGTCTTCAAGTCGACCCAAAAAGCGGTTGATGCTTGAACACTGCTAGGTAGAAGACCATGGCACGACTAAAAGAGATTTACCGGAAGGAAATCGCTCCGAAACTTAAGGAAGAACTTAAGCTTTCGAACGTGATGGAAGTTCCGCGCGTTACCAAAATCACCCTGAACATGGGTCTGGGCGAAGCGATCGGCGACAAAAAAGTCATCGAGCACGCTGTTGCTGACCTGGAAAAGATCACCGGCCAGAAAGTCGTTGTGACCTACGCTCGCAAATCCATCGCTGGCTTTAAAGTCCGTGAAGGTTGGCCGATCGGCGTCAAAGTGACCCTGCGCCGTGAGCGTATGTACGAGTTCCTGGATCGTCTGCTGTCGATCTCCCTGCCTCGGGTTCGCGACTTCCGCGGCCTGAATGCCAAGTCCTTCGATGGTCGTGGCAACTACAGCATGGGCGTGAAAGAGCAGATCATTTTCCCGGAAATCGACTACGACAAGATCGATGCTCTCCGCGGTCTGGACATTACCCTGACCACCACTGCCAAGAACGATGATGAAGGCCGCGCTCTGCTGCGTGCTTTCAAATTCCCGTTCCGCAACTGATTGGAGTAGGAAAATGGCCAAGAAGAGCATGAAAAACCGTGAGCTGAAGCGTCAGCTCACCGTTGCCAAGTACGCCGTCAAGCGTGCAGCGCTGAAAGCTATCATCGTTGATCTGAACGCAAGTCCAGAAGCACGTTGGGAAGCTACCGTAGCTCTGCAGAAGCAGCCACGTGACGCAAGCGCCTCGCGCATGCGTAACCGTTGCCGTCTGACCGGTCGTCCGCACGGCGTTTACCGCAAGTTCGGCCTCGGCCGTAACAAATTGCGTGAAGCGGCAATGCGTGGTGACGTACCAGGTCTGGTTAAAGCCAGCTGGTAATTGCTGTCAAAGCCTTGATGGTCGGGGTCGCAAGAACCTGACCATCGGTGGCCTTGAACTTGAATCAAGCCCCTTTTGGGGCTTGATTCATTTCTGGGGTATGTCTAGAATGACCGGCTCGCCTGAGCCCGTGTTTTTTATGCCCGGAATTTCTCGGCGACAAGTAGTAGCCGCAAGGCTAATTTTTCTGTATTAGGAGCGTCTAGCCCATGAGTATGCAGGACCCGTTAGCGGACATGCTAACTCGAATCCGTAATGCCCAGATGGCTGAAAAGTCCGTCGTAAGCATGCCGTCTTCCACGTTGAAGGTGGCTGTAGCAAAAGTCCTGAAGGACGAAGGTTACATCGCGGGTTATCAGATCAGCAGCGAAACCAAACCACTGCTGTCCATCGAGCTGAAATACTTCGAAGGCCGTCCGGTCATCGAGGAAGTGAAGCGCGTTAGCCGTCCAGGCCTGCGTCAGTACAAGTCCGTCGAAGAACTGCCAAAAGTACGTGGCGGTCTCGGTGTGTCTATCGTCTCCACCAACAAAGGTGTGATGACTGATCGTGCTGCGCGCGCTGCCGGTGTCGGCGGCGAAGTTCTTTGCACTGTGTTCTAAGGGGGGATAAGCATGTCTCGCGTCGCTAAGAACCCCGTTAAGCTGCCAGCCGGTGTCGAAGTAAAATTCGCAGGCCAACAGCTTTCGGTGAAGGGTGCCAAGGGTACTCTTGAACTGAACGTCCATTCGTCCGTTGAAGTCGTTGAAGAAGCCGGTGAGCTGCGTTTTGCTGCTCGCAATGGCGATCAACAGACTCGCGCAATGGCCGGTACCACTCGTGCGTTGGTAAACAACATGGTCCAGGGCGTAAGCCAAGGCTTCGAGCGTAAGCTCCAGCTGGTCGGTGTTGGTTACAAAGCGCAAGCAAAAGGTCAGGTGCTGAACCTGGCTCTTGGCTTCTCGCACCCAGTGGATTACGAACTGCCGGAAGGCATCACCGCTGAGACTCCTAGCCAGACCGATATCCTGATCAAGGGCATCGACAAGCAGCTGGTAGGTCAAGTGGCCGCCGAGATCCGCGACTTCCGTCCACCAGAGCCGTACAAAGGCAAAGGTGTGCGCTACGCGGACGAAGTCGTCCGTCGTAAAGAAGCCAAGAAGAAGTAGGGCATAGCAAATGACCGACAAAAAAGTTACTCGACTGCGTCGCGCTCGCAAAGCACGCCTGAAAATGCACGAACTCGAAGTCGTGCGTCTCTGCGTGTTCCGCTCTTCGCAGCACATCTACGCCCAGGTCATTTCGGCCGACGGCAACAAAGTCCTGGCAAGCGCCTCGACTTTGGATAAAGAACTGCGTGATGGCGCCACTGGCAACATCGACGCGGCCACTAAGGTTGGCCAGCTGGTCGCTACGCGTGCTAAGGCCGCTGGCGTCTCGCAGGTGGCTTTCGACCGCTCTGGCTTCAAGTACCACGGCCGCGTTAAAGCGCTGGCTGATGCTGCTCGTGAAGCTGGGCTGGAGTTCTAAGTTATGTCAAATAACGACCAAAAGCGCGACGAAGGCTACATCGAGAAGCTGGTTCAAGTTAACCGCGTAGCCAAAACCGTTAAAGGCGGCCGTATCTTCACTTTCACCGCGTTGACCGTGGTTGGTGATGGTAAAGGGCGTGTTGGCTTCGGCCGTGGCAAGTCGCGTGAAGTGCCTGCTGCGATCCAGAAGGCAATGGAAGCTGCTCGCCGCAACATGATCCAGGTTGATCTGAACGGCACCACTCTGCAGTACGCAATGAAGTCCGCCCATGGCGCTTCGAAGGTGTACATGCAGCCTGCTTCTGAAGGTACCGGTATCATCGCTGGCGGCGCTATGCGTGCTGTCCTCGAAGTTGCTGGCGTTCAGAACGTTCTGGCCAAGTGCTACGGCTCGACTAACCCTGTAAACGTGGTTCACGCCACTTTCAAGGGTCTGAAGGCTATGCAGTCTCCTGAATCCATTGCAGCCAAACGTGGCCTGCGTGTTGAGGAGATCAAGTAATCATGGCTACCGTTAAAGTTACGCTGATCAAAAGCATGACCGGCCGCATCCCTAACCACAAACTGTGCGTTAAGGGTCTGGGTCTGCGTCGCATCGGTCACACTGTAGAAGTCCAGGATACTCCCGAGAATCGCGGGATGATCAACAAGGCTTACTACATGCTGCGTGTCGAGGGTTAATCGATGAAACTCAATGATCTGAGTCCAGCGCCGGGTTCCCGTCGCGAAAAGCATCGTCCGGGCCGTGGTATCGGTAGTGGTTTGGGTAAGACTGGTGGCCGTGGTCACAAAGGTCAGACTTCCCGCTCCGGTGGCACCATCGCTCCAGGCTTTGAAGGCGGTCAACAGCCGCTGCATCGTCGCCTGCCGAAGTTCGGTTTCGTTTCCCTGAAAGCCATGGACCGCGCAGAAGTGCGTCTGTCCGAGCTGGCTAAAGTGGAAGGCGACATCGTCACCGTGCAGTCCCTGAAAGATGCCAACGTGATCAACGTCAACGTACAGCGTGTGAAAATCATGCTGTCCGGTGAAGTGACTCGCGCTGTCACTATCGGCAAGGGAATCGGCGCCACCAAAGGTGCGCGTGCGGCTATCGAAGCAGCTGGCGGCAAGTTCGAGGAATAAATGGCTAAGCAAGGTGCTCTCTCTGCGCTCGGCAAAGGCGGTATGTCTGAACTCTGGGCTCGTCTGCGTTTTCTGTTCCTGGCGATTATCGTCTACCGAATAGGCGCACACATCCCGGTTCCAGGTATCAACCCGGACCGACTCGCAGACCTGTTTCGACAGAATGAGGGGACCATTCTTAGCTTGTTCAACATGTTTTCCGGCGGCGCGCTGGAGCGGATGAGCATCTTTGCACTGGGGATCATGCCGTACATTTCGGCATCGATCATCATGCAGTTGATGACCGCCGTCAGCCCGCAGCTGGAGCAGTTGAAGAAGGAAGGTGAAGCTGGCCGTCGCAAGATCAGCCAGTACACCCGCTACGGCACCGTCGTCCTCGCTCTCGTTCAGGCCATTGGCATGTCCATTGGTCTGGCGGGGCAGGGCGTTGCGTTCACTGGTGACTTTGGCTTCCATTTCGTCGCGGTCTCCACGTTTGTGGCTGGCGCGATGTTCATGATGTGGCTGGGTGAGCAGATTACTGAGCGTGGTGTAGGCAACGGTATCTCGATGTTGATTTTTTCGGGTATCGTCGCCGGTCTTCCGAGAGCAATCGGGCAGTCTTTCGAGTCTGCGCGTCAGGGCGATATCAACATCTTCGCTTTGGTTGCCATCGGTTTGCTGGCAGTAGCGATTATCGGTTTCGTGGTGTTCATTGAGCGTGGTCAGCGTCGTATCGCTGTTCACTACGCCAAGCGTCAGCAGGGCCGCAAGGTTTTTGCTGCGCAGACAAGCCACTTGCCGCTGAAGGTGAACATGGCCGGTGTTATTCCGGCTATTTTCGCGAGCAGCATTTTGCTGTTCCCGGCTTCGTTGGGTGCCTGGTTTGGTCAGTCTGAAGGTATGGGCTGGTTGCAGGACATCTCGCAGTCGATCGCTCCTGGTCAGCCGTTGAATATTCTGCTGTTTAGTGCAGGGATTATTTTCTTCTGCTTCTTCTATACGGCGTTGATGTTCAATCCGAAAGACGTAGCGGAAAACCTGAAGAAGTCCGGTGCCTTTATTCCGGGCATCCGTCCAGGTGAGCAGTCCGCACGCTATATTGATGGCGTTTTGACTCGCTTGACCATGTTCGGTGCTCTTTACATGACGGCCGTGTGCTTGTTGCCCCAGTTCCTGGTGGTTGCAGCAAACGTTCCGTTCTACCTTGGCGGGACCTCGTTGCTGATCGTGGTCGTGGTTGTGATGGACTTCATGTCCCAAGTACAATCGCACCTCGTTTCGCACCAGTACGAATCCCTGATGAAGAAAGCCAACCTGAAGGGTTACGGCAGCGGCATGTTGCGCTGAGTACCCATAAGGTTCGAGGAGTTGGTGATGAAAGTTCGTGCATCGGTGAAAAAGCTGTGCCGTAACTGCAAGATTATTCGCCGCGAAGGTGTTGTTCGAGTAATTTGCAGCGCGGAACCGCGTCACAAACAGCGCCAAGGCTGAGTGTGATTGTGCTTCAAGCCCGGTAGCTAGTGCGCTACCGGGTTGATTATTTGTTATTACAGCGATATTATCTCGCGCCCTATTTCTTGGCTTCCGGGGCGTAGGTAGCTGTCAATTGGAGTCCCACTGAATGGCCCGTATTGCAGGCGTTAACATTCCAGATAACAAGCATACTGTTATCTCGCTGACCTACATCTATGGTGTTGGTCGCACTACTGCACAGAAGATCTGTGCAGAGACTGGGGTAAACCCAGCCGCAAAGATCAAGGATCTGAGCGACGAGCAGATTGAACAGCTGCGTGGCGAAGTGGCGAAGTTCACCACTGAAGGTGACCTGCGTCGCGAAATCAACATGAAAATCAAGCGCTTGATGGACCTCGGTTGCTATCGCGGTCTGCGTCATCGTCGTGGTCTGCCAGTACGCGGTCAGCGTACCAAGACCAACGCGCGTACCCGTAAAGGTCCGCGTAAGCCGATCCGCAAGTAATCGCCCCAGCGAATCGACAGGAATTTAATCATGGCAAAACCTGCTGCTCGTCCTCGTAAAAAAGTTAAAAAGACAGTGGTTGATGGCATCGCCCACATCCATGCTTCTTTTAACAACACCATCGTGACCATCACCGACCGTCAAGGTAACGCTCTTTCCTGGGCTACCTCCGGTGGTTCGGGTTTCCGCGGTTCCCGCAAGTCCACCCCGTTCGCTGCTCAAGTAGCTGCTGAGCGTGCTGGTCAAGCTGCGCTGGAATACGGCCTGAAAAACCTCGACGTGAACGTCAAGGGTCCAGGTCCAGGTCGTGAATCCGCAGTCCGCGCTTTGAACGGCTGTGGCTACAAGATCGCCAGCATCACCGACGTGACGCCAATCCCGCACAACGGGTGCCGTCCGCCGAAGAAGCGCCGCGTGTAATCCAGGAGATTGTAAAGAATGGCTCGTTACATTGGTCCAAAATGCAAACTCGCTCGTCGCGAAGGCACCGATCTCTTCCTGAAGAGCGGCGTGCGCGCTATCGAATCGAAGTGCAACATTGAAGCAGCACCTGGTATCCACGGCCAACGCCGCGGTCGCCAGTCCGACTACGGCACCCAACTGCGTGAAAAGCAGAAGGTCCGTCGTATCTACGGCGTTCTCGAGCGTCAGTTCAGCGGCTACTACAAAGAAGCTGCTGGCAAGAAAGGTGCAACTGGTGAAAACCTGCTGCAACTGCTCGAATGCCGTCTGGACAACGTTGTATACCGTATGGGCTTTGGTTCGACTCGTGCCGAATCCCGTCAGCTGGTATCGCACAAGTCGATCAGCGTTAACGGTCAGACCGTAAACGTTCCGTCCTACCAGGTTCGTGCTGGTGACGTGGTTGCTGTTCGCGAGAAAGCAAAAAACCAACTTCGCATTGTCCAAGCTCTCGATCTGTGTGCCCAACGTGGCCGCGTAGAATGGGTAGAAGTAGACACTGAGAAGAAGTCGGGCGTTTTCAAGAACGTTCCTGCTCGCAGTGATCTGTCCGCCGACATCAACGAAAGCCTGATTGTCGAGCTCTACTCCAAGTAAGGGCTAGAAAATAGGTGCATCCATGCAGATTTCGGTAAATGAGTTCCTGACACCCCGCCACATTGATGTGCAGGTTGTCAGTCCAACCCGCGCCAAGATCACTCTCGAGCCTCTCGAGCGTGGTTTTGGCCACACCCTGGGCAACGCGCTGCGCCGCATCCTGTTGTCCTCAATGCCCGGCTGCGCAGTAGTCGAGGCCGAGATTGACGGTGTGCTCCACGAGTACAGCGCCATCGAAGGTGTACAGGAAGACGTAATTGAAATCCTGTTGAACCTTAAAGGTCTGGCCATCAAGCTGCACGGTCGTGACGAAGTTACGCTGACCTTGTCGAAGAAGGGTTCGGGGGTGGTTACCGCTGCCGATATTCAGCTGGATCATGATGTCGAGATCGTTAATCCCGATCACGTAATCGCTAACCTGGCGTCTAACGGCGCCCTGAACATGAAGCTCACCGTAGCTCGTGGTCGTGGTTATGAACCAGCAGACTCGCGTCAGAGCGATGAAGACGAAAGCCGCAGCATCGGTCGCTTGCAGCTTGACTCTTCGTTCAGCCCGGTTCGCCGTATCGCATACGTGGTGGAAAACGCCCGTGTCGAGCAGCGCACCAACCTGGACAAGCTGGTTATTGATCTGGAAACCAACGGTACTCTGGATCCTGAAGAGGCTATCCGCCGCGCTGCAACCATTCTGCAACAGCAGTTGGCTGCGTTCGTCGACCTCAAAGGTGACAGTGAGCCAGTGGTTGTCGAGCAGGAAGACGAGATCGATCCGATCCTGCTTCGCCCGGTTGACGATCTGGAACTGACTGTACGTTCGGCTAACTGCCTTAAGGCGGAAAACATCTACTACATCGGTGACCTGATTCAGCGTACCGAAGTAGAGCTGTTGAAGACTCCGAACCTGGGCAAGAAATCCTTGACTGAAATCAAGGACGTTCTGGCCTCCCGCGGTCTGTCCCTCGGCATGCGCCTCGACAACTGGCCGCCTGCAAGTCTTAAGAAGGACGACAAGGCGACTGCCTGATCGTCGTAATCACCGAACGTAGTGTTTGGTAAGGAATGAACCATGCGTCATCGTAAAAGTGGGCGTCACCTGAGCCGCACCAGCTCGCACCGCAAGGCCATGTTCCAGAACATGGCGGTGTCGCTGTTCGAGCACGAGCTGATCAAAACTACTCTGCCAAAAGCCAAAGAACTGCGCCGCGTTGCCGAGCCGCTGATCACTCTGGCCAAGACAGACAGCGTTGCTAACCGTCGTCTGGCTTTCGACCGTACTCGTTCGAAAGCTATCGTTGGTAAGCTCTTCAACGACCTGGGCAAGCGTTACGCTACCCGTGAGGGTGGCTACCTGCGCATCCTCAAGTGCGGTTTCCGCGCTGGCGACAACGCGCCTATGGCGTACGTCGAACTGGTTGATCGTGCTGTCGGCGGTGAAGCTGTATCCGCTGAGTAAGACATCAGTCTGAAACAAGGAACCGGGCCTAGTGCCCGGTTTTTTGTGCCTGTAAGAAATGCGCTATTCGTACAAGCTTCTACCCTGTTTGGTTCTGCACTATGTGCCAGGATTTATCGTTAGTTTTTCTCTATTGATAGTCATGAGTTAATGAATTTGTGGCTGTCATATTGATGATCGATACTCCCTAACAAGCCGATTAGCCGGCAGTTCAAGACCGATAGAGGATGAAGATTGCATGAGCCAGAACAAGACGCTTACGACCGCCAGTGGCGCACCTGTCGCTGATAACCAGAATTCTCGCTCCGCTGGCCCTCGTGGCCCGTTGCTGCTCGATGATTTCCATCTGATCGAGAAGCTTGCTCACTTCAACCGGGAAAACATTCCTGAGCGTCGTGTACACGCCAAGGGTTCGGGCGCATACGGTACTTTCACGGTCACTCGCGACATTACGCAGTACACCAGCGCCAAGCTGTTCTCCGCTGTCGGCAAACAGACGCCGACCTTCCTGCGTTTTTCAACGGTCGGTGGCGAGCGTGGCTCGGCCGACACCGAGCGCGATCCACGTGGCTTCGCCCTCAAGTTCTATACCGAAGAAGGCAACTGGGACATCGTCGGCAACAACACGCCGGTGTTCTTCATTCGTGATCCGCTGAAATTCCCTGACTTTATCCACACCCAGAAACGCCTGCCGCAAAGCAACCTGAAAAGCGCGCAGATGATGTGGGACTTCTGGTCGCATTCGCCTGAAGCGCTGCACCAGGTCACGATCCTGTTCTCTGATCGCGGCATTCCGGACGGCTATCGCCACATGCACGGCTTCGGCAGCCACACCTACAGCCTGATCAGCGCTCAAGGCGAGCGCCACTGGGTGAAGTGGCATTACAAGACCAAGCAAGGAATCAAGAACCTGGCGCCGGCAGACGCGGCACGTTTGGCAGGCACAGATCCCGACTACGCCCAGCGCGATCTGTTCGAGGCCATCGAACGTGGTGACTTCCCGAAATGGAGCGTGTGCATCCAGATCATGACCGAGGCCCAGGCCGCTGCGCACTACGAGAACCCGTTCGACGTGACCAAGACTTGGTCGCAGAAGGAGTTTCCACTGATTGAAGTGGGTGAGCTGGAACTGAACCGTAATCCGCTCAACTACTTTGCTGAAGTCGAGCAAGCTGCGTTCGGTCCCAGCAACATGGTGCCTGGCGTAGGTCTGTCGCCGGATCGCATGCTGCAAGGTCGTGTGTTCGCATACGCCGACGCTCACCGCTACCGTGTAGGCACCAACCACCAGCAACTGCCGGTGAATGCCCCACGCAGCCCGGTGAATACCTACCAGCGTGATGGTTCGATGGCTTTTGGCAGCAATGGTGGCGCAGCGCCTAACTACGAGCCGAACAGCTATGTAGAGTCGCCGAAGCAAGCGCCGCACTATGCCGAGCCTGCACTGGCCCTGAGCGGCGCGGCTGATCGCTACGATCATCGTGAAGACAGCGACTACTACAGCCACGCCGGTGCGCTGTTCCGTTTGATGAGCGACGAGCAGAAAGCATTGCTGGTCAGCAACATCGCCGGCGCGATGGCGGGTGTATCGAGTGATGTCGTCGACCGTCAGTTGCAGCATTTCCACAAAGCCGATCCGGCGTACGGAGAAGCAATCGCAAAACTGCTCAACGTACAGCTTAACGAAGTCTAAACGAGAAGCAGAACCGCCCTCATTAGGGCGGTTTTTGCGTTATTTAGGCTGCTTTTCTCAGAATATCTTCGCTTTTATTGCGCGAAGTGAGTGACCTTCCAGTCAGGTTGGTTCAAACTACAGACTTTCAAGCAGGGAGATGTAGGGCGATGCAAGGCCACCCAGACGTTATCGATTACCTCAACACGTTGCTGACCGGCGAACTGGCCGCGCGTGACCAATATTTCGTTCACTCGCGGATGTATGAGGACTGGGGATTCACCAAGCTCTACGAACGAATCAACCACGAGATGGAAGAAGAGGCCGGTCACGCCGATGCGCTGATGCGCCGGATTCTGATGCTCGAAGGCACTCCGCGCATGCGCCCGGATGACCTGGATGTTGGTACCACGGTCGAGACCATGCTCGAAGCGGATTTGCGTCTTGAGTACAAAGTGCGCGCCGCGCTGTGCAAGGGCATCGAACTGTGCGAACAGCACGGCGACTATGTCAGCCGCGAGATCCTGCGGGTTCAGCTCAATGACACCGAAGAAGATCACACCTACTGGCTTGAAAAGCAGTTGGGCCTGATCAAACTGATCGGTATCCAGAACTACCTGCAGTCCCACGCGTCCTGATTGCAGCCGATACAAAAAAGCCCCTGTCACTGATGAAGTGGCAGGGGTTTTTTCATGCCCGGCGATCAGGCCCGATCGCGGAGCAACAGCGGCTTGAGGTAATGGCCGGTGTGAGACTGTTTCATCTCGGCCACTTCCTCCGGCGTGCCGGTGGCGATGATCTGCCCACCTTTCGAGCCACCCTCGGGGCCGAGATCCACTAGCCAGTCGGCGGTCTTGATCACGTCGAGGTTGTGCTCGATCACCACCACGGTGTTGCCGTGGTCGCGCAGGCGATGCAGTACGTCGAGCAGTTGCTGGATATCCGCGAAGTGCAGACCGGTGGTCGGCTCGTCGAGGATGTACAGGGTCTTGCCGGTATCGCGTTTGGACAGCTCGCGAGACAACTTGACCCGCTGAGCCTCACCACCGGACAGCGTGGTCGCCGACTGCCCGAGCTTGATGTAGGACAGGCCTACATCCATCAGCGTTTGCAGCTTGCGCGCCAGCGCTGGTACCGCATCGAAGAACTCCCGCGCTTCCTCGATGGTCATCTCGAGGGTTTCGTGGATGCTCTTGCCCTTGTATTTGATCTCCAGTGTTTCGCGGTTGTAGCGCTTGCTCTTGCACACGTCGCACGGAACGTAGATGTCCGGCAGGAAGTGCATTTCCACCTTGATCAGACCGTCGCCCTGGCAGGCTTCGCAACGACCACCCTTCACGTTGAACGAGAAACGCCCCGGGCCGTAACCACGGGAGCGGGACTCGGGCACGCCGGCGAACAGTTCGCGGATCGGCGTGAACAGCCCGGTATAGGTTGCCGGGTTGGAGCGTGGTGTACGGCCGATCGGGCTCTGGTCGATGTCGACAACCTTGTCCAGATGTTCCAGGCCTTTGATGCTGTCGTGGGCTGCGGCTTCCAGGGTGGTCGCGCCATTGAGTGCCGTTGCGCTCAGCGGGAACAGCGTGTTGTTGATCAGCGTCGATTTGCCGGAGCCGGAAACGCCGGTCACGCAGGTCAGCAGGCCGATCGGGATTTCCAGGTCAACGTTGCGCAGGTTGTTGCCACGCGCGCCCTTGAGCGCCAGCACCTGTTTCTTGTTGCGCGGCGTGCGCTTGGCCGGCACTTCAATCTTCACCCGGCCCGACAGGTATTTACCGGTCAGCGAGTCCGGGTGTGCCATGACTTCGTCCGGCGTGCCTTCGGCGACGATCTGCCCGCCATGAACCCCGGCGCCCGGGCCGATATCCACTACGTAGTCAGCGAGACGAATCGCGTCTTCGTCATGCTCGACCACGATCACCGTATTGCCGATGTCGCGCAGGTGCTTGAGGGTGCCGAGCAGGCGGTCATTGTCGCGCTGGTGCAGGCCAATGGACGGCTCGTCGAGGATGTACAGAACACCCACCAGGCCCGCGCCGATCTGGCTGGCCAGACGAATCCGCTGTGCCTCGCCGCCAGATAGCGTGTCGGCACTGCGATCCAGCGACAGATAGTCGAGACCGACATTGACCAGGAATTGCAGGCGCTCGCGGATTTCCTTGAGAATCTTGTCGGCGATCTCGCCACGGCGCCCGGTCATCTTCAGCGCGCCGAAGTAATCGCAAGCGTCGCCGATCGGCAGGTTGGTCACCGCCGGCAGGGTTTTCTCGCCGACCCACACGTGCCGCGCTTCGCGACGCAGGCGGGTGCCACGGCAATCCGGGCAGGACTGGGTGCTGAGGAACTTCGCCAGTTCTTCGCGAACGCTTGCCGATTCGGTTTCGCGGTAGCGGCGTTCGAGATTCGGCACGATGCCTTCGAACGGGTGCGAGCGCTTGACGATGTCGCCCCGGTCGTTGAGGTATTTGAAATCGACGTTCTGCGAGCCGCTGCCGTGCAGGATGTACTTCTGCTGGTCGGCCGGCAGCTCGTTGAACGGCTGCTCCAGGCTGAAGCCGTAATGCGCGGCCAGCGAGCCGAGCATCTGGAAGTAATAGACGTTGCGCCGATCCCAGCCACGAATCGCGCCCTCGGCCAGCGTGAGTTCACCGTTGACCAGTCGCTTGATGTCGAAGAACTGCTTCACGCCCAGACCGTCGCAGGTCGGGCAGGCGCCGGCCGGGTTGTTGAAGGAAAACAGCTTGGGTTCCAGCTCGCTGATCGCGTGGCCGCAGATCGGGCAGGCGAAGCGCGCGGAGAAAATCATCTCTTCGCCTGGCTCGTCGTCCATCGGCGCCACCAGCGCGATGCCGTCCGCCAGCTTCAGCGCGGTCTCGAAGGATTCCGCCAGACGCTGCTGCAGATCCGCGCGAACCTTGAAGCGGTCGACCACGACTTCAATCGTGTGCTTCTTCTGTTTATCCAGTTTCGGCAGTTCGTCCAGCTCGCAGAGCCGGCCGTTGACCCGGGCCCGGACGAAGCCCTGGGCGCGCAGTTCTTCGAACACCGACAGATGCTCGCCCTTGCGCTCGCGAATCACCGGCGCCAGCAGCATCAGCTTGCTGCCTTCCGGCTGAGCCAGCACCAGGTCGACCATCTGGCTGACGGTCTGGGCTTCCAGCGGAATGTCGTGATCCGGGCAGCGCGGCGTACCGACGCGGGCATACAGCAGACGCAGGTAGTCGTAGATTTCAGTGATGGTGCCGACCGTGGAGCGCGGGTTGTGCGAGGTCGACTTCTGTTCGATGGAGATCGCCGGCGACAGGCCTTCGATGGTGTCGACGTCGGGTTTTTCCATCATCGACAGGAACTGTCGGGCATAGGCCGACAGGGATTCGACATAGCGGCGCTGACCTTCGGCGTACAGCGTGTCGAAGGCCAGGGACGACTTGCCGGATCCGGACAGGCCGGTGATGACGATCAGTTTGTCCCGTGGCAGGGTCAGGTCGATGTTCTTCAGGTTGTGGGTGCGGGCCCCACGAATCAGGATCTTGTCCAAAATGGCCTCGCTCGGCGGGCGTCGAAAACACAGGAGTATACGGCCAAATACTGGATGGATGCACACTATCAAGTTAAGGGTTTTTTGCCTTACATGAAGAGAGTTTCATCTGTACGCGTCAAAGCGTCGCGATATACCCCGTCTCTCGATGGGACTGGTAGAATCGCCGCCGGTTCACACGAGGTTTTTCCATGCACGATCCCCACAGCGAACGCATGAGTGGCAGCGAGACCCGCGCGGCGAGCGGTCTGGCCCTGGTGTTCGCCTTCCGTATGCTTGGCATGTTCATGGTGTTGCCGGTACTGGCGACCTACGGCATGGATCTGGCGGGAGCGACCCCGGCCCTGATCGGGCTGGCGATCGGCGCTTACGGCCTGACCCAGGCGATTTTCCAGATTCCGTTCGGGATCATTTCCGACCGCATCGGTCGCCGTCCGGTGATTTACCTGGGGCTGATCGTCTTCGCCCTCGGCAGCGTGCTGGCGGCTCAGGCCGATTCGATCTGGGGCGTGATTGCCGGGCGGATCCTGCAGGGCGCCGGCGCTATTTCTGCGGCGGTCATGGCCTTGCTCTCCGACCTGACCCGCGAACAGCACCGCACCAAGGCAATGGCCATGATCGGCATGACCATCGGCCTGTCGTTCGCCGTGGCGATGGTGGTCGGCCCGCTGCTGACCCGTGCATTCGGCTTGTCCGGCCTGTTCCTCGCCACCGGTGGCATGGCACTGGTCGGGGTCGTGATCGTGATGTTCATGGTGCCGAAATCCACCGGGCCGTTGAGCCATCGCGAGTCCGGCGTTGCACGGCAGGCGTTGATGCCGACACTCAAGCACCCGGACCTGCTGCGGCTGGACCTGGGCATTTTTGTGTTACATGCGATGTTGATGTCGAGCTTCGTCGCACTGCCTTTGGCGTTGGTTGAAAAGGCCGGTCTGCCCAAGGAACAGCACTGGTGGGTCTACCTCACCGCACTGCTGATTTCTTTCTTCGCCATGATCCCGTTCATTATCTACGGCGAGAAGAAACGCAAAATGAAACGAGTTTTGCTCGGCGCCGTGATGACGCTGATGCTCACTGAGCTATTCTTCTGGCAGTTCGGTGACAGCCTGCGGGCTCTGGTGATCGGGACGGTGGTGTTCTTCACCGCGTTCAATCTGCTGGAAGCTTCGCTGCCGTCGCTGATCAGCAAGGTTTCACCGGCAGGTGGCAAAGGCACGGCCATGGGCGTGTACTCCACCAGTCAGTTCCTCGGTTCGGCACTCGGCGGTATTCTCGGCGGCTGGATGTTCCAGCATGGCGGTCTGTCGGTTGTGTTCCTCGGATGTGCCGGGCTGGCTGCACTTTGGCTGGCCTTTGCTGTTACCATGCGCGAACCTCCCTACGTGACGAGCCTGCGCCTGCCGTTGTCGCCCGAAGCGATCCGCGAAGCGGGTCTGGTCGAGCGTCTCAAGGCCCTCGTAGGGGTAACTGATGCAGTGATAGTCGCTGATGAAGCGGCGATCTACATCAAACTGGACACCGAATTAATGGATCGCACCACTCTCGAACGCCTGGTGAACAACCCGGCGCAGACTGCGTGCGAAGCCTAGGAGAACGTTATGGCCCGTGGGGTTAACAAAGTCATTCTGGTCGGTACTTGCGGCCAGGATCCCGAAGTACGCTACCTGCCCAACGGTAACGCCGTGACCAACCTGAGTCTGGCGACCAGCGAGCAGTGGACCGACAAGCAGACCGGTCAGAAGGTCGAGAAGACCGAGTGGCACCGCGTATCGATGTTCGGCAAGGTTGCCGAAATCGCCGGCGAATACCTGCGCAAGGGTTCGCAGGTTTACATCGAAGGCAAGCTGCAGACCCGTGAGTGGGAAAAAGACGGTATCAAGCGTTATACCACTGAAATCGTGGTCGACATGCAAGGCACCATGCAACTGCTCGGCGGCCGTCCACAACAGGGCGACCAACAAGGCGGTGGCAACAACTACCAGCAGCAGGCGCCACGCCAGCAGGCTCCGCGTCCGCAGCAGTCGGCACCTCAGCAGCGTTCGGCCCCGGCTCCACAGCAGGCCGCACCGCAACCGGCTCCGGATTTCGACAGCTTCGATGACGACATTCCGTTCTGATTCGCTGCTGTATCCGCGCTAAACAAAAAAGGCCCGTCGCTGAATGCGACGGGCCTTTTTCATGCACGCAGGTTTTTCAATCAAGAATCAGATGTGGCAGAAACCGGCTCGAATCCTTGGTGATAAGGCTGTTGTCTTCGCGTACGCCAATCCCCGCCGCCTGATCACCGATTACCCACGAACCGATCAACGTGTAGCTGTCGTCGAACTTCGGCAAAGGGGCAAACTCCTGCAGGATGAAGGGCGCGTCGGTGTAGGGCCCATCCTCTTTGACGATCAGACCTTCGGCGGTCTGCAGCTCGATGTTGGCGCCTTCCCGAGAGAAGTACGGTTTGCGTACCCAACCCTTTGGCACCGCGCTGCCCGGGTTCGGGTCGAGGTGCGCGGCGAGCAGATTCGGGTGGCCCTTGTGAAACTCCCATAGCAGGGGCAGGGCGCCCTTGTTGGAGAGGATCGACTTCCACGCCGGTTCGAAAAACTGCGTGTCGCACTCGGCAATCGCCGCGCCGAACGGCTCGTGGAAGATGAATTCCCAGGCGTGCAGTTTGAACAGGTGCGGGATCCAGCGATCTTCGAGATCCACGAAGCGGCCGTCAGCGCTTAGGCCGATGTCTTCGATATCGATGTGCCGCGATTCGATGCCGACCTTCTCTGCGATCAGCCGCAGATAATCCGTGGTGCCCTTGTCTTCGACCGAGTCTTTCATCGAGGCGAAGTAAAACGGCCGCTTCAGTTTCAGTTGAGCAAAGGCTTCGTGCAGCCGGGTGTCGATGCTGTTGAACTGGTCGGCATGGCGCGGCAGCATTCCGCGCTCGATGCATTGCTCCAGCCAGCCCCACTGGAACGCCGCCGCTTCATAAAGGCTGGTGGGCGTGTCGTAGTTGAGTTCGAGCAGCTTCGCAGGGCCGTTGCCGCTGTAGGAGAAGTCCATGCGCCCGTACAGATGCGGATGACCTTCCAGCCAGGACGTTCGGATCATGTCGTAGTACGGTGCCGGAATGCTCAGACGATCCAGCAGTTCTTCGCTGTGCACGACGCGGTCGACCAGATCCATGCACATCTCGTGCAACTCGGTGGTCGGATCCTCCAGATCGTTTTCGATCTGCGCGAGCGTGAACTGGTAGTAGGCGCGCTCGTCCCAGTACGGCTCGTCGTCGATGGTATGAAACAGAAAACCGAGGCTTTCGGCGGTCTGTTTCCAGTCGTGGCGCTCGGCGAAGTGGATCTTCTTCATGGTCAGCTGCTCGAACGGCCCCAGCCGCCCCAACCGCTGCGTGCGCTGGACTGGCTGCCGAAACCGCCACGGGAAGTGGACGAGGCGACGTTGACCGGTTTGCGGTAATCGCTGTCGTAGTCCCGCTGGCTGCGGCTCGGTGCCGACTCGATTCGACGGTTCAGCGTCGAGGTGTCGTAGGTCTGGCGGGTATTGCGCTCACGATAAACCGGCCGCGAGTCGCTCGCGCGGTTGTTGCTCATGGCATTGCCGATCAGCCATCCGGTGAGCCAACCGTTGCCTGCACCGCTGGATGAGTGCGAGGTACTTGTCTGATTGCTCTGCACGGCAGCCGCATCACCCGCCGGCATCTGTGCATTGGCGATCGCATCGAGGTTCTGCGCCGGCTCACCGTCCTGCGGCACCTTGAAGCCACCGAGTTTCGGCACGAAACGGCCGGCGGAATTTTTCTGACACCAGTCAGCAGCAAAGTCCGCGTCGCAGGCAGCCTTGTCGTCGTAGGCCGGGGAGATCCGCCGGTGTTCGGCCAGGGCGGCGACGTAGGCATTCGAGCAGACATCCGGCGCCAGTTCGGCGTCGACGCATTGTTCGACACTCTGGAAGTTGCGTTGCTGTTCCTGGGCGGCCACTTCACCGGAAATCGCCAGGGCCACCGAAGCGGCCAGCGACAGTTGAACGTACTTGCTTCGTTTCATCTCAGGCTTCCTGCCGATCAGTAGGACGGGGTCATGCACGCGGCGTTGAGCATGCCGACGCTGATTGCCACCGCCGCCACATAAATGCCCGCGGCGATTTCACCGTTGGCGATGCGTTGGGACGTGCCTTTGAGCACCAGCCCGGTCGCCAGGAAGGCCAGCAATTGCACCACAGCCGCGATCACCGCCCAGAGCACGAAGTCGAGCACGTTGATCGAATGGGCGATCACGTTGCTCGCCGGAATCGCGAAGCCGATGATCGCGCCGGACAGGGCAATGGCGGCGGCGACGTTGCCGGAACGGATCAGCTCGAATTCCTTGTGCGGCGTGACGCGGGTGTAGACGAACTGAAACAGCATGAACAGCAGCACGGCGCCGATCAGGTAGGCAACGAAACCGACCAGCGCGGCTTTGTTCAGGGAAATGGACAACGCTTCCAGCATGGAAAACTTCCTTTTAGATAGTGCTCAAATCGGTGGTGTACAGCGAGATGCCCAGCGAGGTGCTCAGGCTGACGGTGCCTTCTTCGTCCTGTTCGACGGAGAACAGCAAGAGCTCGCGGCGATCGGTCAGGCCGGTCTCGCGGGCGTAGAGCATCGAGTGATGGTTGATGGTGTAGGACTCGTCCGGGTTGATCACCTGTTCGGTGAGCGGCACCAGTTCGGTCTGGCCGCGTTCGGTGCCCCATTCACGAGTGTATTCGACACCTTCGTGGCAGTAGGTCGGCAGGCCGATCAGGCTGTTCGGGCCGGCCAGGCGCTGCAATTCGGCGTCACTGTTGACCGTCACATAGCTGAGGTAGTTGAACAGCGTCACCGACTCGATCTGGTCGTCGCCGGTGACATGGACTTGTACCCAGAACTCTTCATCGTTCAGATAGTAGCGATGCAGTTTGTTCGACTGACCGAGGTCGATCCAGCCGGCGCTCCAGATGGCCTGGGCGTCGGGAACACGTACCGAGGTGCTGCCGTCGAGCAACAGGCCGAGGGTCGTGTCGAAGCGGATCGCCTTGCCCTGCGCCAGTCCGAGCGGGCCACCGGCAGACTCGGAGGTCGACGCCGCCGACTGCCGGTTGCTGGTGCCGAGCAAATCTTTGAACCATCCCATGGGTACATTCCTTGAAGCGGGTGGAGGTATTCGTTGGCAAAACGCCGCTAGTGTACCGGGCCGCGCGGCGAACGAGCAGGCAAAAAAAAGAAGGGCACGCGGTGCCCTTCTTTTTCTGGCCGCCGTTACTGGGCGGACTTCTGCTTCAGACGCTCGAGGATGGCGTTGGCGCTGCCTTCGTTCGGCGTGATGCCGGCTTCGCGCAGCTTGCGGTCCAGGTCGTTGCCGGTCGTGGCATCGGCCAGTTCGTCCTGAGCATTCAGCTCGGCGGCACGTTGCTTTTGCTTTTCCTGCAGACGGTTCAGGGTGCCGACGGCGGTTTCCAGTTTGCCGTTGGCGCCGCCGCTGGCGATCGAAGCGCTGACCTGAGCCTTCTGCACGCTTTCACGGGCCTTAGCCATGTCCACTTGCTGGCGCAGGCTCTTGATCCGCGCTTCGGCCTTGTTGATGTCCTTGCGCATGTTGTCGGCGTAGGTGCCGAACTCGTCGCTCTGGGCCTTCTCGGTGGTCAGGTCGTTGGTCAGGGTCGAAATTGCTTCGGCCACTTCCATCGCCAGATCTTCGCGGCCGGCGTTCAGGGCGGAAACAGCCTTGGCTTCCAGGTCCTTGATCTTGGCGTCGTACTCGCTCACGCGGTCGGCGGACAGCTTGTGCTTGGCCATGATGGTGACCAGTTCGCGACGGGCGTTGGACAGGGCGCTGTCGGCGTCACGGATTTCCTGATCGAGGATGCGCAGGGCCTGTTGGTCAACGATCGCTTCGCCGACTTCATTGGCGCCGCCGCGCAGCGCGGTGAACAACTTGTTCCAGATGGACTGAGTCATTGGATTTTCCCTGTTGATTACTTGAAGAAGTGTTCGAAAGCTTCGCTGGCGCGCTGCACGTTGTCGACCAGGGTTTTCACCTCGGTGACTACGTTGGTCAGGCTCGAATCGGCACTCAGTGCACCGAACATGTTGTAGACGGTCTGGCCATTGGGCATGGTTTCGATGCCGATCGACGACAGCGGGAACATTTCCCGGCTGCGCAGCACGGCGTCGTTGAACGCGCGTACGTCGGTGATCGAATCAATGTCCACCAGCACGGTGTCGACGATGATCTGCTGGCCGGCGATGGCGATGTGAATCGGCAGACCGCCGAATTCGTTCATTTCCAGCTTGAGGCTGGGTTCGGAGCTCTGGATCAGAGACAGCGTGATTTCTTGCGAAGCCACCTCGTCCAGCGCCTTGAAAGCGTTGTAGAGGCTATCGATGTTCCAGTTGTTGCCTGCGCTCATGTAATTCTCCGACATGAAAGAGCCAGCCAGAATCGGTTGGCGTAGCTGTTGCTCCATTTGCTTGAGCAAGCTTCGGTTTTCCGGAAGCACCCAAGTTTCGTGTTTCACATAACCGGCGGCAGCCAGGCCCGCGCGCATCTGCTTCATGTAGAAGCTCGACGGTTTTTTCGCGGACGGTGTCGAGCGCACTCCCTTTGGGCTCTCTGACTTAGTGGCGGGGGAGCGGCTTTTCATGGCGATGACTCCGTTATGAACATCTCACGCGTGAGCAACACTACAACCAAATCAAAATGCCATCAATGGCTCACGCGTGAGATTTTCATGACACGCGAAAAAACGTCCGCAACGAGGCGGGCGCAGGTTTTTCTGGTTGTATCAGAGCAGGGCTCAGCGGCTGGCGACGAGGAACTCGTCGGTGGACACCACGCTGGCGTAGGCAAACCCCAGCGCCGACATGAACGCCGCATGCACGTGGGCGGCGGGAACGGTCAGGCCGTTGAATTCCAGGTCACGGCTGGCGCAGGCATCGTGGATCACCGTGACGGTGTAACCCAGATCTGCCGCTGCGCGGGTGATGCCGTCGACGCACATGTGGCTCATGCTACCGACCACTACCAACTCTTTGATGCCTTGTTCATCGAGGATCGATTGCAGCTCTGTTTCGCGGAATGAATTGACGAAGTGCTTGAGCACTACCGGCTCATCGGCGCGGTTGAGCACTTTCGGATGCAGTTTCGCGCCTTCAGAGCCCGGGGTGAAAAACGGTGCTTCGGGCGAAGTGAATTCGTGGCGGATGTGCACCACCGAATCACCGGCCTCGCGGAACGCCGCGATCAACCGGGCGGCGTTGTCCGCTGCGGCGTCGGCACCGGCCAGCGGCCACTTGCCTTGGGGGAAGTAGTCGTTCTGGATATCGACTACGATGAGCGCTTGCTTGGCCATGGGTGTGTCCTCGAAGTGAACGTTGGGTGTGGGCTCAGTATTGGCGCTGGCCACGTTTTCGAGGATTGGCCGCACCGACAATACACAGGGGAAAACTGACAATGGACGCGAAACCGGCGGTCGTCGAACTGGGTGTGCTGATCTATCCCGGCGCGCAGCTGGCGGCGGTGCATGGGTTGACCGACCTGTTCGCGGTGGCCAACCGGGTCGCTGCCGAGCACCAGAGTGCGCAGTTGCCGCGCTTGCGGGTCAGCCATTGGCAGGTTGAGGGCGATCAGCCGCCGGTACGGGTCCACGACAGCAACCCCGGTGCCGAAACCGGTCTGGTGGCGGTCGTGATTCCGCCGTCCATTGGTGGTTTCTCGGCGGCCCAGGTGTCCGTCGGGTTGATTCACTGGCTGCGCGAGCAACACGCCCGCGGCGCCACCCTCGGCGGGGTGTGCGTGGGTTCTCTGCTGCTGGCCGAAAGCGGTCTGCTCGACGGTCGCAGCGCCACCACGCACTGGACGTCAGCCAAGGCGTTCGCCGAGCGTTATCCGCACATCAAACTCAAGGCCGACACACCGATTGTCGATGACGGCGACCTGATCACCACGGCCGGATTGATGGCCTGGTCGGAGCTGGGATTGCGGCTGGTCGATCGTCTGCTCGGGCCGAGCATCGCCAGCGCGACCGCACGGTTTCTGGTGGTGGAACACAGCGACAGCGCCAGTGCCTGCGGCAGCAATTTCGCCCCGATCCTCAATCATGGCGACGCGGCGATTCTCAAGGTTCAGCACTGGCTGCAAGGCAATGGCGCGACCGATGTCTCACTGACGGCGATGGCCGAGCGCGCGGGCCTGGAAGAACGTACTTTCCTGCGCCGTTTCCGCGCGGCGACCGGCCTGAAACCCACCGAATACTGCCAGCACCTGCGGGTCGGCAAGGCCCGGGAAATGCTCGAGTTCACCAATGGCACTATTGACCACATCGCGTGGACGGTGGGCTATCAGGATCCGGGAGCCTTTCGCGCGACGTTCAAGAAAATCACCGGGCTGGCGCCGAGTGAATACCGCACGCGATTCGGCGTGAGTCCGCCGCCAGCCGTGGCGAAGTAATACGCACCCGTCGTGCAAAATGCCGGAGCCCACAGCGCAGTCGTGCAGATTGAAACAGGCGCGGTGCCAGCACGGGTTTTTCAAGTGGCTGATTTGCAGGGCGTTTCCGGCGAACCCCGGTTGGCCTGATCTCTGCACCCTCTGACCTACATTCAACCCGCCGTTGGAAGGGGGGACGCATGACCCCGACATCCCGCAGGAAAGTGGTCGTCGCCCACTCGGTTCGACCCGGCGCGCCACAGCATGAAGTGCAGACCAACAAAGCCCTCGCGCGATGGCTGGCGCAGATCCTCGGCCTCAAGTTCGGCGGCAGTTACGACGCTGAAAAGCATCGTGGCAGGGATATATATCTGTTGCCGACCCAGACCCTCGTCGGCGCGGCGGCCCGCGAACTGGGCGTGAGCGGTCCGGATGATCTGTGGGGCGGTTTCGTCGAGCACGACTTCATCTGCACCAAAGCCATCAGCCACGGTTTGCGCAGCCATCAGGCCCACGCGCCGCAAGGCTGGTCGCCGTTGTTTTCCGAGCGGGTGCGCACCGTGGTGCTGGACGGGCTCAGCGTCTTTGCGCTGGAGGATGCGCGGCCTGCCGCTGAACATCTGTTGTACAGCGGACCGATCCGGATCAAGCCGATTCACGCCTGTGCCGGGCGCGGACAGGAAGTGATCAAGAGCCTGGATGCGTTCGACGAAATTCTCGCCCGACCCGAGGCCGGAGAACTGTTCAGCGATGGCGTGGTGCTGGAGCAGGATTTGAGTCAGGTGGTTACCCACAGCGTCGGTCAGTCGTTCATCGGCGGCAGGGTGCTGAGTTACTGCGGTGATCAATACTTGACCAAGGACGCCCACGGCGAAGAGGTGTACGGCGGCTCGAACCTGCTGGTGGTGCAGGGCGGTTACGAGGATCTGCTGGCGCTGGATCTGCCCGACGACGTGCGTCTGGCCATTCAGCAGGCGCAGGTGTTCGACCGGGCGGCGGACGAAGCCTATCCGCGTTTCTATGCCTCGCGGCGCAATTACGACATCGCCCAGGGCCTGGACAGCGAAGGTCGGCCGCGCAGTGGCGTACTCGAACAGTCCTGGCGCATGGGCGGCGCCAGCAGCGCTGAAGTGGCGGCGCTGCAAAGTTTCGTCAACGATCCCTCGATGCGCGCGATCCGCGTGTCGTCGGTGGAAACCTATTCCGATCAGGCCCTGCCGGCGGATGCCATCGAGGTGTATCGCGGGCCGGCCGAGAACAGCGACTTTCTCCTCAAATACGTAACGGTCAAATCCTATGACGGCTAGAAGCGAAAGCATTCAAATCGACATTGATGATGAACAGATGAGCGGGACATTCCTCAGTCCCAAATCGAAAGTCCCTGGCGTGTTGTTCGTGCATGGCTGGGGTGGCAGTCAGGAGCGGGATCTGGAACGGGCCAAAGGCATCGCCGGCCTGGGTTGTGTGTGCCTGACGTTCGACCTGCGCGGGCACACCGGCGGCACCGGCATTCCGCTGAGCCGGGTCACCCGTGAAGACAACCTGCGTGACTTGCTGGCGGCCTACGATCGGCTGCTCGCCCACCCGGCGCTGGATACTTCGGCCATCGCGGTGGTGGGCACCAGCTATGGCGGTTACCTCGCCTCGATTCTCACCTCGCTGCGTCCGGTGCGCTGGCTGGCGCTGCGGGTGCCGGCGCTGTACCGCGACGAACAATGGCACACGCCAAAACGCGATCTGGACAAGGCCGACCTGCGCGATTATCGCGGCACCCTGGTGCGCGCCGACAGCAACCGCGCCTTGCACGCCTGCTCGCAATTCACCGGGGACGTGCTGCTGGTGCAGTCGGAAACCGATGACTACGTGCCCCACGCGACGATCATGAGTTACCGCGCCGCGTGCCAGCAGACCCACTCGCTGACTCACCGCATCATCGACGGCGCCGACCATGCCCTGAGCGACCCGACCTCGCAGCAGGCCTACACCTCGATCCTCGTCGACTGGATCACCGAAATGGTGGTGGGCGAGCGGTTGAGCATCATTCAGTCCCGCTGATCAGATTTGGGTTTCTTCTCGATCCGCAATGCCTTGGCCTTGGCTTCCACCACCAGGTACATCAGCACGGTGATCAGCAGCGGCAGCAGGAAATAGATTGCCCGATAAGCCAGCAATCCTGCCACCAGACTGCCGCGCGAAGCCTCGTGTTGCAGCAGCGCCACGAACACCGCTTCCAGCACGCCGAGCCCAGCGGGAATGTGGGTGATGACCCCGGCAATCGCGCTGATCAACAGCACCCCGAGCACCAGCGGATAGTCGAGTTTGCTCGGTAGCAAGGTGAAAATCACCGCCGCCATCAGCGACCAGTTCAGCGCCCCGAGCAGCAATTGCAGGACCGCCATGCGCAGCGATGGCAGGTTGATTTCTACCCCGCGAATCGACCACTCGCGCCGCCGGGAAAACTGGCAGGCGACCAGATAGCCGACACTGACCAACAGCAGCAACACGCCAATGCCCTGCAACGCACCGCTGCTGATTTTCCAGCCCGGTGGCATCCGCACCAGCCCGCTGGCGAACACCACGCCGGCGATGGTCATGTAGCCGAACCAGTTGGTCGCCAGGCTCAGGCCGAGGATCTTGGCGATGTTGCTTTTGCTCACCCCGAGCCGCGAATACAACCGATAACGCATGGCGATCCCGCCGACCCACGCGCTCAAATTGAGGTTGAACGCATAGCTGATGACGCCCACCGGCAGGATCTGTTTCCACGTCAGGTCCTGACGAATGTAGGTGCGGCCAATCAGGTCGAAACTGGCATACACCAGAAAGCTCAGCAAGGTCAGGCTGGAGGCGATGATCAGCGTGCGCACCTTGAAGTCGGCGAGAGTTTGCAGCACCTCGGCCCATTCGATGCGGCTGGCGAACATCGTCAGCAGCACGATCAGCGCGAGGAAAAACAGCAGGGTCAGCGGGCGTTTCCAGCGGCTCCAGCGGGACTTGCCCGCCGGTGTCGGATGCACCGCCGCGTGGGCTTCGGAATGGCTCATGACGGATCGCTCCCGGCGGCGTGGGTGAAGGGTTTGAGCCGTGGCTTGTGCGCCGGCAGCCAGCCGGCCATCGCCGGGAAATGCCGCAGGAAGTGAAACACCAGAAAGCCCACGGTCATGTGCCAGATTCGCCCGCGCGGCGACTTCGCGGCGTCCATCGCCTTGCAGTGATTGTGGCTGAGATCTTCGAGGCGTTCGAACAGGTGGCGATTGAAGGCGCGGTCGCGGATCAGTACGTTGGCTTCCAGGTTCAGCGACAGGCTCAGCGGGTCAAGATTGCTCGAGCCGACGGTGCTCCATTCCTCGTCGACTAGCGCCACTTTGCCGTGCAGCGGCCGCTCGCAATATTCGTGAATCTGCACCCCGGCCTTGAGCAGGTAGTCGTAGGTCATGCGCGCGGCGAGTTTGGCCACCAGCATGTCCGGCTGGCCCTGCAGAATCAGCCGCACTTCGACCCCACGCCGGGCCGCATTGCGGATTTCGCGCAGCAGGCGATAGCCGGGAAAGAAGTAGGCGTTGGCGATCACCACCCGCCGTTGGGCGCGGCGCAGTACCTGCAAATAAACGTCTTCGATATCCGTGTGGTGCCGGTCGTTGTCGCGGAACACCAGACGCACCTGACCGTCGTGATCGTCGAACGCCATCTCGGCACGCCGTTGCCGGCGACGCTGCCACCAGAATCTCGCCCGTCCCGGTCGGCCGCTTTGCAGCAAAGCGAAATGATGGATGTCGGCCACCGCCGGGCCCTGAATCTCCACCGAATAATCCTGCTTCGCTTCAGGACCGAAATCGGCCAGGTGATCGCCGGAAAAATTGATCCCGCCGATGAACGCAATCAGTCCGTCGACCACCACGATCTTGCGATGCAACCGCCGGAACCAGTTGGTGCGAATCCCCAGATGCTTGGGGGCCGGATCGAAGATTTGCAGATGCACGCCGGCTTCACTCAGCGCGGCGAGATAGCCGGTGCTCAGTTCGCCACAACCGAAGCCGTCGAGGCTGACGGTGGTGCGCACGCCACGCCGGGCGGCATCGATCAGAATCTCCTGCAATTCCTTGCCGACCTTGTCTTCGAAGACGATGAAGGTCTCCAGCAGGATTTCGCTTTTCGCCGCGCGCATCGCTTCGAACACCCGGGGGAAATATTCCTCGCCGTTTTCCAGCAGCTCGATCCGGTTGTTGCCCTGCCAGCGATACTCGACATCGACGGTGCCCGGCTCGCGCACGGGCGGGGTGATGCTGACGGGCTCCACAGCAGATTTCTCCAACGGTGCACTGCTCATAGTTCAATCTCCACCGATAGCGGTGCGTGGTCGGAAAGGTGTGACCAGGGACGGTTCGCCAGCACTTTTGGCTGACTGGCCTTGAGGTTGCGCACGTAGATCCGGTCCAGGCGCAGCAATGGCAGACGTGCGGGAAAGCTGCGCGCCGACCGGCCGTGATGCGCCGCAAACACTTCACGCAGGCCACAGGGTTCAAGCAAGGCATCGGCGCGCTGGCGCCAGTCGTTGAAATCACCGGCGACGATCACCGGCGCGTCATCAGGCAGTTCGGCCAGGCGTTCTCGCAGCAGGCGCAGCTGATCGTTGCGATGACTTTCGCGCAGGCCCAGGTGGACGCAGATCGCGTGCACTTCACGGTCGTCTCCCGGCAGGCGCAGCACGCAGTGCAGCAGGCCACGGTTTTCGTGGCCGCTGATCGAAACGTCGAGGTTGTCATGGCGCACGATCTGGAATTTCGACAGCACCGCATTGCCGTGATCGCCGTCCGGGTACACCGCGTTGCGTCCGTAGGCGAACTGCGGCCAGAGGCTGTCGGCGAGAAACTCGTATTGCGGCATCGTCGGCCAGTTTTCGTAACGTTTGGGATGGTGCTCGTGGGTGCCGTGGACTTCCTGAAGAAACACCACATCGGCGGACACGCTGCGCACCGCTTCGCGCAATTCCGGCAGGATGAAGCGCCGGTTCAGCGCGGTGAAACCCTTGTGGGTGTTGACCGTCAGCACGGTGAAACGGCGCACCGTGGTGATGACTGTGGACTGCTCGTCGGTGAAGCCGAGCGGCTCGGGAATGCTCATGCCAGTACCCCTTCGTCGGCCGGTTCGCCGGGCACGGTTTCGAGGTTCTTATCCAGATCGAATCGCTGCAACAGGCTGCGGGCATCGAACGGCGCGCGGACCTTGATGTCGTTGTCGAAGTAACAGAAAACCTCGCGGGATTTACGGGCTCGAGGCTTCAGGCGCGGCGCGATCAAATGGGCGTCGCCCGGTTGCCGGCCATGGTGCCAGGCGTCGATCCGCTCGGCCCAGCGTTGCAGCGCTGCACGGGTATAGCCGCTGGCGTAAAGTTCTTCGGCACCGTGCAGGCGCAGGTAGACGAAATCGCTGGTGAGGTCTTCGCGGTACGGCCATTTTCCGGCGGTGTCGGCGATCACCAGCGCGGTGTTGTAGCGTTTGAGCAGGCGCACGAAGTCGGGGTCGATGAAGCTGTCGTTGCGGATTTCCACGGCATGGCGCAGCGGTTTTTTGCCGTACGCCTTCATGCTCGCGTGGCCGTGCAGGTGTGAATCGTGCTGGCGGGCGAGGGCGGCGGCAGCCTGGGTGTCGTGGGGCAACTGATCGAGAAAAGCTTCGAAACGCTCGGGGTCGAATGTGAAGTTGGGCGGGAACTGCCAGAGGATCGGGCCGAATTTTTCCTTCAATTCCAGCACCCCGGAGGCAAAGAAATTGGCCAGGGGTTTTTCGATATCGCGCAGGCGGCGGATGTGGGTGATGAAGCGGGGCGCCTTGATGCTGAACACGAAGTCATCCGGCGTCTCGGCGTACCACTGGGCGTAGCGTTCCGGCCGTTGCAGGGCGTAGAACGATCCGTTGATTTCGATGCTGTTGACCGCCCGTGAGGCGAACTGCAATTCGCGTTTCTGCGCCAGCCCCTTGGGGTAAAAGTCCCCGCGCCACGGGGCGTAACGCCAGCCTGAAATACCGATGTGAATCGTAGCCATGCCGCCTCCCGTCGAAAGTCCCCATACGGCCTCTGTCTGTGGATGACTGCGGGCGGTCGGGGAAAGTTTCGACGGGATTACGGACGGTCGGGCTGCCGGATCAGTGCCCAGTGACAATCCGGGCCGAGCCTTCGGCGGGTTCGGCGTACACCGGGCCCAGGCGATCGAGGCGACCGCTCCAGGCGGTCAGGGCCAGCGCCACCAGCACCACCAGGCCGCCAATCCATGCGGTATGGATCAGGCCGATGTGCGCGACGATCAAACCGCCACCCCACGCGCCGCCGGCAATCCCGAGGTTGAACGCGGCAATGTTCAGGCCCGAGGCCACGTCCACGGCGTGCGGTGTGTGATGTTCAGCCTGACGCACCACGTACACCTGCAAGCCCGGCACGTTGCCGAAGGCGACTGCGCCCCAGACCAGCACGGTGGCCAGCGCCAGCCATGGGTTTCCAGCGGTGAAGGTGAGCACGAACAGCACGGCGGCGAGCAGGGCGAAGATGATTTTCAGCGCGCTGATCGGCCCGCGTTTGTCCGCCAGTTTGCCGCCCCAGAGGTTGCCGACCGCCACCGACACGCCATACACCAGTAGCACAAGGCTGACGGTGCCGGCGCTGAAGCCGGAGATGTCTTGAAGGATCGGCGCCAGGAATGTGAAGGCGATGAACGAACCGCCGTAACCGATGGCCGTCATGGCGTACACCAGCAACAGGCGCGGTTGCTTGAGCACCTGCAATTGCTGCAACAGCGAGGCTGGTTTGCTGTGGGCGATGTTTTTCGGCACGTACAGCAAGCTGCCGATGAACGCGATCACGCCGAGTGCCGACACGGCGAGGAAGGTTTCACGCCAGCCGAAATGCTGACCGATGAACGTGCCCAGCGGCACGCCGGTGACCAGCGCCACGGTCAGGCCGGTGAACATGATCGCAATCGCACTGGCGGCTTTTTCCTTGGGCACCAGGCTGGTCGCGATGGTCGAGCCGATGGAGAAGAACACGCCATGGGCCAGACCCGTGACGATCCGCGCCAGCACCAGTGATTCATAACTTGGCGCCAGCCAGGCCAGCAGGTTGCCGAGGGTGAACAGCACCATCAGCGACAGCAGCAACAGTTTGCGCGGGACTTTGCCGGTGAGGGCGGTCAGCACCGGCGCACCGATGGCTACGCCGAGGGCATAGAGACTGACCAGCAGACCGGCGGACGGCAGGCTCACGCCGAGATCGGCGCCGATGGTAGGAAGCAGGCCAACGATGACGAACTCGGTCGTCCCGATGGCGAAAGCGCTGAGGGTCAGCGCGAGCAGGGCAATGGGCATCACGGCACTCCGGTGGGGGATTGAATGAAGCGCAGTGTCGGGGTTTGGTGGGGGTGAAAAAATACAGGGATGGGCATTTGATATTTGACCTGAGAGCAAAGATCAAAAGCCCGCCCTCACCCTAACCCTCTCCCCGAGGGAGAGGGGACTGATCGATGTGCCCTTTTAAGTTACGCCGACGTGATACACCGAGCCGTACTCAGGTTTCGACACAGCACAGACCGGCTCTCGGACTTGAGATCAAAACGAACCTTTCAGGTCGATGTAACTATTGAAAACAACTCAGTCGGCTCCCTCTCCCTCTGGGAGAGGGCTGGGGTGAGGGGGCTCTTGAACTTTGCCGGCCAAATGTCGATCAGTTCCATACAGGTTCAACCAAGGGAGCTCTGCGTTTTGACCAGGTTCAGGATCGCGATTCTATTGGGGGCATTGCTGTTGTTCGGCGGCAATGCAGTGCAAGCCGCCAGCTTGCCGGGCGTTCCGGCGGCCAGTGAAGAGCCGGCCAAACCGGAGCCGATCGTGCAGGGCGGGCTGCTCGGCGCCATCAGTTCCAGCATCGACGACGTGCAGGACAAACTCGATCTCAACGAGCATCTGGTCGACGCCTGGCGCCTGCGCGCCGACCGGGCGGCGGATGAAGTCGACAGGCTGGTCAACCAACCCTCGAACCGCTCGGGCTGGAGCGTGGCGGGGGATTTCCTGATGCTCTCCGGCGTGTGGCTGGGCACCTTTGCCGTGTTGACCGTGCTCGGCAGCGTGCTGGGCAAACGCCTGCGGGAAGGGCGCTGGCTGCGCACCCGCCAGCGCAGTCAGGACCTGCTCGGTTACCTGTTGCCCTACACGCTGCCCGCACTGATCTGTCTGCCGCTGACCCTGTACGTCAGCCATTTTCTGTCGGCCTCGGTCGGTCGCGCGCTGGCGCTGTGTTTTGCCTACGCCACCAGCAGCGGGATATTTTCCACGTCGATGCTGTTGTGTGTGGTGGTGATGTTCAACACCGGCCACAAGCGCCGCGCCGTGCAGATCATTCGCGACTACTGCCCGAAACCGCTGTTCCTGATCGGTTTTCTCGCCGCGTTGAGTGATGCCCTGACCAGCCCGCAGATCGCCCGCCAACTGGGCGGCAACATCACCAGCAGCATCGCGGTGTTCACCGGTCTGCTGGCGTCGATCATCTTCGGTCTGCTGGTGATTCGCCTGCGTCGGCCGGTGGCGCACCTGATCCGCAACCGTCCGCTGGCACAGCGCCTGAAACAACCGTCGCTGCAGGAATCGCTGCGGATTTTTTCCAGGCTCTGGTACTGGCCGATCGTGCTGATGGTGCTGGTCTCGGCGGTCAATCTGATCGGCATCGGCGAGGACAACCAGAAAGCCCTGCGCTGCGCGTTGCTCACCACGGTGCTGCTGATCGGCACGGTGTTTCTCAGCACTGTGCTGCAACACCTGTTCAAGTCGCGCAGGGCCGAGGCGATCCAGCGCAGCAGTGCCTACAAGGAACGTTTCCTCAGCCTGTTGCACGCCTTGCTGCGGATCGTCGTTGCGATTGCGTTCATCGATATCCTCGGGCGGATCTGGGGTGTGTCGCTGCTCGACTTCGCGCAAAGCAGCACGGTCGGTCGGGCGATCAGCAATGCCCTGAGCAGCATCGGCCTGATCTTCCTCGTGACGTGGCTGCTGTGGGTGGTGCTCGACACGGCGATCCAGGAAGCACTGAAACCACCGGTCAGCAAACGCTCGGCGCGCCAGCCCAGCACGCGGGTGAAAACCATCCTGCCGCTGCTGCGCAACGCGATCAAAATCATCCTCGTGGTGATCTGCGCGATCACTACCATGGCCAATCTTGGGATCAACGTCGCGCCGCTACTGGCCGGTGCCGGGGTGGTCGGCCTTGCCATCGGTTTCGGCTCGCAGCAACTGGTGCAGGACGTGATCACCGGGCTGTTCATCATCATCGAAGACACCCTGTCGATCGGTGACTGGGTGGTGCTCGATTCCGGGCATGCCGGCACGGTCGAGGGCCTGACCATTCGCACCCTGCGCCTGCGCGACGGCAAGGGCTTCGTACACTCGGTGCCGTTCGGTCAGATCAAGGCTGTGACCAACCAATCGCGGCAGTTTGCGTTCGCGTTTTTCTCGGTGCAGTTCACCTACGACACCGATGTCGACAAGGCTATCGAGCTGATCCGCGAAGCGGGCGATTCGATTCGCGAAGACCCGTTCCTGAAGTACAACCTGCAAGGGCCGCTGGATGTCTTTGGCGTAGACAAGATGGACCTCAACGGCGTGGTACTGACCGCGCAATTTCGCACGGTTTCCGGTGGGCAATATGCTGTGAGCCGCGCATTCAACCAGCGTCTGAAAAAGCTTGTGGATAACAGCCCGTGGGTGCATTTCGCGCAGACTTATCCACAGCAGGTTTTGCTGCCCAAGCGACAGGAAGAAGAGGTGGCGCCGGCGCATTCGTCGGTGGTGTTGCCGGAGCAGGCGCGCACTCAGTGACGGGTCAGCCTGTTGCGGATTTCGCTCATGGCGGCGGAGTCCAGCTCCACCCAGAATTGCGGCTTGCCCGCGACCTCGGCAGCGACCGGCAACCCATCGCGATACACCAGCCGATTGCTCGCCAGCGCCGGCACTTTCGCCCCCGGCAGCAAGGTGCCGGCGAGGTTCAGCGGGTCGACACCGCACACCGCGATCAGGCTGCCGTCATGGGGCCGACGGCGGACTTCGCGCAACAGCGGAATCGCCTCGGGCAGGGCGAATTGCTCGCCCGCCAGACCGCTGACAAACCGCCCGCCACGAATCTCGCCGCGCGCCTCCAGTCGATGGAACGTGCGCAGCAGTTCGCGCCAGCTCGGCAGCCAGTCGGCCTCACGTTCCAGCAGGCGCCAGAACACCACGCCATAGCGACGCAACAAGGTCATGGCGATGTGTTCGAGGGTTTCGGGCGACGCTGTTTGACGGTTTTCCACAACCGGCCCGCGACGCAATAACGCCCAGCGCCCGGCATCGTCCATGCCACCGACAAACGCCCCGCGTCCGCGTCGACTGCTGCGCTGCTGGCGCTTGCTCGCCGGGGTGATCAGCGCCCGCAATCCGGCAAAGCTGTCGGCATTCACCAGCCCGGCGCCGACCAGTTCCTGCAAGGCGATTTCCAGCTCGGTGCGCAGCAGGTGCGCTTCATGAATCAGCTCATCGAAAAACAGCGCGCCGTGCTGGCTCAGCGCGTCGAAAACCTTGCGGGTCTTGGGCGAGAGTTCGCTCACCGGCGTCTGCTCGGCCAGCGCACTCCACAAGCCGACCTGACTGCGCGGCAGCAACACGATCGGTGTGCTGCGCAACGCCGTGCCGCTGATGTTTTGCCGGGCGCTGAGGCGCGTCCACACCAGCTTTCCGCTGCGGCACAGATCGTCCAGCCAGCTCGGTGAATAGTCCTTGAGCCGCGCGGGAAGGAGGTCGCTGTCCCACGCCGAAGCGGCAGCCGGGTAGCCTTCGAACTGACCGACAATCGTCGGCAACACACCGCTGCCCTGACCACGGGTTGACGGGGACAAGTGCTGCCAGTCGAACAGAAACCGCATGAAATCCTGCAACGCCACCGGCTCGATTTCCCGGCGCAGACGCTTGACCGTGTAGCGGTGAATGCGCGCCAGCAGATGGCGTTCGCACCATTCTTCAACGGTCGATCCCGGCGTGAACTGGCCGCGCAGTACATAACCTTCACGCTCCAGATGAGCGAGGGCTTGATGAACAGCGGCCGGCATCAGGGCCAGCGGCTCGGCAATCGCCACCAGCGGTTGCGGACCGAATGCGCCGAGCCGCGCGCGGATCACTTCGATCAGTGCCTCATCGGCGGTCCATGCTTCGTCGAAACCGGGCAACGCGGCCAGTTCAGAATGCGCCTGTGGATAAAGCGCTTGCAGACAGGTCAGGCGTTCTCTCGCCAGCCACAGTGAGTGCTCGGGATCGATCTGCAATCGGCAGGCTCGCCCGGTTTCGGCCAAAGCATTCAGCCACTCGCGCCATTGCGGATTGGCCGCGACTTCGCGGTCGCTGATGCAGGCCAGGCTCATCAGCGCTTCGTGCATTTCATCGGCACTATTCGGCGTCGGCCACGCTTCTTCGCGCACGGCGTTGATCGCGTCAGCGTCCAGCGCGCCGAGGTCATCGGTGGATTGCGGATCGCTCCAGCGGCGGTTGAGCACGGCCTGGGTTCGACGCTCTTCCAGCGGTGCATCGTCGAGAAAGGTGTAGGGCCGGGCACTGAGGATTTCCGCCGCCAGCGGCGAGGGCGCCGGAAGGTCACGGGCGATCAGGCGCACTTCGCCGCGCTCCATGCGCCGCAGGAGTTCGAGCCAGCCTTCGCTGTCCATCGCCTCGTGCAGGCAGTCGTCGAGGGTCTGCTCCACCAGCGGATGCTCGGGAATTTCCCGTTCGCCGGCGAGGTTTTCCAGGCAGGCGATCTGATCGGGAAACACGCTGGCGATCAGGTCTTCGCTTTTCATCCGCTGCAATTGTGGCGCGACCTTGCGCCCGCCCGTGTAACGCGGCAGGGCCAGCGCCACCCCGGCATTCCAGCGCCAGCGCACGCCGAACAGCGGCGCATCCAGCACCGCTTGAATCAGGATGTGCTCGGCGCTGTTGCTGTGCAGGTAACGCCAGACCTCGTCAAGTTCGAAACTGTGACTGGTGGACAGCGACAGCACGATCGCGTCTTCGCTGGCGGCGGCCTGCAATTCAAAGTTGAAGGTGCGGCAGAAACGCTTGCGCAGGGCCAGGCCCCAGGCGCGGTTGATTCGACTGCCGAACGGCGAATGAATGATCAGCTGGGTGCCGCCGGACTCGTCGAAAAACCGCTCCATCAGCAGCGTGTCCCGGGACGGCAAGGCGCCGAGGGCGAGGCGGGCGCGGGCCAGGTAATCCACCAGTTGCTCGGCGCTGGCCAGGTTCAGGCCGAGGGTGTCGGTCAGCCAGTCGAGGGCCGGTTGCAGGTTGCCGGGGCTGGCGCTGAGCAGTTGATCGAGCTGCGCGTGCAGGCGCGCCACGGCCGCCGACAATTCGTCGCTGCGCCCCGGCGCCTCGCCGAGCCAGAACGGAATGGTCGGTGGCTGACCCTGGGCATCCTCGACCCGCACCTTGCCGGTTTCCACCCGCAGGATGCGATAGGAGGCGTTGCCGAGCTGGAACACGTCGCCGGCAATGCTTTCCACGGCGAAGTCTTCGTTGACGCTGCCGATGTTCAGGCCCTGAGGTTCGAGCAAAACGCTGTAGTCAGCGTTGTCGGGGATGGTGCCGCCGCTGGTGACGGCGGCCAGCCGTGCGCCGCGTCGTCCGCGCAGGGTTCGGCTGACGGCGTCGCGGTGCAGGTAGGCGCTGCGGATGCCCTGGCGGCCGTTGTAGCCCTCGGCGAGCATGCTCAGCAGCGCCTGATAATGTGTTTCGTCGAGGCGGGCGTAGGGCTCGGCCCGACGGAACAGCGCGAGCAAATCGTCCTCGGCCCATTCCTGGCAACTGACCTCGGCGATGATCTGCTGCGCCAGCACATCCAGCGGTGCTTCGGGGATGTGCAGCGTATCGAGTTCACCCCGGCGCACGCAGTCGAGCAGGGCGGCGCATTCGATCAGGTCGTCGCGAGTGGTGGCGAACAGGCGCCCCTTGGGTGTGCCGCCGACCTGGTGCCCGGAACGACCGACCCGTTGCAGAAAGCCGGCGATCGAACGCGGCGAGGCGATCTGACACACGAGGTCGACTTCGCCGATGTCGATCCCCAGTTCCAGCGACGCGGTGGCGATCAGCACTTGCAGCTCGCCACGCTTGAGTCGCTGCTCGGCGTCGAGGCGAAACTCTTTGGCCAGACTGCCGTGGTGCGCCGCCACCGCGTGTTTGCCGAGGCGTTCGCTCAGGTGCCGGCTCAGGCGTTCGGCCAGACGTCGGGTGTTGACGAAAATCAGCGTGGTGCGGTGTTCCCGGGCCAATGCGGCGAGGCGGTCATAGACCAGTTCCCAGACGTCATTGGCCATCACCGCCGACAACGGCACCGGCGGCACTTCGATGCCCAGATCCCGTGGGCGCGCGTGGCCGATGTCGATGATTTCGCAGGGGCGCCCATGGCCGACCAGAAACCGCGCGACCGCATCGATAGGTTTCTGCGTGGCCGACAAGCCGATGCGGGTCAGCGGTTCAGGACACAGCGCCTGCAAGCGTTCGAGGCTCAAGGCCAGGTGACTGCCGCGTTTGCCGGCGGCGATGGCGTGGATTTCATCGACGATTACCGTGCGCGTGGTGCCGAGCATTTTTCGGCCGGACTCGGAGCCGAGCAGCACGTAGAGCGATTCCGGGGTGGTCACCAGAATGTGCGGCGCGCTCTTGCGCATGGCGGCGCGGTCTTTCTGCGGGGTGTCGCCGGTGCGCACGGCGGTGGTGATTTCCAGCGCCGGCAGATCCATTTGGCGCAGATGGTCGGTAATCCCGGCCAGCGGGTTCTGCAGATTGATGCGGATGTCGTTGGACAGCGCCTTGAGCGGCGAAACGTAGACCACCAGGGTTTCGTCCGGCAGACCGTCCGGGGTTTCCAGGCCACGGTGGACCAGTTCGTCGAGCACCGCGAGGAACGCGGTGAGGGTCTTGCCGGAGCCGGTGGGCGCGGCGATCAGCGTCGAGCGGCGTTGGCGGATCAACGGCCATGCGCGGGCCTGGGCGGCCGTTACCGTCGGGAAGGTGCTGCTGAACCAGGCGCTGACGGCGGGGTGGAAGCCTGCCAGGGCCGCGTCCTTGGGGAGGGGCAGATTCATGCCTTCAGTTATGCGGGTGGGCGGGCGAAGTTGCAAGTACCGCTCGGGATCTACACTTTACGGGTGACGGTTGCGCACTAAACCCGCAAAATGCAACGATTCCGGCAATTATCGACGACGCTGCCACGAGCATCGTCGCCAAAGCCATCGTTCCAATCAGACTGGGCCTGCTGACTCTATGCGAATGCGCCTTATGTTACTGGGCGGCGGAAATGCCCTTGGGCAGGCGCTGATTCGCCTCGGTGCGGAGGAAGACATCGGTTTCCTCGCCCCCCGCCCGCCCGAAGACGGCTGGGATGCCGCGAGCCTGACCCAATTGCTCGACGACACCCGTCCCGATGCATTGATCAACCTTGCCTACTATTTCGACTGGTTCCAGGCCGAGGCCGTCAGCGAAAGCCGTCTGGCCGGACAGGAACGCGCGATCGAGCGTCTGGCCGAACTGTGCCAGCACCACAACATCGTGCTGGTGCAGCCGTCCAGTTATCGGGTGTTCGACGGTTCTCGTGCCACTGCCTACAGCGAAAAGGACGAGCCAGTGCCATTGGGCCTGCGCGGTCAGGCCCTGTGGCGGATCGAGCAGAGCGTACGCGCCACCTGTCCGCAACACGTGCTGCTGCGTTTCGGCTGGCTGCTCGACGACAGCCCGGAGGGGATCCTCGGGCGCTTCCTGGCCCGTGCCGAACAGCCGGAAGAACTGCTGCTGGCCGATGACCGCCGTGGCAATCCGACACCGGTCGACGATGCGGCGCGGGTGATCATTTCGGTGCTCAAGCAACTCGATTGCGCCGCGCCGCTGTGGGGCACTTACCACTACGCCGGCCACGAGGCGACCACGCCGCTGGCGCTGGGCCAGGCGATTCTCTCCGAGGCGCGCAGTCTGCACCCGCTGGCCATCGAAGCGCCGATCGCCCAGGCCCACGCCGCGCGGCCGGATGCCGCTGAAGAACCGCAACACGCGGTACTCGCCTGCAAGAAAATTCTGCACACCTTCGGGATCAAGCCGCGCGCCTGGCGTGCCGCGCTCCCGGGCTTACTGGATAGGTTTTATCGTCATGGCTGAAGGCCCTGTTCTCATCACCGGCGGCGCCGGTTTCATCGGCTCGCACCTGACTGACGCGTTGCTCGCCAACGGCCATTCGGTGCGGATCCTCGATGATCTGTCGACCGGCAAGCGCAGCAATCTGCCGCTGGATAATCCCAGGGTCGAACTGATCGTTGGCGATGTGGCCGACGCCGATTTGGTCGCACAGGCAATTCAGGGTTGCAGCGCGGTCGCCCATCTGGCCGCCGTAGCGTCGGTGCAGGCGTCGGTGGATGATCCGGTGAAAACCCACCAGAGCAATTTCATCGGCACGCTGAACGTCTGCGAAGCCATGCGCGAGGCTGGCGTGAAACGTGTGCTGTACGCATCCAGTGCGGCGGTCTACGGCAACAATGGCGAAGGCGAGTCGATTGACGAAGACACGCCCAAGGCGCCGTTGACGCCTTACGCGTCGGACAAACTGGCCGGCGAGCAGTACTTCGATTTCTACCGTCGCCAGCACGGTCTGGAACCGGCGATCTTCCGCTTCTTCAACATCTTCGGCCCGCGTCAGGATCCGTCCTCGCCGTACTCCGGGGTGATCAGCATTTTCAGCGAACGCGCGCAGAAAGGCCTGCCGATCACTGTGTTCGGCGATGGCGAGCAGACCCGGGATTTCATGTACGTCGAAGATCTGGTCGACGTCCTGGTGCAGGCGATCGAAAAGCCGCGAGTGGACGTCGGTGCGGTGAACGTCGGCTGGAATCAGGCGACCAATCTCAAGCAGATGCTGGCCGCGCTCGAAGCGGTGGTCGGCGAGTTGCCGCCCGTCAGCTACGGCCCGGCGCGCTCCGGTGACATCCGTCATTCGCGGGCGAACAACCGCCGGTTGCTTGAGCGATTCAAGTGCCCGACGCCAACGCCGATGAACGTCGGCCTGGCCCGTCTGCTCGGCCGCTGAGCTTCTTGCGGACATGAAAAAGGCGCCTTTTGACAGGCGCCTTTTTCACGGCCGGAATTCGGCTTTCAAACCGGTTTCCTGTAGCGAGGGAGCTTGCTCCCCGGTCGATGGCGTAACATCGCCGCCAGTTCTGAGCTGCCCGCCACCAAGCCTCATTCACCACCACGTGAACGTTCTTTAGAACTTGTAGCCTAGACCAACCATGTAGATGAAGGGATCAACGTCCACATTCACCCGTGCACGGGTGCCCGGGGCCACGGCGTTGTTTTCGACGGTGGCGCGGGTATCGATGTCGATGTAGCGCACCTGGGCGTTGAGCATGATGTTGTCGGTCAGCATGTAGTCAGCGCCGACCTGCCAGGCCAGGCCCCAGGAGTTTTTCGCCTTGAAGTTGCTGAAACCGTTGGACTGGGCTTCGCTGCCGACGTGCTCGTCGTAGATCCAGGTGTAGTTGATGCCGCCGCCGATGTACGGCTGGAACGGCGACTTCGCGTCCAGCGGGTAGTAGACGACGCTCAGGGTCGGCGGCAGGTGTTTCAGGGTGCCGAGCTTGCCGTTGGCGGCTGGCAGGGCAGTGCCCTTGAGCTTCACGTCATGTTCGAACGGGGACGCGGCCAACAGCTCGATACCGATGTTGTTGGTCAGCATGTAGGCGAAGTTCAGACCCAGTTGGGTGTCGCTGCTCATGGTCGCCTTGCCGCCCAGGTTGGTGCCGCTCAACGGACCCTGATCGACCTTGACGCTGGAGCTGTCGGCCTTCGGGTTGACGGTGATCGCACCGGCACGAACGATGATGTCGCCGGCTTCGTGGGCGTGGGCGAGCGGGGCTGCGAGCGCGAGGGCAAACAGCGAGGCGCTGAGCAAGGACTTGTTCATGGAAGCTCCCAAAGGACGTTAAAAATGTTTGATGTCCTATGGTACGAATCCGTCTGATACGGTCTTTTGACTCAGCTCAATGAAACAGTGATGGGCGGTTTTTTTGTGGAACCTTTGCTCGCAAAGCCAGTGGAGAGGGCTATAACTGACTGCCGGACTTACTCCGGCAGCTCGTACACATAAATCTTGTCCGCTTCCATCTGATACCCGGCATCGGCCAGTTCGCTGGTGGACTGCTTGACCTGCAACGGCCCCTCGACCCAGTACGGCTGATACAGCTCGTCGAGCTTCACGCCGAGTTCGCTTTTTACGTGCACGATCTGGTTCGACGGTGGCGGCGGCACGTGGATGCAGGCGCCGAAGTACGGCACCAGCAGGAAGTCCGTGGTGCGACCTTCCTCGCTGACTTCCAGCGGCACGATGTAGCCCGGCAGGCGGATATTCTGGCCATCGAGGCTTTGCACCACGGGGGCGTTGGGCATGTCCTGCTTGGCCGCTGGCGCGGACTCGGCAGACAGTGCATCGCTCATCTTCGAGAGGTCGTGCAGCGGCGTCATGTTCGGCACTTCCGGCGCCGCGTCCGGCGGGATCATCTCCGACCAGGTCAGGTCTTTCGGCGCCGCCGCCCACACGGGCAGGGCGACCAGCAACAGCAGCGCAAGCACGGCGCGGGGCATGGTGAACATCCTCATAAACGGATCGACAGGCCATCGGCCAGGGATTGGCGATACGCGCGCCAGGCCGGCACGCTGCCCATCAGCAGCGCGGCAGCCAGAATGCCACCGAGCAGCGTCCATTCATACTCGCTTGGCCAGGCCAGCGGCAGATACAGCCCGTAATTGGCCTGCACATAACCTTGTGCCGCAGCGATGCCGAGGTACAGCAACGCCAGCCCGGCGATCACCCCGGTCAATGCCAGCGCAAAGGCTTCCAGCACCAGCAGGCTCGCGATATGCCACGGCCGCGCGCCCACCGAACGCAGGATCGCCATCTCGCGGCGGCGTTCGTTGAGGCTGGTGAGAATCGCCGTGAGCATGCCGATCAACCCGGTCAGCACCACGAACAGCGAGACCACGAACAGCGCTTTTTCGGCGGTGCTCATCAGGCTCCACAACTCCTGCAAGGCCACACCCGGCAGGATCGCCAGCATCGGCTCGCCACGGAATTCGTTGATCTCCCGTTGCAGGGCGAAGGTGGAAATCTTGCTGTTGAGGCCGAGCATGAACGCGGTGATCGCTTGCGGCGTCAGGTCCATGTTGCGCGCCTGATCGGCGCTGATCCGGCCGTTGCCACGGGCCGGCACACCGTTGTGCCAGTCGATGTGGATCGCCTCCATGCCGCCGAGGCTGATGTGCAACGTGCGATCCACCGGGGTGCCGGTGCGCTTGAGAATGCCGACCACGGTGAACGGCTTGTCATCGTGCTTGACCAGACTGATCGCCGCCACACCGTGGGCCAGCACCAGTTTGTCGCCGAGCTTGTAATGCAGTGCCTCGGCCACTTCGGCACCGAGCACCACTTCGAACGGATCGGTGGCGAAGGCGCGGCCGTCGGCCAGTTCCAGGTGCTGCTGGCGACCGTACTGGTAATGCTCGAAATAGGCTTCGGTGGTGCCCATCACCCGGTAGCCGCGATGGGAATCGCCGAGGGACATCGGGATCGCCCACTTCACCTTCGGGTTGCTGGCGAAGTGTTCGAAGCTGTCCCAGCGAATGTTGTTGGTGGCGTTGCCGATGCGGAATACCGAGTACAGCAACAGGTTCACCGAACCGGAACGGGCGCCGACGATCAGGTCGGTGCCGCTGATGGTGCTGGCGAAACTGGCCTTGGCTTCGGTGCGCACCCGCTCCACCGCCAGCAGCAGGCAGACGGAAAGCGCGATGGCGAAAGCGGTGAGCAGGGCGGTGAAACGCCGGTTGGCGAGGCTGGCCATGGCCAGACGGAACAGATACATCTCAAACCTCGGCAGACGTGGCGGCGCGATTGAGTTCGGCCAGGGACAGGTGACGGTCGAACAGCGGCGCCAGGCTCTGGTCGTGGCTGACGAACAACAGGCTCGAGCCGGCTTCGCGGCACTCGGCGAACAGCAGGCGAATGAAGTTTTCCCGGGCGTCGTAATCCAGCGCCGAGGTCGGTTCGTCGGCGATCACCAGTTCCGGTTGACCGATCAACGCACGGGCCGCAGCGACCCGCTGTTGCTGACCGATCGACAGCGAATCGGCGCGGCGACTCAGGATGCTTTCGTCCTTCAAGCCCAAGTGGGCGAGCAGGGTGGCAGCAGCCTGATCGACGCTGCCGTGACGTTGCTTCGCACGTTCGGCACGCAGCTTCGAGAAGTGGCACGGCAGCTCGACGTTCTCGCGCACCGAGAGAAACGGCAGCAGGTTGAACTGCTGGAAAATGTAGCCGGTGTGATCGACGCGAAAGCGATCACGGGCGCCGGCACCCAGTTCGGTCAGCTCCTGGCCGAGCAGGCGAATGCTGCCGCGGCCGGGTTTCTGCACCCCGCCGAGCAGGCCGAGCAGGGTGGTCTTGCCGCTGCCGCTGGGTCCCTTGAGGAACAGGGTTTCGCCGGCTTCCAGACGAAACGCCGGGATGTCCAGCAGCGGCGGGTGACCGGGCCAGTTGAAGCCCAGGTCGGACAGTTCGATGAGTGCTTGGGTCATGGCGCCGTTTCGTGTCAGAACTTCAGGGCGGCGGCCTTGGCCGTCACTTCCGTGCCTTGCTGGCCGCTCGGGCTGATCAGTTGTACCTGAATTTTCTGAGTGGCCGGGAAGGTATTGAACAGGTTCGCCAGATCCAGGGTTTTCAACGCACCCGGCGCCGCGCAGCTGAATTGGTAGTGGGCGTGGATTTCGCTGTGGTCGTGATGATGCTCGTGACCGTCCTTGCCGGCTTCCTCTTCGTCGTGGTCGTCGGCATCCGGTTTGTCGCCGAACAGCGGGCTTTCCAGTTCCTGGCTGGTGACCTTGCAACCGGCGGCGGCCGGCAGGCTGAACAGCGCCAGCGGTTTTTCCAGCTGAGCACGAGCGACAGCGACCTTGGCCTTGTCGGCATCGCTGGTGGCGACGTGTTCGAAACCGACGAGGTTCATCGCCGGGCTTTCCAGCTCCAGTTCCAGAGTCTGCCCGTCGAGGGCGGCGTTCAGGCGACCGACGCCATGTTCGTGGGCACCGAGGCTGCCGTGCTCATGGTCGTGATCATGCTCATCGGCGGCATGGGCGATGGCCAGCGGCAACAGGGCAAACGGCAAAGCGAGCAGCAGACGACGCATGGCGGTCTCCGGGAAGTAAAGTGAAGAGTTTGTTATGTAATCTTATAACGAAAGTGCGCAGAGTTTGCCCGCCCGCTTGGCGTTACACAAGTCCCATGGGAGCATGCAGGTCAGAAATGTGCGGGAGCGAAGCTTATGTTGCGGATACGCGGAACCGTCGGCGAGTTGCCGGTGGATTTGACCCTGGAACTGGATGAAAGCGACTGGGCGCGGCTCGGTGCGCAGTTTGGCGTGCAGGTGCAGACGGCCCAGCCGCAGACAGCAGCGGCGGCGCCTGTGGCGAAACCGGTGAATCAGGATGACGCGTTGTGGCAGGTCGCCAGGGATTTGTTGCGCAAGGCCGGGCAACTCAGCGGCCCGGAATTGCTGGATCAGCTCGAAGGGCTGACCGGCAGCGCGGTGGCGGGCAAGCGCTTGCTGGTGCGCCTGCGTCATTCTTCCGATGTGAAAGTGCTGAGCGGCGGGGATACGCCGCTCTACAGTTGGATCGAGTAGCGCTTAGTACAGCGCCGCAAACACCTTGCGCCGGTAAGCGGTCACCAGCGGGTGATCGTTGCCCAGCAGTTCGAACACTTGCAGCAAGGTCTTGTGCGGCAGGCCTTCGCCGTAGCTGCGGTTGCGGATGAACAGCTTGAGCAGGGCGTCCAGCGCCGCTTCGTATTGCTGACGGGCCAGTTGCTGGATCGCCAGTTGATACACCGCTTCATCGTCCTGCGGGTTTTGCGCCAGACGGCTCTTCAGGTCGGCGGCATCCGGCAGGTCGCGGGCCAGGCCAAGGAACTTGATCTGCGCCTTGGCACCGGCCAGTGCGGCTTTGTGCTCGTCGCTCTTGACCGCGTCGAGCACGGTTTGCGCTTCGCCCAGCTCACCGCGTTCGGTCAGGCAGCGAGCGTAGAGGATCAGCGCCTTGGCGTTGGTGTTGTCTTCGCCCAGCAGCGTAACCAGTGCCGCTTCCGCGTCGGCGTAACGGCCTTCATCGAACAGTGCCTGAGCCTGTTCGAGCGGATCGGCGGCGGACGGCGCCGGCATCTGCACATGCGGTTCGAGCAGGGCGCGCACGGCGGATTCCGGTTGCGCACCGGCAAAGCCGTCCACCGGTTGACCGTCCTTGAACAGCACCACGGTCGGCAGGCTACGGATGCCGAAACGGGCGACGATGTCCTGCTCGATATCGCAATTGACCTTGGCCAGCAGCAACTCGCCCTGATAGCTCTCGGCGATCCCTTGCAACATCGGCATCAGCGCTTTGCACGGTGCACACCATTCGGCCCAGAAATCCACCAGCACCGGTTTTTGAAAGGAAGCCTCGATCACCGACTGGTCGAAGTCGGCCGTCGTGGCGTCGAAGATGTACGGCGTTTGCTGACTCATGGGGTATCTCGTAAAAGCGTGAATGGGGCAACTATACGGTCAGGCGCGGGCCGCATGGTAGAGGCTGACATGGCGAAACTCTTCGGGCTCGGCCAGATCCGGCAGAGTCATGGCTTCGAGCATTTCGATGCGCCGGTACAACGGATGACGGAAATCCCGAACCCGCGAATCCGCCACCAGCGCTTCGCGGCCACGGCTCAGGAAGGCGTCGAGCAGCGGCAGGTTTTCCCGGTCGTAAAGAACGTCGGCCACCAGGATCAGATCGAAGCGATCCGCCTCGGCGAAGAAATCCGTGGAATAGCTCATCTGCACATCATTGAGTTCGGCATTCGCCCGACAGGCGGCAATCGCCAGCGGGTCGAGGTCGCAGGCCACTACTTCCAGCGCGCCGGCCTTCACCGCTGCAATGCCGGCGATTCCGGAACCGGCGCCGAAATCCAGCACCCGCTTGCCTCGAACCCACTCGGGAAACTCCGCCAGATAGCGCGCCACCGCCAGACCGCTGGCCCAGCAGAAACTCCAGTAAGGCGGCTCATGCAGGATGCGTTGGGTTTCTTCCTGGCTGAATTCGCGGGCCATGTTGTCGCCGTCGATCAGCCACAGCTGCAAATCGGTGTCCGGCAACGCACAGGCCTTCAGTCGGGCGTCGCCGAGCAATTCGCCCAGCGACTGTTGCAGGTCTAGCGGTGCATTCATGGTGCTTTGACAAATTGCAGCTGGCCCAGCGCCTGGGTGGTCGGCTGAGTGATGGTCTGCGACGGCAGGTGCAGGATCAACTGGCCGGACTGGCTGGCGCGGCCGCGCAGTTCAACCCGCGCGCCCACCGGGAACGCGTCGGGGTTGAAGCGCAGATGGAACGGCAGAATCTGGTTGTTGCCGATCAGGCTGGAGCTGGCGAGCAATTGTTGCGGGCGATCCTTTGCGTCGATCACCAGCAGCGCCAGTTCGACTTCGGCGCCGGCCGGCACGCCTTGCAGGGTGCCGCTCAGTTCCCGTTGATACGCGGGCAGCGGGCCGAGGTCGGCGGCTTCCCGGGCTTTTTTCTGCGCCTGTTGCGGCGCCGGGCCCGGCGTGGGCGGCTGAGGCTTGGGCGCATCGCTGCCACAGGCAACCAGCAGGCTGAAAACACTGAGCAAAACGAGCGGTCGTAGGGACATTGGCGGCTCCAGCAAAATGAAATCCATGGATCAAACGATCATGGCAGTCTGTATACCGCAAAGCCTATGGCTTGTCTTGCCACCGGGATGCGCTACCATGGCCCTCCCTTTTTTTGTTGCCAGCCACCATGCACTGTCCCTTCTGCGGTGCCAACGACACCAAGGTCATCGACTCGCGTCTGGTCGCCGAGGGCGAACAGGTGCGCCGCCGGCGTGAATGCCTGGCCTGCGGCGAACGTTTCACGACGTTCGAGACGGCCGAACTGGTGTTGCCGCGCCTGATCAAAACCGACGGCAGCCGCCAACCGTTCGACGAAGAAAAACTCCGCGCCGGCATGCAGCGCGCCCTGGAGAAACGTCCGGTGAGCGTCGAGCGCCTCGAATCCTCTCTGGTCCATATCAAACACAAGCTGCGCGCCACCGGCGAGCGCGAGGTCAAGTCCCTCGTGGTCGGCGAACTGGTGATGGCCGAGCTGCAGAAGCTCGATGAAGTGGCCTACATCCGTTTCGCTTCCGTGTACCGCCGCTTCCAGGACCTCAACGAATTTCGCGAAGAGATCGACCGCCTCGCCCGCGAACCGGTGAAAGAATGACCACCGCCGTCGAGCAGGCCATCCTCGACGCCCACTTCATGGCCCGGGCCCTGGAGCTGGCGCGCAAGGGGCATTACACGACGCATCCCAATCCACGGGTTGGCTGCGTGATCGTGCGTGACGGGCAGATTGTCGGCGAAGGCTGGCATGAACGTGCCGGCGAACCCCATGCCGAAGTCCACGCCCTGCGCGCCGCCGGTGAACTGGCCCGGGGCGCCACGGCTTACGTGACTCTCGAACCTTGCAGCCACCACGGCCGCACACCGCCGTGTGCCGATACGCTGGTGAATGCCGGTGTCGGTCGGGTGGTCGCGGCGATGCGTGATCCGAATCCACAAGTCGCCGGACGCGGTCTGCAGCGTCTGGCCGATGCCGGCATCGCCACCGAAAGCGGTGTGCTGGAGGTCGAAGCCCGCAAGCTCAATCAAGGTTTTCTGAAGCGCATGGAGCACGGCTTGCCGTTCGTGCGGGTCAAGTTGGCCATGAGCCTCGACGGTCGCACGGCGATGGAAAGCGGCGAGAGCCAATGGATCACCGGCCCGGCCGCGCGTTCGGCGGTGCAGCGTCTGCGCGCCCAGGCCAGCGTGGTGCTGACCGGCGCCGACACGGTGCTGGCCGATGGCGCACGCCTGACCGTTCGCGGCGATGAGCTGGGACTGGATGCCGAACAAACCGCGCTGGCCCTGAGCCGTCCGCCGCTGCGGGTGCTGATCGACGGGCGTCTGCGGGTGCCGCTGGATGCGCCGTTCTTCAAGGCCGGTCCGGCGCTGGTCGCCACCTGCGTGGCCATCGAAGAACAGTACGCCCACGGTCCGGAATGCCTGATCGTGCCGGGCGATGACGGTCAGGTCGATCTGCATCAATTGCTGATCGAACTGGCCAACCGTGGCGTCAACGAAGTGCTGGTCGAGGCCGGTCCGCGACTGGCCGGCGCGTTTGCCCAGCTCGGTCTGGTCGACGAGTTCGTGATCTTCATTGCCGGCAAGTTCCTCGGCTCCACGGCGCGTCCGCTTCTGGACTGGCCGCTGGCCTATATGAAGGATGCGCCGGAGCTGAAAATCACTGAAATTCGCGCGGTTGGCGATGACTGGCGAGTCACTGCAATCCCTGTCTCATCGGCGAGCGTATAATTCCCGGCCATCGCGTTAGCGCTGGCTTCGTTCTCAAGGAGAACCCCATGTTTACCGGCATCATCGAATCCATCGGCAGTATCCGCGCACTGACCCCAAAGGGCGGTGATGTGCGGGTGCATGTCGAAACCGGCAAGCTCGACCTGAGCGACGTCAAACTCGGCGACAGCATCGCGGTCAACGGCGTGTGCCTGACCGCGGTTGAACTGCCGGGCAACGGCTTCGCCGCCGACGTCAGTCGCGAAACCCTCGACTGCACCGCCATGAATGACCTGAAAAGCGGCAGCCCGGTCAACCTGGAAAAAGCCCTGACCCCGACCACCCGTCTCGGCGGCCATCTGGTCAGCGGTCACGTCGACGGTGTCGGCGAAGTGGTCTCGCGCAGTGACAATGCCCGCGCCGTGGAATTTCGCATCCGCGCGCCGAAGGAGCTGGCCAAGTACATCGCCCACAAAGGCTCGATCACCGTCGATGGCACCAGCCTGACCGTGAACGCGGTCGATGGCGCCGAATTCCTGCTGACGATCATCCCGCACACCCTGAGCGAAACCATCATGGCGTCCTACAAGCCAGGTCGCCGGGTGAACCTGGAAGTCGACTTGCTGGCGCGTTATCTGGAGCGTCTGCTTCTGGGCGACAGGGCCGCTGAGCCTGACTCTTCACAAAAGCCTGGCGGTGGCATCACTGAAAGCTTTCTGGCCGCCAACGGCTACCTCAAATCCTGACTGAAGGGGGTGCCTTGTGGCGCTCAATAGCATCGAAGAACTGGTTGAAGACATCCGCCAAGGCAAGATGGTCATCCTCATGGATGACGAAGACCGCGAAAACGAAGGCGACCTGATCATGGCCGCCGAATGCTGCAAGGCCGAGCACATCAACTTCATGGCCAAGCACGCCCGTGGCCTGATCTGCATGCCGATGAGCCGCGAGCGCTGCGAAACCCTGAAGCTGCCGCTGATGGCTCCGCGCAACGGTTCCGGTTTCGGCACCAAGTTCACCGTCTCGATCGAAGCCGCCGAAGGCGTGACCACCGGCATTTCCGCCGCTGACCGTGCGCGCACCGTGCAAGCGGCCGCTGCGAAAGACGCGAAAGCCGAAGACATCGTCAGCCCGGGCCACATTTTCCCGCTGATGGCTCAGGCCGGTGGCACCCTGGCCCGCGCCGGTCACACCGAAGCCGCCTGCGACCTGGCGCGCATGGCCGGTTTCGAGCCGAGCGGCGTGATCTGCGAAGTGATGAACGACGACGGCACCATGTCCCGTCGCGCCGAACTGGAAGCCTTCGCGGCTGAACACGACATCAAGATCGGCACCATCGCCGACCTGATTCACTACCGGATGATCCACGAACGTACCGTTCAGCGGATTGCCGAGCAGCCGCTGGACAGCGAACTGGGCCAATTCAACCTGGTGACCTATCGTGATTCCGTGGAAGGCGACGTGCACATGGCACTGACCCTGGGCACCGTTTGCGCCGAAGAACCGACCCTGGTTCGCGTGCACAACATGGACCCGCTGCGTGACCTGCTAATGGTCAAACAACCGGGCCGCTGGAGCCTGCGCGCCGCCATGGCTGCGGTTGCCGAGGCCGGCAGCGGTGTGGTGCTGTTGCTCGGTCACCCACTGGATGGCGACGTGTTGCTGGCGCACATCCGCGAAACCGGCGATCAGGCGGCGGTGAAAAAACCGACCACCTACAGCATCGTTGGTGCCGGTTCGCAGATCCTGCGTGACCTCGGCGTGCGCAAAATGCGACTGATGTCGGCGCCGATGAAGTTCAATGCAATATCCGGTTTCGATCTGGAAGTTGTAGAATACGTGCCCTCCGAATAATGACCGGTTGTTTCCGGCTCCGAATTCGCGGCAAATAAATCACTGAGGGACGCGAAACAGACGCGTCCCGGCTCTTTAAGAGATCTGACGAATGACCCTGAAGACCATCGAAGGTACCTTCATCGCCCCTAAAGGCCGCTACGCTTTGGTAGTGGGCCGCTTCAACAGCTTCGTGGTTGAAAGCCTGGTCAGCGGTGCAGTTGATGCCCTGGTTCGCCACGGCGTGAGCGAAAGCGACATCACCATCATCCGCGCACCTGGCGCCTTCGAAATCCCGCTGGTTGCGCAGAAAGTCGCCCAGAAAGGCGAGTTCGCAGCAATCATCGCCCTGGGCGCGGTCATTCGTGGCGGTACTCCGCACTTCGAATACGTAGCGGGCGAGTGCACCAAGGGCCTGGCCCAGGTGTCCATGGAATTCGGCGTACCGGTCGCTTTCGGCGTCCTGACCGTTGATTCCATCGAGCAAGCCATCGAACGTTCCGGCACCAAGGCCGGCAACAAAGGTGCTGAAGCTGCCCTGTCCGCTCTGGAAATGGTCAGCCTGCTGGCGCAGTTGGAGGCCAAGTGATTAGCGACGAAAGCGATCGTTTCAACCCGCGCGATCCGAAACCTGCGGATGCCGGCAAGCCATCGAAAAGCGCCAAGCGCCGCGAAGCCCGTCAGCTCGCGACCCAGGCCCTGTATCAATGGCACATGGCTCGGCAGTCGTTGAACGAGATCGAAGCGCAGTTCCGGGTCGATAACGATTTCACCGATGTCGACGGTGCTTACTTCCGCGAAATCCTGCACGGGGTTCCGCAGTTCAAGACCGAAATCGACACCGCGCTCACGCCTTGCCTGGACCTGGCGATCGAAGAGCTGGACCCGGTTGAACTGGCGGTTCTGCGCCTGTCCACCTGGGAACTGCTCAAGCGCGTCGACGTGCCGTACCGCGTTGTGATCAACGAAGGTATCGAACTGGCCAAGGTGTTCGGTTCGACCGACGGCCACAAGTTCGTCAACGGCGTGCTCGACAAGCTGGCTCCGCGCCTGCGTGAAGCTGAAGTGAAGGCGTTCAAGCGCTGATCCGCGCTTGAATACTTTTTCTCGGCCATGGGCGAGTTTGAGCTGATCCGCAATTTCTTCGCCGCCGCGCCTTGTGCGCAGGGCGGCGAAGGCGTTGCACTGGGGATCGGCGACGACTGCGCCTTGCTGGCGGTTCCTTCCGGGGAACAACTGGCGGTTTCCACCGATACGCTGGTGGCCGGCGTGCATTTCGCCGATCCCTGCGATCCGTTTCTGCTCGGTCAGCGCTCGCTGGCCGTGGCGGTCAGCGACCTCGCTGCCATGGGCGCCACGCCCGTCGCCTTTACCCTTGCCCTGACTCTGCCGACGGTGACTGCCGATTGGCTGCAAGCCTATGCCCGCGGTTTGAACCGCATGGCGCAGGGCTGCGGCGTGGCACTGGTTGGCGGCGACACGACGCGCGGGCCGTTGAGCCTGACCGTCACCGTGTTCGGCCGCGTCCCGGCCGGCAAAGCGCTCACCCGCAGCGGCGCACAACCGGGCGATCTGCTGTGTGTCGGCGGTGAGCTGGGCAACGCAGCCGGTGCCTTGTCGCTGGTGCTGGGTCAGCGTGACGCCGAACCCCATATCGCCCAGCCGCTGCTCGATCATTACTGGTCGCCGCAACCGCAACTCGCCCTTGGTCAGGCCCTGCGTGGCAAGGCCACCTCGGCGCTGGACATCTCCGATGGCTTGCTCGCCGATTGCGGTCACATCGCACTGGCTTCGAAGGTTCGCCTCGAAGTCGAGCGCGAGCGTGTTCCGTTGTCGGACGCCTTGGTGGCGTTTCTCGGCCAGCGCGGCGCCGAGCGTGCGGCGTTGAGCGGTGGCGATGATTACGTGCTGGCCTTCACGTTGCCGTCCGACGAGTTGCCGGCGCTGCTCGCCGATGGCTGGCCGATCCATGTGATCGGCCGCGTAACGCAAGGCCAGGGCGTGGTGCTGCTGGATCGCGACGGGCACGACATCACCCCGCAAATCCGGGGTTATCAACATTTTCAGGAGTCACCGTGACAGATCACCCGAAACAGGTTCCGGCCGAATTCGTTCCGCCGTCGGTCTGGCGCAATCCCTGGCATTTCCTCGCGTTCGGCTTCGGCTCGGGCACCTTGCCCAAGGCGCCGGGCACTTGGGGCTCGTTAGTTGCGCTACCCTTTATCCCGTTGTGGCAGATGCTGCCCGACTGGGGTTACTGGCTAATGCTTGGTATCACCATGCTGTTCGGCTTCTGGCTGTGCGGCAAAGTGGCCGACGATCTGCGGGTGCACGACCACGAAGGCATCGTCTGGGACGAAATGGTCGGGATGTGGATCACCCTGTGGCTGGTGCCGGAAGGCTGGTACTGGTTGCTCGCCGGGTTCCTGGTGTTCCGCTTCTTCGACATTCTCAAGCCGTGGCCGATCCGCTGGATCGACCGGCATGTTCACGGCGGCGTCGGCATCATGCTCGACGACGTGCTGGCCGGCGTATTCGCCTGGCTGGCGATGCAGGGACTGGTGTGGCTTTTCGCCTGATTTCCAGGCGTGGATGAGGGACGCAGGGATGACTCGACGCTGGTTGGCGATAGTGGTTTTGACCTTGCTTGGCGCCATGGCCCAGGCACAGGACGCACCGCCGTCGGTCATTCACCTGGCCAGCGAAGACTGGGAAGACTACACCGCCGCCGATGGTCATGGCCTGGGCTGGGACGTGTTGCGCAAAGTCTTCGAGCCGGCCGGCGTGACCCTGGATATTCGCACCGTGCCCTACACCCGCTCGGTCGGGCTGGTGCAGTTGAAGGAAGCCGACGCACTGGTCGGTTCCTATCGCGGTGAAGCCGAACAGGTGCTGTACCCGAAATGGAATTTCGATTCCGACCACATCTACGCGCTCGGCCTGGCCAGCAATCCCTCGCCGACCCAGGCGACGCTGGGCAAATACCGACTGGCCTGGGTGCGCGGCTATCGCTACGAAACCTACCTGCCGAACGTCAAACGCTTCAACCAGATCGAGCGTCGCACCGGCATCCTGTCGATGCTCAAACAGGGGCGGGCGGATTACTACATCGATGCGCTGACGGAAATAGAAGCGGTGGTGAGAAACGCCGCCGACCCGTCGCAGTACCGTTATTCACATCTGGCGGAATTGCCGCTGTACCTCGGTTTCGCCGACACCCCGCAAGCCCGTGCACTGATGTCGATCTACGACCAGCGCATGGAGCAACTGGTAAAGAACGGCGAGTTGAAGCCGATCTTCGAGCGCTGGAAGCAGCCGTATCCCTTCGAATGAACGCGATAAGGGCGAGCCTGTTATCAAACTTTTTGATCGTTATGGCCGATAATTCAGCCTAAGCGCCTGCGGGAACCTGCTGTTACAATGCCGCCCAGCGAATCTTCAGACTTTTCAGATCAGGAGCACACCGGTGCCTGTCGTTTTTGTCGCCGCTTCCAAGCTGCCAACGCCTTTTGCGCAATTCACCATGCACGGTTTTCTCGATGAAGCCACCGGCCGCGAGCACGTCGTGCTGAGCCTGGGTGAGATTGCCGACGGTGCCCCGGTACTCGGCCGTCTGCACTCCGAATGCCTGACCGGCGATGCCTTGTTCAGCCAGCGTTGCGACTGCGGTTCGCAACTTGAGGGCGCCCTCAAAGCCATCGCTCGCGAAGGTCGTGGCGTGTTGCTGTACCTGCGTCAGGAAGGACGCGGCATCGGTCTGTTGAACAAAATCCGTGCCTACGAATTGCAGGACGGCGGCGCCGACACCGTTGAAGCCAACGAGCGTCTGGGCTTTGCCGCCGACCAGCGTGACTACGCCATGTGCCTGCCGATGCTGGAGCATCTGGGCGTCAAATCCCTGCGTCTGATGACCAACAACCCGCGCAAGGTCAAAGCCTTGACCGATATGGGTATCGTTGTTGCCGAGCGCGTGCCGCTGCACACCGGCCACAACCCGCACAACAAACTCTATCTGGCGACCAAGGCCAGCAAGCTCGACCACATGATGGGCAACGAGCATCAGGGCGAGGTAGACCGGGCGTGACCCGCGGGCAAGTGCGGCGCCGTCTGTCGATCGCCTGGTGGAAATACCTGGCGCTGGCGCTGGTGCCGCTGTTCGTGATCAACGCTGTGTTCGGCCAGGGCGAGGCGATTCTGCCGGTGCTGGCGCTGCCTTTCTTTATCGCTGGCGTGGCCTCGATGTTTGTCAGCCTGAAGTTTTTCGGGCGCTACAAACATGCGCTGATCGCCACGCAAAAAGCCCTCGATACTCCTGAAGAGCCCGCTGCCTGGATTGCCCTGGCGGCCTGCCTTCGCAGTGCATACGTGGTCGCGGCGCTGCCGGCATGGATTGGTGCGCTGGCGGTGTTCGTTGGCCTTGAAGCGGTGCCGCTGATGTTGCTGGCGCTGTCCACGGCGGTGCTGTTCTACCTCTACCGTATCCCGCGTCAACTCGCTTGATGCGTCGTCTCTGGCTGGCGGTTCTGCTGCTGGCCGTCAGCGGTGAAACGCTGGCCGCCCTGCGGGTGGTCAGCCTCGCGCCATCTCTGTCCGAAATCGTGGTTGAACTGGGTTCGGCCGACCTGCTGGTCGGGGTGCTGGATGCCGGTGAGCGTCCTTCCGCGATCAAGGACGTGCCTTCGGTGGGCCGTTACGGCCAGCTAGACATGGAACGGTTGCTCAGCCTCAAGCCTGACTTGTTGCTGTTGTGGCCCGGCAGTGTCGGCCCGGCTCAACGTGATCAGCTCAAGCGCCTGAACATCCCGACGTTCGTTGCCGAGCCTCACAGTCTCGAACAGCTGACTGCGCAGATTGAGGGCATCGCGATACAGCTCGGTCGTCCTGAGCGTGGGATCGCGCGGGCCAGCGAGTTGCGGCAAAAACTCGATAAGCTGCGCCAGCGCTACCGCCGCGAAGTACCGCTGCGGGTGTTCTATCAGGTTTGGGACAAGCCGCTGTACACCGTCGGTGGCGGACAAATCATCAGCGATGCGCTTGAAGTGTGTGGCGCACGCAATGTGTTCGCCGACCTGAGCCTGCCAGCGCCACAGGTGAGCATCGAAGCGGTTTTACAGCGTGATCCCGAAGTGATACTGGCCGGCGATCAGCCGCAACTGGAGGCGTGGAACGCCTGGCCACAAGTGGCAGCGGTCAAGCACGGGCAATTGCTGCTGGTCACCGATAAAGGCCTTGAGCGTCCGAGCGGGCAGATGATCGAGGCGACCGCCAAGCTCTGCCAGCTGATCGCGCCAGATCGTTAGAGCTGCGGCGTCCAGGTCACGCCGAACATGAACGCCCGACCTTCCTCGCGATAGCCAAACTGACTGCCGTCATGGCTGTACAGCGCCCGGCTGTAACCCTTGTCCAGCAGGTTGTCGACCTTGAAATCCAGTTTGATCTCTCGGTTCAGCGCCCAGCTGCTGCGCAATCCGAGCAGTGCATAACCGCCCAATGGTTGCTGATTGTTCAGATCGTCATAACTGCTGCTGACGGCCTGCCAACTGGCGCCGAGGCCAAGGCGATCGAACTGTCGATCCAGATCCCAGCTCAGGGTGCGACGGGCACGCCGTGCCAAAGTGTGGCCGGTGTCGCGGTCGCGGGGATCGATGATCGCCACGCCGAGGTTGCTCTGCCAGCCGAACAGCTCCTGTTTCAGCGCTGCTTCGAAGCCGTTGATTCGCGCCGAGGCGACGTTCTCTGGAGGGTTACCGTCAGCGGCGATAATGGCGTCCTTCAGATCTGTACGATAAATCGACGCCTCTAGACGGCTGCTGTCAGTCAACTGGCTGCGCCACTGCAACTCATAGCTTTTGGAGGTTTCCGGTTTCAGATCCGGATTGCTGTACTTGGGGTAGTACAGGTCGTTGAAAGTAGGGGCACGGAAGCCTTCGCTGTAGCTCAAGAGCAGATCGTTGTCGGGATTGACCGGCAACGTCAGCGTGCCGCTCCAGCTGTTCTGACCGCCGAACTGCTGGTTGTCATCGCGACGCAGGCCCAGTTCGGTGGAGAAGCTGTCGGCCTGATAACGATGCTGGATAAATGCGGCGCGGTTCCAGCGACTGTCTTCGTCGAACGCGGTGCTGCTGTTGATCCGGTCTTCGTACCAGTCGCCACCAAGGATCAGGCTGTTGCGCGCATCGAGGGTCAGGTCGTTCTGCCAGGTCACCGAATCACGGTAGGTGTTGAACACCGAGCGTTCATCGCTGAGCTTGTCGAAGGTTTTTTCACGATTTTCGCTGTGGCCGAGTTCCAGGCGCGACCTCCAGCGCTCGTTGATCCGCGCATCGATGTAGCTGCTGAAACTGCTGACGGTGAAATCGCTGTAAGGTTGCTCTTCATAGGATCGGTCGGTTGCTTCAACGTAACGTCCCCATGGACTGTCGAACTCGCTTTTGCCCCTGTTATCCAGCAGATTGGCGCCGACTTCGATGTCATCGGTCAGCGCATGGCTGAGGCTCAGGCTGATGGATTTGTTGCGGTAGGCATCGTGATCGCTGTCGCTGGGGTAGGACTCATGGGTGCGGTCGAGGCCGGCGGTTTCATCGAGGCTGGCGCCGAGGTTGAAGCGGGTTTTCTCGTCTCCGCCGGAGAGGCCAATACTGCGTTCCCAGGTCTGGTTGCTGCCGAATCCGACATGCATCCGCGGCTGCAAGCCTTGTTCGCCGCCGCGCCGGGTGAAGATCTGAATCACCCCGCCAATTGCATCGCTACCGTAAATCACCGAACGTGAACCGCGCAGCACTTCCACGCGCTCGATCTGCTCGATGTTGAGGTGTTGCAGGTTGCTGTCGCCGGAGGTGGAATTGCCGATGCGCTGGCCGTCGACCAGCACCAGGCTCTGCGCCGATTGCGTACCACGAATGTAGATCCCCGGGAGGCTGCCACGTCCGCCGGTTTGCGCGACTTGCACGCCCGGCACCCGCTGCAGCAGATCGGTGACGCTGCGCGGTTGCAGACGCTCGATGTCTTCGCGGGTGAACACGGTGTTGGCGGCGCTGCTGTCGTTGCGTGCTTCGACCTGACGGTTGGCGCTGATCAGCATGTCCGGCAGCTTCAGGGCCTGATCGCGTTCGAAATTGTCAGCGAGGGCGTTGGCGGAGGGCAGCAGCAGGAGGGGCAGGGCGAGGCGCGAGAGGTTCATCGGTATTCCGTTGGTATTTCTGGTGTGCACTAGATTTCCAGCGACACAAAACACTGTGGGAGCGGGCTTGCCCGCGATGGCGTCGGTACATCCAACATCAATGTTGACTGTGCCGACCTCATCGCGGGCAAGCCCGCTCCCACAGGGATGGTGATTACTTGTTGAGCAGAGTCAGGCGCTCACGCACCGCCGCTTCGATCCCTACTTCATCCAGCCCGCACTCGGCCAGCATCTGCGCCGGCTTGGCGTGCTCGACGTAAACGTCCGGCAAGCCCAGGTGCAGCACCGACTTGAGGATGTTCTCGCGGGCGAGGAACTCGCTGACCGCGCCACCGGCACCGCCCATGATCGCGTTCTCTTCGATGGTCACCAGCAGGTCGTGGCTGTTGGCGATCTCGCGTACCAGCGCTTCGTCCATCGGTTTGACGAAACGCATGTCGACCACGGTCGCGTCCAGCGTCTCGGCGACTTTCAGGGCTTCGGCCATTTGCACGCCGAACACCAGCAGGGCGACCTTGCTGCCCTGACGACGCACCACGCCCTTGCCGATCTCGATCGGTTCGAGGTCTTTCTCGATGGTCGCGTTCGGGCCGGTACCGCGTGGATAACGCACCGCCGCCGGGCCGTTGTACAGGTGGCCGGTGGTGAGCATCTTGCGCAGTTCGTTTTCATCGCTCGGGGTCATGATGACCATGCCCGGGATGCAACGCAGGAACGACAGATCGAAACTGCCGGCGTGAGTCGGGCCGTCTTCGCCCACCAGACCGGCGCGGTCAATGGCGAACAGCACGTCGAGGTTCTGCACCGCGACGTCATGCACCAACTGGTCGTAACCGCGTTGCAGGAATGTCGAGTAGATCGCCACCACCGGTTTCGCGCCTTCGCAGGCCATGCCGGCGGCGAGGGTCACGGCGTGTTGCTCGGCAATCGCCACGTCGAAGTAGCGCAGCGGGAAGCGTTCGCTGAACGCCACCAGATCCGAGCCTTCCTTCATCGCCGGGGTGATGCCCACCAGACGCGGGTCGGCAGCGGCCATGTCGCACAGCCATTCACCGAACACACCGGAATACTTCGGCCCGCCGGCCTTTTTCGGCGCAGCGGCCGGGGCGTCCAGCGGTTCGAGCTTGGTGATGGCGTGGTAACCGATCGGGTCGACTTCCGCCGGGGCGAAGCCTTTGCCTTTCTTGGTGACGATGTGCAGGAATTGCGGGCCTTTCAGATCGCGCATGTTGCGCAAGGTGGCGATCAGGGTCGGCAGGTCGTGGCCGTCGATCGGGCCGATGTAGTTCCAGCCCAGTTCTTCGAACAGGGTGCCGGGAACCAGCATGCCCTTGGCGTATTCTTCGGTGCGACGGGCGATTTCCCAGGCGCCGGGCAGGCGCGACAGCACTTTCTTGCTGCCTTCACGCATGCTCGCGTAAGTGCGGCTGGAAAGGATCTTCGCCAGATAGTTCGACAGCCCGCCGACGTTGCGCGAGATCGACATGTCGTTGTCGTTGAGGATCACCAGCATGTTGGCGTCGACTTCCGGCGCGTGGTTCAGCGCCTCGAACGCCATGCCGGCGGTCAGTGCGCCGTCGCCGATCACCGCAATCGCCTTGCGATCGCTGTTCTGCAGGCGGGCGGCGATGGCCATGCCCAACGCGGCACTGATCGAGGTGCTGGAGTGACCGACGCCGAAGGTGTCGTACTCGCTCTCGGAGCGGCGCGGGAAGGCAGCGATGCCGTCCTTCTGGCGCAGGGTTTCCATGCGCTCGCGACGACCGGTGAGGATCTTGTGCGGATAGGCCTGATGACCGACGTCCCACACCAACCGGTCGTCCGGGGTGTCGAAGACGTAATGCAACGCGATGGTCAGCTCGATGACGCCCAGGCCGGCACCGAAATGCCCACCGGTCTGGCCGACCGTGTAGAGCAATTCCAGGCGCAACTCATCAGCCAGGGTTTCCAGCTCGGCTTCGCCTAACCGGCGCAGGCCGTCCGGCGTGTTAGCGCGGTCGAGCAGGGGCGTGGTCGGGCGCTTGCGGGGAATCTCATGAAACGTCGTGGGCATCAGGCGAATCGTTATAGGTATAAAAGATGCGGCAGTTTACCTGATGCATCGCCCCCTGCCCACGCGTTGGTCTTTTTTGGCTGATTAGCCTTCAGTTACGCCGATCGACGATATACCGGGCCAGATCGCGCAACGGCTCGGCAGCCGCGTCAAACGGTCGCAGCGCGTGCAGGGCCTGATCGCGCAGTTCCAGCGCGTAAGCCTTGGCCGCGTCCAGACCGAGCAGCGCCGGGTAGGTCGGCTTGTCGCGGGCGATATCGGCACCTTGGCGCTTGCCGAGGGTTTCGGTATCGCTTTCGACGTCGAGGATGTCGTCCTGGACCTGGAATGCCAGACCAATGGCCTGTGCATAAGTCTGCAGGGACTTGAGTTCATCCTTCTCGGCATGGCCGCTGGCCAGGGCGCCAAGCTTGACGCTGACTTCAATCAGCGCGCCGGTCTTGTGCCGGTGCATCTGTTCCAGGGCTTTCTGATCAAGCTTGAGGCCGACCGAACCGAGGTCGATGGCCTGACCGCCGACCATGCCGGCCGGGCCCGCCGCGTGCGCCAGCGCTGTGACCTGTTGCAGGCGGATGTCTGCGCTCAGGTCGCTCAGGCGCGGGTCGAGCAGGGCGCTGAACGCCAGACTCTGCAAGCCGTCGCCGGCGAGGATTGCGCAGGCTTCGTCGAATTTCTTGTGCGTGGTTGGCTGGCCGCGGCGCAGATCGTCGTCGTCCATCGCCGGCAAATCGTCGTGCACCAGCGAATACGCGTGGATCAGCTCAACCGCACACGCCGCGCCGTTGGCCTGTTCGGCCTTGCCGCCAAGAGCTTCGCACGCCGCGTAAGCCAGCAGCGGGCGCACGCGTTTGCCGCCGTTCATCACGCTGTAGCGCATGGCTTCATAAAGACGCGCCAGTTCTGGCAGCGGGGCGTTGAACAGGGTTTCCAGTGCCGCGTTGACCCGCGCCTGGCTGGTGGCCGAATACGCTGCAATCATTCTGGCTGATCCGCGTCGAAGGGTTCCTCGGCGAGTTCGCCATCGCGTTCCAGCAACACCTGGACCTTCTGCTCGGCCTGGGCCAGCGCCGCCTGGCAGTCACGGGTCAGGCCGATGCCCTGCTCGAAAGCGGTCAGCGAGTCTTCCAGCGACAATTCACCGTTCTCCAGACGCTCCACCAGCGTTTGCAGGTCGGCGAGGGACTGTTCGAAATCCAGTGCAGCTTTTTTGCGGGCCATGGCGGCTAATTCCGGTTGACGTTAAACCGGCGCGACACTAGCAGATAGGGGGGGTATGGGCAAATGAGCGGGCCGACGGACAAGGGTGTCAGTCGGTCAATTCGCCAGGATATTGAATCTGATACCGAGTGCTGCGTCCGCCGCCCGGAAGACGTTGCAGGCAGCCCTTTTCCAGCAGTTCCGCCAGATGTCGGGTGGCCGTGGCTTTGGAGACCTTGGCCACACTCTGGTATTGCGCTGCGCTGATACCGTGCTCGAAACCGCGCTCACCACCGTCGAGCAAACGATTGAGCACTTTGATCTGCTCCGCCGACAGCCCGGATTCCCGGTGCGCCTGCCAGAAGCGTGATTTTCCCAACACACTTTCAATCCGCGCAATGGCCTGTTGCAGGCTGCGCAGCAGGGTTTGCAGGAACCATGCGAGCCAGTCGGTGATGTCCAGCGTGGCTTTCTGGCTGGATTCGAGAATCCGGTAATAGCCCGCGCGGTCGTCGAGAATGCTGGCGGACATCGCATAAAAACGAATCGCCTGCGCTTCGCCCTGAGCCAGTGCCAGATCGGTGAGCGTGCGGGTAAGACGGCCGTTGCCGTCATCGAACGGGTGCAAGGTGACGAACCAGAAGTGCGCGATGCCTGCCCGCAGTAAAGGATCGAGGCCTGCCTGGTGCTGACTGGCGTCGAACCACTTGAGAAAACTGTCGAGTTGTCGCTCAAGCCCTTGTCGCGGTGGCGCCTCGAAATGCACGGTCGGGCGGTCGATTCGCCCGGAAACCACCTGCATTGGCTCATCGCCGCGTAGAGCGCCGACATTGATTGCTCGCGAAAGGAAACCACTCTCCTGTTCTGGAAACAGCCATGAATGCCATTCCAGCAATCGTTCCAGCGTCAGCGGTTCGGCAAAACGTTGAGTGGCATCGAGCATCAGTTGCGCCAGCCCCTCGCTGCGCTTGCTGACGTTGTCGCCATCCGGTGATTCCAGCCCCAGACGTCGTGCCAATGAAGAGCGCACGGATTCAACATTCAACTGCTCCCCCTCGATGGCCGAGGAGGTCACGATGTTTTGCAGCAAAGCGTCCAGCTCTGTCTGCGCGCTCAGTGAATGGCTCACCGATCCCGCCATGCCCATCAATTGACCTTGTGCCTGAACACACTCGCGCAACAACGGTGCCAGGCATTCCGCCTGCCAGTTGAAGTCCGGCCAATCAGGCTGCTGCCAGATCCAGTGAGTCGCCATTAATTGCTGATCCTGAGTGCGTGAGCCGATTGGAAACGCTATTCGGCTCATTTCGTGAGCCGAATATGACGCCTAATCGGCTCATCGTCCACTGGTCGCCGTGATTCCCACCGCAAATCCAGATGTATCCGATTGTTAAAAAACTGCCGAATCGCTAACCTTCGCGCCTTCTACGACCCGACAGTCACGGGTCTTTCAGACGAAACGCAGTTTTCACCGCTGTGAAGTACCGAGGATCGGGTGCAAGGTTTCGTTCAGGCATGGCAGGAGGCATCACATGCGTTCACTTCTTTTGCTGCTGATCGGGTTGGCCTGCGCACCCGCGCTGCTGGCGGCGCCGAGCGCGGAGCTGTCGGAGCCGGTGGGCGGCTGGCGCTATCACGGGCTGCTCGATCGCACGGAAAACCCGCAGGTCGCCTATCCCACGCCGCCGATCGATCGCGGCATCCAGCGCAATCGCACGATGATTGAAGGCCAGCTCAAGGCCATCGGCCATTTACGTCCGCCGCACAGCCTGGCGGTGAATGGCAATCCACTGAATCTGTACACCGACGACCAGGGCCGTTTCGCCCGGCCGTATGCGTTCGGCGCCGGTTCCAACAGCGTCGAGGTGATCAGCGCCGACGGCCAGTCGCTCAAGCGCGTTCAATTCTACGAAGCCAATAACCTGCGCACGCCGGCGCGGATCCGCGTGGTGCTCGGTTGGGACGACCCTAAAGCCGAACTCGACCTGCACGTCATTACGCCTGACGGCCAGCATGCCTTCTGGGCGCGTCCGGCGATGAGCAACGGTGGTGGCCTCGATCCGGACGGCGTCGATGGCCCTGGCCCGGAAATGTTCACCATGACCGCGCCGTTGCACGGCACCTATCTGGTTTACGTCAACTATTGGGGCAACTTCGGTAACGGCGGCTATAACTTCGAGGAGACCAGCAACCAGAACGAGGTCATCACCTCGCAGATCACCCTGGTGCTCAACGAAAACACCGTCGACGAAAAACGCGAAACGTTCATCGTACCCCTGCGGGCCATCGGTGATCTGCTGCTGGTCAAGACTTTCAACTATTAAGCATCCCGCACCACGGATGAACTGCCGAGCTTTGGGAACATGAGCGAGAAGATGAGCGATAACACTGCGACCCCGGCTACCGATGCGTTCGCCGCCAAACCTTCCCGGCGCTGGCCGCTGCTGGCGGTCGGGCTGTGCCTGGTGGCCGGCGTGGCGGGCGGGCTCGGCTGGCTGATGCACAAACCGAAGGCGCCGCCGGCGGAACTGGCCAGCGACAAGCTTGGCTTGAGCCGCCCGGACGCACTGCTGGAAACCCGCTCCCTGAGCCAGTTGCCCAAGGACTTGCTGACGGTGCCGTTCCTCAAGGCCACGCTCACTGAGGATTTCGTCTTCTATTACGAAACCCACGCCGACCGTCTCGGGTTGATCGGCAGTCTGCGGCGGATCATCTACGAGCATGACCTGAAGCTGCAGGACAGCCTGATCGAGCAGCTTTTCGACCAACCGGCTGACGTGGCGCTGTGGCGCGGCGCCGACGGTCGGCTGAAGGATTTCCTGCTGGTGATGGATCGCGGCGGGCTGGCCAAGGTGCTGGAGCCGCTGGCGAAAGTCGCCCTGGATGATTCGCAACTGAGCGTGTTCAGCACCCTGAAGGTCGGCGGCGATGAAGTGCCGCTGTATCAGCTGACCTACAACGCCGGCAAATCCCTGCTGTTCGCCTCCCGTGGCGACAAACTGGTGGTGCTGTCCAACCCGACCAAATTCTACGACCCGGAAAGTGGCGCTTCCGAGGAGTCCGGCCACGTCTCGCCGCAAGCGCTGGCGGCGCTGCTCAACGGCGAAAAACTGTTCCCCGAAGCATTCGGGCTCACGGCCAAGACACCTGAAACCAAACAGCGCCTGTCGGTCAATTCCAGCGTCTTGGCCATGGGTTACCAGCGTTTCATCCCGAACTTCGCCGGCCTGCGTTTCGACATGGACGACAAGGGCTGGCACAGCTATCTGGCCATGGATGAGCTGGAGAACCAGCCGGACTTCGATTTCAAACCGGTCTGGCAAGCCATGCCGCTGGGCGCCAGCGCCTGCGTGGCCTTGCCGGTGGCGGCCGAGCCGCAGAAACCGTTGCTGGTGAAACTCGGCGCCGAAGAAGCCGTGGCGCAGAAACTCACCGAGCACGTGGCCGGCGCGGCGGGCCTTTGCTGGTACGCCGATTCGCGGCTGTACACGCCGTTGCTGGTGGCCAGTCTCAACGACGAAGACAACGGCAAACTCGACGCTGATATCGGCACGTTGTTCGATTCGATGGTCGGCGCCTACGAAGGCAAGATCGACGACCACGCGTTCCCGGTGGTCGAGAAACAGGAAGGCCAGAGCCACCTCTGGCAGCGTCAGGTCAGTTCCAACTTCGGTCCGTATGCGGCCAAGGATGCCGAGAACCCGGACGCAATCACCGGCCGTGCCTTCATGAAAGTCAGCCTGGCGCGCCATGGTTCGACGCTGCTGTTTTCCCTCGACGACAAACTGGTCGACAAGGCCCTCGGCACCCTCGACAAGCGCTTCCCGCCGATGGCCGACGTGCTGCCCAAAGACGTGCTGATGCCGATCTACTTCGGCCCGGATTCGATGGCACAGCTGATCCAGCAGGAAACCCTCGACAGCCTGCCGCAGGACATGGAGCCGGTGTTCTACAACGCCGCGCAAACCTACCTGATCCCGAAACTGCGCACCCTCGGCGGCATGGGCAAATACGCCCTGACGTTGCCGGAAGGCAGCGAGCCTGACGGTCACTGGCAATGGCTGCCGCTGGAGTGGAAAGCGCTGTGACCGGACTCATTCGCAGCCTTGGCCTTCTGGCGCTGTTGCTCAGCGCCGGTGCCCGAGCCGTTGAGACTCCGGCCCTCGATCCGCAGCAATCCCAGGTGTTTCGCGCCTGGTTCGTGCGCATTGCTCAGGAGCAGTTGAGCAAAGGCCCGAGCCCGCGCTGGTACCAGCAGGACTGCGCGGGGCTGGTGCGTTTCGCCGCCAACGAAGCACTGAAAGTCCACGACGATAAATGGCTGCGCAGCAATGGCGTGTCCAACCGCTACCTGCCGCCGGAGCTGGACCTGAGCGCCGATCAGCGCAAGCTCGCCCAGCAATGGCAGCAGGGCGGCGGCAAGGTCGGGCCCTACGTCAACGCGATCAAACTGATTCAGTTCAACAGCCATCTGATCGGCCGCGACGTGTCCCAGGCACGGCCCGGCGATCTGATGTTTTTCGATCAGGGCGACGACCAGCACCTGATGATCTGGATGGGCCGCTACATCGCCTATCACACCGGCACGACCACCCCAACCGACAACGGCATGCGTTCGGCAAGCCTGCAGCAACTCATGACATGGAAGGACACCCGATGGATACCCGACGCAGCCAACCCCAACTTCATCGGCGTCTATCGACTGAACTTTCTCTCCCAATGACCGGTGCCCGCATGTTGCGCTTACTGCCTTTTCTGTTGCTGTCAGTCCTGCCGTTTTCGGCCGTGAATGCCGAAGACACCGTCGAGCCGAGCGGCTACACGCCGGTCTCCGGTGAGAGCTTTTTCCTGCTGGCCGACAGCAGTTTCGCCGCCGACGAACAGGCGGTGGTGCGCCTCGAAGCGCCGGGTCGCGACTATCGCCGTTTCCGCATGGAACCGTACGGCGGCGCCGATATCCGGGTGTACAAGATCGACAAGCCGCTGGACTTCCTCAAGCGCCAGAAAAACCTGCACCGCGTGGTCAGTGACGGCCAGTTCAAGGGCGAAGGCCTGTCGAACACCCTCGCGTACCTGTGGGATAACTGGTACCGCAAATCCCGTCGGGTGATGCAGCGTGCGTTCTCTTACGAGTCGCGCCAGCAAGTCACCGAGGAGGTGCCGGAACTGAAGATGGGCAATGCCATCGCCGCGCCGACCCCTTACGACGCGCAACCGCAATTCGCCCTGATTCCGGGTCTGCCGGTGGTCAGTCAGTTCCGTTATCCGCTGTGGCAGGCCAAACCGATTCAGCCACCGACAGGCGTCAATCTGGCCGGGTCTTCCAGCGAGTTCGTCAGCGTCGCGCCGGGTAACGTCTACATCCCGTTGGGCAATCTGAAACCTGGCCTGTATCTGGTTGAAGCGCTGATCGGCAAGTACCGCGCGACCACCATGGTGTTCGTTTCCAACACCGTTGCGGTGAGCAAGATTGCCGGTGATGAATTGCTGGTGTGGGCCGCACGCAAACACGAAGGCAGCTCGGTGCCGAAGGTCAATGTGCTGTGGACAGACGGCCTCGGCGTGATGAGCAGCGGCGCCACCGACACCGATGGTCTGCTCCGCCTGAAACACGTCAGCCCGGAGCGTTCGTTCGTGATTGGCGAGGACGAAGAGGGTGGCGTATTCGTCTCGGAAAACTTCTATTACGACAGCGAAATTTACGACACCAAACTCTACGCCTTCACCGACCGGCCGCTGTATCGTCCGGGTGATTGGGTATCGCTGAAAATCGTTGGCCGCGAATTCAAGAATGCGCGGGATTCGGTATTGCCGGGGGCGGCGGACGTCAATGTCAGCGTGCTCGATGCGACCGGTACCGAGTTGCAGCGACTGGATCTGAAGCTCGACTCCAAGGCCGGCACCCAGGGCCGTTTCCAGTTGCCGGACAACGCAGTGGCCGGTGGTTACGAGCTGCGTTTCAACTACAAGGATCAGGCCTACAGCAGCGCGTTCCGGGTGGCGGAGTACATCAAGCCGCACTTCGAAATCTCGCTGAATCTGGCCAAGCAGGATTACCGCACCGGCGAACCGGTGAAGGGCAGCCTGGTGCTGCTTTACCCGGACGGCAAACCGGTGGCGAACGCCAAACTGACCCTGAGCCTGCGCGCCCAGCAACTGTCGATGGTCGACAACGAGCTGCAATACCTCGGTCAATTCCCGGTGGAGCTGACCAGCACCGAACTGACTTCCGACAGTAAAGGCAACGCGACCCTCGACCTGCCGGCCGCCGACAAACCGAGCCGCTACATGCTCACGGTGTTTGCCAGCGATGGCGCAGCGTATCGGGTCAAAACCACCAAGGAAATCCTCATCGACCGCGGTGCCGCCAGCTTCCGCCTGACTGCGCCGCAGCGCTTCAGCGCGGTGGGTGACAAGGTCGCGTTCAGCTACGCCAACGAGGGTGGCAGTGTGCAGGCCCAGGCCGTTGTGCCGAGCAGCTACAGCTGGGTTCGCCTGGAAGACCAGACCACCGGCGAAGGCAAACTGGCGGCGAAAGACAAAGGCTTCAGCGTGGCGTTCGATCGCCCGGGCACCTACAACCTGTCGCTGAAAGATCAGCACGGTCGGGTGCTTGGTGCGACCGGTCATTCGGTCACCGGCGATGGCGTCAAGGCTGTGCCGGGCACCGTGGAAATCGTCCTCGACAAACCCGAGTACAAAGCCGGCGACGAAGCGCTGGCGCTGATCACTTTCCCGGAGCCTGTCAGCGATGCACTGCTGTCGCTGGAGCGTGACAAGGTCGAAGCCACCGCGCTGCTGACCAAGGGCGGCGACTGGCTGAAACTGGAAAAACTCAGCAACACCCAATACCGCGCACGCACCCCGGTGAAGGACAACTTCGCGCCGAACCTGACGTTCTCCGTGCTCTACACCAAGGGCGGTCAGTACAGCTTCCAGAACGCCGGGATCAAGGTTGTTGCGCCACAGATCGATGTGGCGATCAAGACCGACAAAGAGACCTATCAGCCGGGCGATACCGTGACGGTCGACCTGACCACGCAGTTCGCTGGCAAGGCAGTGCCGGCGCACCTGACGGTCAGCGTCGTGGATGAAATGGTCTACGCGCTGCAACCGGAAGTTGCGCCGACCATCGACCAGTTCTTCTACCACCCGCGCCGCAACAACGTGCGCACCAGCGCCAGCCTGTCGTTCATCAGCTACGACGTGGCGTTGCCGGGCAGCCCCGGCGCGCCGGGCAAGGCCAACCGCAGCGAACGCGGGGTGAAAGTGCTGGAGCGGCCGCGCCGCGAAGACGTCGACACCGCTGCGTGGCAGCCGGAATTGTTGACCGATGCCGACGGCAAGACCCGCTTCACCTTCAAGATGCCGGACTCGCTCACCCGTTGGCGCATCACCGCGCGGGCGATTGCCGATGACGGTCAGGTCGGGCAGAAAAAGCAGTTCGTGCGCTCGGAAAAACCGCTGTACCTGAAGTGGAGCGGGCCGAGCAAATTCCGCAAGGGCGATCAGCCGCAACTCGGCGTGTTCGCGTTCAGCCAGGCCGAGAAACCGGTCAAGGCTGAATTGGTGACGCACTACGCCGGCGCTGAACAACGCCTGCCGGTGACCCTCAATAACGGCATCAACTACCTGCCGCTGCCGGCCTTCGCATTGGCCACCGGCGAATGGACCGCCGAACTGGTGCAGGACGGCAAAACCGCCGATGCCCTCGCGGTACGCCTGACCGCCACCGGCGAAGGCTGGCAAGTGACGCAGACCCAGAGCCTCGACGTGGCCAGCGGCGACACGCCGTTGAGCCTGCCGGCAGATGCCACCGACATTCGCCTGCGTCTGGATGACAGCCCGCAAGCGCTGTTCCGTTCGGCCCTCGACGATCTGCTCAGCTATCCGTACGGCGGCGTCGAACAGACCGCCAGTCGTTTGCTGCCGCTGAGCATCGCTTATCCGTCGCTGGCGTCGAGCCCGCAGATCCGCGATCGCTTGCGTCTGATCATGCAGAACAGCCGTCTGCGCCTGGTGCAAATGGCCGGGCCGTCGGCGAGCTTCACCTGGTGGGGCTTTGATGGTGAGCCGGATGCGTTCCTCACCGCTTACGCCTACTACGCCGACTGGAACGCCAGTCATGTGCTGGATCTGACCTTGCCGCCGGAGCACTGGCAGCGGGTGCTGGAGGTCTACGCCAAGCAGGCGCCGAACACGCCGTTGCTGCAACGGGCACTGATTCTGTCGTTCGCCAAGCAGATGCATCTGCCGGTCAACACGCTGCTCAGCGGTTTGATGGACGATCTGGCGAAGGCCGGGGAAGGCAATGCCGAAAACCTGATGGACGACGGCGAAGACAGTCTGGTGATGGGTGATCCGGATTCGGCGCTCGGTCTGGCGGCGGCGCGGGTCTTGACCGCATCGCTGGCCACCCAGTCGAAAGTTGCTCTGCCGGACGCGTTCAATCGTCACTTGGGCGCAGCGCAACAGCGCTTGTCCGTCAGTTCGCAGCCGTTTGCCGAAGCGCTGAACCTGTCGCTGCAACCGTTCGATCAGGCTCGTGCGACAGCGTTGTTGCAACGCCTGTTGCCACAGCAATCGACCCTCGAACGTGCGCTGGCGCTAACCTGGCTGCAACGCAGCATCGCCCAGGCATCGCCGACCATCGCGCTGGCCCCGGGCGAAGGCTGGAAGAAAAACTACGGCGCGACCGGCGAGATGTATTGGACGTGGCAGGGTGCTGCGCCGGTGCCGAGCGTGTTGTCGGTGTCGGGCACTCAGGAGCGTCCGTTGCGTGCCGCGCTGAGCTTCCAGACCCAGCAGCCGGCGGTCGATCCGATGGCCGTGACCATCACTCGTCGCCTGTCGCGTCTGGTGCCGGGTGACGAGGCGTTCACCTTCAAACTGGAACCGGTCGGCACTAAACCACTGTCCAGCGACAGCCTGTACCTGGACGAAGTGATCCTCACCAGCAAGGCACCGAAACCGCTGCGCTACGGCATGCTCGAAGTGCCACTGCCGCCGGGCGCGGATGTCGAGCGCACCACGTGGGGCATCAAGTTGCAGGGCAAGGACGGTACCGAGCCGACCGCGCTGGAGAAGGCGCGGTTCGAACCGGGCCAACTGGCCTACGCGGTTCCGGTGGATGCACTGAGCGGTGAATTGCGTCTGCGCCATCTGGTTCGGTTCTCGCAGAAGGGCCAGTTCAACCTGCCGCCGGTGCGTTTCACTCAGGTCTACGCGCCGCAGCATCAGGCCCGCGAAGCGAAAGCGGCCCTCGGTCAGGTCACGGTCAACTGACATGACCCGGCCGCTGGTCTGGCTGCTGATGTGTGTGATTCCTGCGCTGGCGACGGCGCAGGATGAACCGTTGCGCGTAGCCTACAAGGGCGAATTGCTGTCGCTGAACACCACGCAACTGACCGCCCGCGAGCCATTGCCTTCGTCGCTTGATACGCCGCTGGGCAGTTTGTGGAAGATGTTCGTCTACGCGTGGCTGGTGGATACCGGCGCGCAGGAACCGGCTTATGAATGTCGCGGGCAGTCGAAGGAAGAAGTCTATTGCTGCACGGCGGGCGGGAAGATCGAGCGTGATCAGGCGCTGGTAAAATCCTGCGGGCTGTATTTCGAGCCGGCGCGGTTGGGCATAACCGCTGGCGATTGGAGAACCTATTGGCAGGCGCGACAGGCGCCGTCGTGGTTGCTGGATTTGCCATCGGTGCAACCGGCTACTCGGGTTTCCGTGGCTGACTTGCTGAAGGTTTTGTCTTGGTTGCCGGCTCAGGATCAGATGCGCCGTGTGCTGCTCGACGTGGTGCTGAATGCGGCGGACGGCAATGTCGTCGGTGAACTCGGCGGGCGCTTGCGGGTGAAAACCTGGAGCTGGCTCGGCGATCAGGACCCGCAATCACGTCAGGGTGGATTCGCTGGGTGGACGGCGGATGGCTCGCCGATCTGGGCGGGTGGCCGGGGCACCAGTCAGATGGTTCTGCGGCGTTACGGTTCGGCGTTGGCGACGGTGTTGCCCGCATCGTGGCCGGCGGAGGCGGGGCGTTGTGTTGAGGTGGGATTGTTCTCGCGTTATCCGGTTTCGCGGGTTCTGGTCGGTGATCGAGTGGTGAGCTCCGGCCCGTTGCAGGGCGATTACCGCGTCGAATTCGCTAATGGCAATACGCTGGATATCCACAGCGATGGCGAGCTGTTTCTGCTCAATGACAAACTGGTCGCCCGGCTGGATCGCGAAGAGTACGTCGCCCGTGTGCTGGAGCGTGAAGCCAAACCCGAGCCGGCCGAAGCCGCCAAAGCGTTGGCCGTGGCGATCCGCACGTATCTGCTGCAAAACGCCACGCGCAACGGCGAATGCCTGAGCATCGACGACAGCAGCACCCGCCAACGCGTCGCCCCGCGCCCGGCTTCCGCCGAATCCCGCAACATCGCCGCATGGACGTCGGATCTGGTATTGGCCGGCAGCACCGTCACCTATCACTCCGATCAACCTGGCCCCGACAAACTGGCCTGGCAACAAGCCGTCGAGCAAGCCAATGCCGGCCAGCGTTACGACGCGATCCTGCTGCACGCCTATCCACGGGCGAGCCTTAGCCGCTGGGACAATCCGGTGGCGTCCTGCGAAGCGCTGCCCGCCGCCCAAGACTGGCTGCAAAAACAACGACGCGGCTGGCGTCCGAGGCTGGAAAGCGAAACCGGCTACAACGAAGTCAGCACGTTCGCCGTCTGCAAACTCGCCTTCGGCCGCCCTTTCGTCGACCGCGAACGCCAGCGCATCTACGTGCGAGGCGTGCTGTCGTTGCAGGATCGCCTCGACCTGACTCACGAATACCTGCACCTGGCCTTTGAAGCACATCCCAACGGCCAGGATGAAACCTATATCGAAGGGCTCGCCCGTCACCTTTTGCTGGAATAGACCATGACACTCCGTTATCCACAGGTCTTGCTGTTGCTCTGCGTCTTTGCCGCCGTTTCGCCGGTGATCGCCGCTGACGGCGTCAAACTCGACACCCCGATCGGCGGCTGGCGCAGTGGCGCACCCGAAGGCGAGGGCGAAAGTTTCCGCCAGACCGTCAACTACCCGGCCTCCTCGGTAAACACTCCGCTCGGCCAGGCCAACACCGCGCGCATCAGTGGCGAAATCAAAGCCACCCCGAAAAACAAAGAGCCCGGCCGCCTGATCGTCAACGGCGTCAGCATGCCGCTGAAAATCGACGACAGCGGCCGCTTCGACCGCCCGTTCTCCTTCCCCAACGGCAGCAACAGCGTCGAAGTCCGTAGCCCCGACGGCCAGCAACGGCACCGCACGCAATTTCTCAACACCAGCGGCGGCGCTACTCCGGCGAAACTGCGGGTGTTGCTGGCGTGGGACAGTGACGGCACCGACCTCGACCTGCACCTGATCACACCCGACGGCGCGCACATCTGGTACGGCGATCGCGTCGCGCCCAATGGCGCTGCTCTGGATGTCGACGTGACCACCGGTTACGGCCCGGAAATCTTCGCCATGCCGGCGCCGATCAAGGGTCAGTATCTGGTGTATGTGAATTATTTTGGCGGTGGGTATCGCGGGGATGATGAGGGTGGGGAAGAGGCGGTGCAGCCGTTGACTACCGCGCAGGTGACGGTGATTACGGAGGAGGGGACGCCTAGCGAGAAGATGGAGACTTTCATCGTGCCGATGCGGGCGGTGGGGGAGTTGACGTTGGTGAAGTCGTTTAGTTATCCCTGAGCAGGAGACTGCTCAGGGTTGCATTAGAAGCCGGGCGGAATATAGCCGGGCACGAACGGAACGTTGATGCACTTCCCGTGAATGATCTTCCCGTCTTCAATCCTGAACAGCACGATCTTCTTGGCCTTATTGACGGTGGCCTCCAGTTTGCAATCCGAACTGTGACCGACTGTCTCGTAGTACTCGGTGTAAACCATGCCGTTGCCGGTATGGTTCATTGAAGTCCCGGCCGCTTCTGTAGTGGTCCAGCTGGAGGATTTGAACCAGGTGAGAACCGCCAGATTCTCACCGTTGGCACCGGTCTGTTTTTTCATCGAGTCGGGTTTGCCGAACAGGTCGAGTGCTTCCTGGACATCGCGTCCTTCCCATCGAGACTGAGCAATCAGGTGGCAGCCATGCAGCAGCAATAGTGTGGGTGTCAGCAGCACCGCCAGTAACGTTTTAGTCCATTGATTCATCATGCGTTCCGCCGCTTACTTGTTACCGAGGATCGAATCCAGGTTGTCCATCATCTGCCCCTTCTCCTGAATCGGTGCCAGCTTGAAGAACATCTGTTGCATGCCCTGAATCATCTGCAAGGGCTCCATCTTGCCCAGCGCGATCATGTCCTTTTTAGCGGGGGAGCAAACAAACTCGGCGGCGCGCTGTACCCAGAACTCCTTCGGCTGCTGCCATTGGTCGTTAACTTTCAGGTGCCGCATCATGTAGGCAATGCGATCTATGGATTGCCCATTAAGAAAGCGGACCTTGTTCGTCGAGCACTGCACTTCGAGGTTGTAGGCATCGATCATCGGTTTGCCGGGTTCTTCATACACCAGCGTCACGGCCACCAACTTCGCACCCTTGGTATGGTTCGACGGCACCACTGAAGTGCTGTCGGCTACATACATGATGTTCTTGTTGGGAATGCCGTTGCCGTAAATGATCCACCAGTCACCGACGGGGTTCGGTTCTTCTGCCTGCGCGCAAGTAGAGGCGGTCAGCAGTGCGGTTACTAGAACAAGGGATTGATTGAGTTTGAAAAACGACATGGTGTTGCTCCATTCCTTGGTGCTTTTGCAATGCACAAAAACAGAATGGAAATTTAGTGGCGAGGTTGGGTGAGGGGCAATTAGGGCGGATGTGCTAATGGCTTATTGCGATGGTTCAATAATCGCCTGAGCCGTCTACTCATTGCACGTACCAAGCGGACAGGCAAACTCGCATTTATTGTCTGCGTCAGGCCGCTATTTTCGGGCTGAAACTGCTGGAGATCAGGCGATTAATCGCGATTTCAAGAGCTTGATCATCGAATAGTTTATTTTTGCGCACCGCAGCTCCACCCCCGCCGTCCCAGTTTCTCAGTGCTTCACGTACCGCAGAAACGGTCGGAACAACCCCTTCCTTAATCAGCAACCAATCGACGGTCGCGAGTAATTCCATTCCGAAGGGGGATTCAAAGCCATCGATTAATTCAGCTGTGCGCTCTAAAGCTTGGGAATATTCCCTGGCTTCAGTCTTTAGGTAGGTCTGCAAAAAAGCCTTGCGATCTTGATCAAACCAAATCACATCGGTGATTTCCGCATCACTGATACGCTTGTCGCAATGTAGATAGCTACCATCCAGATTGTTGAGCAGATGCTCCAGTCGATTGGCGTATGGCCCGAATTTATGAGCGATAAATTTCAGGTTTAGCGGGTTCTCTGTACTTGGAAGTTTTTCAATTGCCCGCTCAAGAAACCAAGCCAGTTTTTGAATCTCGAGCAGACTGCATTCCATGCCCAACACCCAATAGCGTCGAACCAGTTCAGCGATAAGGGCACGGGCCGGCGTGAGCGTCTCTACACCGTTGCGCTTGGCGACATTCAGATATTGATTGGTCGGCTCGAACACCAGCACGTCGACATCCAGATCCCCCAAAACCTCAACGATCTGTTCGCGGACTTCAGGCCACTTTAATCCACCGTTACCAGCACCCAGTGGCGGGATAGCGACTGATTTCACGTCATTCTCAATTAGAAACCGACGCAGGTCGTGCAGACCTTCTGTTATCCAGGCCATTTGCGAAGGTGAACGCCAGTGACGTTTGGTCGGGAAATTGACGATCCAGCGAGGTCCTTCAAGTTCGTTGGTGGCGGTCACGTGCATCTTGCCGGTTTCAACTTCCTTGGCCTTGCACGCCGCTGCGTACAGACGATAGTTCTGCGCAAAGCGTTCTTTGAACATCAGCGCGATGCCTTTTCCCATCACGCCCACGGTGTTCACCGTGTTGACGAGGGCTTCGGTCTTGGCTTCCAGCAGGTTGCCTTGGGTAAATCTGATCATTGGAAATACCATTTGGGACGCGCATGGACAGACAACGTCAGGCCTCGAGCGGCGACGTCTTGTTCTATGCGTTCTTTCATTGCATCGGTGTGGCACATGATGCCCAGTAGTCCCGTAATCGGTAAGTGATGGTGGATCAGCGCTTCCGCTTGATAACGCTCTATTTTACGAGGGTCATCAGGATCGCGCTTGAAGTCGCGCCGTTGAAGGATAGTCCAATCGATCTGGTCGAGATTCGCCAGATCGCTGTAATAGTCTGTCCAACTCGGATAGGCATGTGCGTTTGTAAAGACAAACGGTAGGCCGAGCTCTTCAACGCGATGGAGGCTTGAGACCAGAATGACGATCTCGTCATTGCTGCGTTGCTGCACGCTCCACCCGGAGTGGATGTTCTGCATCATCACCGAGAAGGGCGTGAAATAGAAGGGCACGTAGTCGGCCAGGACGCCTTCGGGTGCGATAGGCACCTGACGGGAACGGCGCTTGTCGATCAAGTCGACGTTGCCGATGTTCACGTAATGAGGTGCCTGTACTTCCGAGTTTGCGCAATGCAGGCCGTTGTCCAGAATCCAGGGCAGGTTATCGCGATGGACGATACGCCAAATCAGAGCTTTCTCTGGATTCAGGCTGGTGTAGTTCATTGATAAAACATTCTCTGATTCACGCTGGTCTGCACATTAACATCCGCTGCCTGCAATTTAGCTACGCAAAGTGCATCGACTTCTTCGCTGGGGGTAAAGATTTTGAAGAAGGCCTCAGGTTTAACAACCCCCGGTGCGAGACACTCGGCCATGCAGATGCTTTTGCAATGAGGGTCCAGGTAATCGCGACTGCTCATGACATCCCACTCGATGGCTTCGAAACCCTGTTCGTAATCAAGTAGCTGTATTGAGTCGCCTGCTAACGGGTGGCGTGGAATGATTTTCCAGCCGTATTGCCTGGCCGTTGATCTGTAGACCGAGATCAGTACAAATTGGGCCTCTGGCCTGTTGCGCTGGACGCTTCCGTCAAATGGATTCTTCGCAAACCAGTGGAAGGGCACGTAATTGTCGAGCTGCAGAGCCTGCCGCTTTTTCAGGATTTCAGCATCTGCGACGTCTTTGAAACCCGAGAGGCCAGCGCGAGGTTTCAAACCATCCTTGAAAATTCCATCCAGGTTTTCAACTGAAGTGAGATGGTAGAGAAGCTTCTGATCCTTGATGCTTTTAACGTCCGACATAGTGGTCTCCTTGACCTGCACATCAACCTAAACTGGATTCAGTTCCGGCCTCGCCCCGTGCTGATGTAACCCTCGATCCGTAGGGGTTGGTAGAACAATCGCTGCGATTCTAGTGTGCCATCACTTTTGGCCACAAGCCCACTAAGGAAATTGGTTAGCAGGGTCAAGCAGCAACACGCCCGAACTCACTCTTCATCAAAATAATCGCGATCCAGCGTCGGCAACCGCAACAAACGCGATGTCACGCCCACCTCATGATCCATCATCAGATGCACCAGTCGCGTCCCGTCTACCAGCACAATACCGTCCACCGATTTGGCGAAGTCGACGGCGTGCGCCGTAAAACCAGAGGTGGTAATGAACACACCGCGCTTGGCCTTTTGTCCTGCGAGCGCGCCATAGAACGCCTGTAACTCAGGTCGGCCAACCGTGTTCTGCCAACGCTTGGCCTGTACGTAAACCTTCTCCAACCCCAATTTATCGAGCGAGATAATGCCGTCGATGCCGGCATCACCGGAACCTCCGACACGTTGCAAGTCGTTGCGACTGGCGCCGTAACCCAAGCGATGAAGAACATCCAGCACGATTACTTCAAAACGGTTAGGGCTTACTTGCAGCAAGTTGTCCAAAAGGTCGGCCGCCGTGGCATCGCGTAATTCCTTAAGCGCTCGCTCCAGTCGGTCGTCGGGGCTCTCGGTGGCGGAGGCTAGATCGGGCTCCACATTTGGTTGGTCATCCAGTGGCTCGGCGTCAGGCGCGACTTTCAGCTTCACATTCATGTAGCCGATTGCTAAGTGCTCCACATCCGTGGTCGACAGTGGAAATGCATGCTCCTTGGCGTACTGCACGCCTGCGTCGGTCAACTTCCAATAACCGCGTTTGGCACTGCTGGAAAGACCTGCGCGCTTGAGTCGATCGTGTGCCCAGCCTGATCGGTTCTTGTAGGTAGCCTGACCACTGGCGATCAGTTCTTCGCGCTGAGCTTCACTCAGTTGCAGCATTTTTGCTGCTGATTCATGAGCGTCCCGAGCGATTGCACCCTCGGGTTTTGTGGCGAGAAAGCGAAGGATCGGCTCAATGAACTGATCGTAGGTTGGAACGGACATGGGCGCATCCCTGTGCTGAAAGTGTTTTCGTGCCGATCGGATGGCGATTGTAAATCAACGGTGGATATGGAGGGCTTCGCGACTAAAGCGTCTGCAGGTGAAAGCGTAAGTCGCTATGTCAGTTTCACCATCAATCCGCAAAAACACCGCAAAGCGCATTGCCTTGGTAACCATGAACGATCGGTCCCAACATCATGAATGGGCCGCAAGCGTAGAAAGGGGATGGGACTTTTTGCTGCGAGTCGAGCAGAACGGCTTCGTTTCCGAACTCGTCGTTGCCGAAGGACTGCTCGAAATACGATGTGCACACCGGTAGTTTCAATGGCACCGGAATGATCAGTGCCCAAACGGTGATCCCGCACCATTCCCGTGTAGGCGTCGACGTGACCGTTCTGCTGATTTGCGGTGTGATTGATCGATAGCTTTGCGCTTTGTAAGCGTCTGTCTTGACGGTTGTTTTTTCCGGGAGCGATACGATTGCTCCAACACATCCTGAAAGACAAAGGCACGAGGCGGCTGTCAGGCCAACTGATTTCATGTTTGAAGTGATGGTTTTGGGCATGAATGTTGAACGTCCTTGTGGGGTGACTTGAGCAATCTAAGTTGCCGTCGCTTCCAGCAGGCGGGGCTCTGTTATGCGATGAGTTGTGCAAGCACCATTACACAGCGCTCTGCCCGTAAACCGACCCCCGGCCGGTTTTTCAGCAGGCATTAAAAAGCCGGCTTGTGGCCGGCTTCTCGGGGACTGGCTTGGTTTATTTTTGGTAAACCGCGCCAGCCTTCAAAACGTACATCCGGATCTTGCGTCCGGCTGTGGGACTTGGTCAGACAGTGGTCTGCCGCGTCAGGCGTCATCCGGGCCGCTTGGCGGGCCGATGCGCGAATGTGGGGCGCAGGATACTGAGTTTTGTCGGGGATTCCCAGTCTCAAGTGCGGAATAGAGCGATTTCTGCGGCAGGAAGCAGGGATTTGTACCTTGTATCCGGGCCTCTTCGCGGGCAGCCCCGCTCCCACAGAGTTTTCTGCAGGGGGCGGGAGTGACGGAGGGTCAGAGAAACGGCACCACCGGCCGCCGCTTGCCCAGCGTCGACCACCAGAACACCCACCCCAATACATGAATCCTCTGCTCCTCGATCTGCGCCGCGCGGAAGATCTCGTCCGGGTATTCGGCGCTGTTGTGGCTGCGCAGGCGCAATGCGTTGCCGGGCATGCGGTGCAGGTATTTGATGCGCAGCATGCCGTCGTGTTCGATGGCGTAGATTTCGCCGTCCACCACCTGGGTGAGGCCGCGGTCGATGGCGAGGGTGGAGCCGTCTTCGATTTTCTCGGCCATGCTGTTGCCGATCATGTGGGTGCAGATGGCGTCGGTGTGGCGGATCTCCAGTGTTTCTAGGTGGCTGCGGGGCAGGCGGATGGTTTGTTCCGGGTCTTTGATGACATGGGTTTTGTCGGAGCCGGGGGCGACCGGGGTTTCTTTGTAGAGCGGCAATTCGATGTCGTTGGTTTCGAGCACCGTGTAGACGCCGCGAATGGCATGCGCGTCGAGGATGTCGCCCGAGTCCGTATGCAGGTGCGGGGCGTCTTTCGGGCCTTCGCCGGTCTTCAGCCATTGGCTGTTGACGGACAACAGGCGCGCAACTTCTTCCATGCGGTACGCGGGTACGCCCCGGGTGTACCAGTTATGAACGTTTTGGGCTTCCGTGCCCCAGAACTTTGCGAATCCCGTGGTGGTGATGTTCGCAGCTTCCAGGAGTGCCTTGAATCTTGGACCGCTAGTGTTCTTTCTCATAAACACGAGTCTACGACCGGCCTAGAGCGGTTTGAATAAACCTTGCGTTCAAAATCAGGGCAAATTTTGCGACGGGATGTAAGACGTCCTTGTGGGAAATTACACACACCAAAACTTTTCTGTAGGTCGCTATAAACAGGCTGTTTAAGCACTTATCTGGCAGGCACAAAAAACCCCGGATCAACCGGGGTTTTCTTCAAGCGTGTCGCAGGTCGCGAGACTTAGCCTTTGTAGGCAGCAACCGACTTGGTGATCGCGGCGCGGGCAGCGTCAGCGCCGTCCCAGCCTTCGATTTTCACCCATTTGCCTTTTTCGAGATCTTTGTAGTTCGCGAAGAAGTGCTCGATCTGCTGGATCAGCAGGGCTGGCAGGTCGGTGTATTCCTTCACGTCCACGTACAGCTGGGACAGCTTGTCGTGTGGGACTGCGATGACTTTGGCATCGCCGCCGCCGTCGTCGGTCATGTTCAGGATGCCGACTGGACGGGCGCGGATCACCGAACCTGGAGCAACCGGGTAAGGGGTTACGACCAGCACGTCCAGGGGATCACCGTCGTCAGCCAGGGTGTTCGGGATGTAACCGTAGTTGGCCGGGTAGAACATCGGGGTGGCCATGAAACGGTCAACGAACAGGCAATCGCTGTCTTTGTCGATTTCGTACTTGATCGGCGCGTGGTTGGCCGGGATCTCGATCGCGACGTAGATGTCGTTCGGCAGGTCTTTGCCAGCCGGAATCTTGCTGTAGCTCATTGGGCGTTGCCCCCGTTAGTTGACCAAAAACACTTGGCCGGATTGACCAAAAAGTGGCGGCGATTATAGGCATATTCTGCCGTGGACGCCATGTACCGGAAGTCGTGCAGACCTTTACTCGTGAGCCTGATAGACCGGGTCGCTGGCCTGAAGTTGCTTCAGGCGCGCCAACGGATCCTGGCGGTAGAAAAGCCGCAGCTGCGCATACACCTGTGGATAAGCTTCGTGCAGCAGATCCGGAGCGCTGAAGAAGTACTCGCTGGTGACGGCGAAGAACTCGGCCGGGTTCTCGGCGGCATACGGGTCGATGGCGGTTTCGGCGTCGGGATGGCGGTCGAGCTGGCGATTGAGGTCGTCGTACGCCGCCTGCATCACCTCGGCCCAGTCGCTGACCCGCATGTCGGCATGCAGCGGTGGCAGGCCGTTGGCGTCGCCGTTGAGCATATCGAGTTTGTGCGCCAGTTCGTGGATCACCAGGTTGTAGCCTTCCCAGCCACCACTGGCCATCACGCCCGGCCAGGCGAGAATGATCGGCCCTTGCTGCCACGCCTCGCCGCTGTGTTCGCCGTCCCACTCATGCTCGACGCCGCTGGCATCGCGATGGCGCTGGGGGCTGAGGAAGTCGTCGGGGTAGAGGACGATTTCGTGAAAACCCTGATACCAGTTCAGATTGCCGAGATGCAAAAGCGGCAGTTGCGCCTGGGCGGCGAGCAGCAGGCGTTGTTCCTGATGCAATTCGACACCGGGCAGGGCGGTCAGGTGTTTGTCTTCGAGGAACAGCACGCTGGTTTCGCGCAGCCACTGGTCTTCAGCGGCAGTGATGCCATCGAGAAAACTCAGGTGATGGCGCACCCGCTGCCACATATCGTCGGCAATCGGGTACTTCGCCAGAATGCGCCGGCGTCGCCAGGCGCTCAGCGACCACATCGGCTTAGTGCGATTGGGCTTTGGTGCCGCCGAAACGGCTGCGAACCACGCCGATGATCATCGGAATCAGCGACAGCAGAATGATGCCGACCACCAGCAGCGACAGGTTCTTCTTGATGAACGGCACGTTGCCGAAGAAGTAGCCCAGCGTCACCAGACCGCCGACCCACAGGACCGTACCGAACACGCTGAAACCGAAGAACCGCGGGTAAGGCATCTTCGCGACACCGGCGACGAACGGGGCAAAGGTACGGATGATCGGCAGGAAGCGCGCCAGGGTTACAGTCTTGCCACCGTGTTTGTCGTAAAAGTCGTGGGTCTGTTGCAGATAGTCGCGGCGGAAGATCTTCGAATTCGGATTGCTGAACAGTTTTTCACCGGCCGTTCGTCCGATCACGTAGTTGGTGCTGTCGCCGAGGATCGCCGCGAGCATCAGCAAGCCCGCCAGCAATACCGGATCCATACCGCCGCCCGCAGCCACTGCGCCGGCGATGAACAGCAGGGAATCACCCGGCAGGAATGGCATCACCACCAGACCGGTCTCGCAGAAGATCACCAGAAACAGGATGGCGTAGATCCAAGGCCCGTAATTATTCACCAGCAGGTCGAGGTAAACATCGAGATGCAGGATAAGGTCGAGCGGGTTGAAATCCATGGAGGCACCTGTGGTGATGGCCTGACTCGGCAGACCTGTGCGGATGACTTCGTGTAAGCCTACAAGCGGGTGTAGTTTTTCTTACAAGCCGGAAAGATCGGGATTATACGGGCAGAGGGGTGAAAAGCGCGTTGGTTTTGTAGCGGGGGATGTCGGTGTGAATAAATGTCGGGTTGGCATTCATTTTGGGGAGGGAGTCTGCTCCCTCCCCGCAGGGCACCCCGCGATCAGAGTTCTTCGCTGATCGGCAGCACGTAGTTCTTGAACTCGGTGTCTTCCTTGAACCCGATGGATTCGTAGGTTTTCTGCGCCACTTCATTGTCGGCGCTGGTGGAGACGCGCATGCGCACGGCCTGGGTTTCCTTGGCCATTTTCTTCGCGGTGCGGATCAGGTTGTCGGCTACCAATTGGCGGCGGGCGTCCTCGGCGACATAGATGTCGTTGAGAATCCACACGCGCTTGAGCGACAGGGAGGAAAAGCTCGGGTAGAGCTGGCAGAAGCCCATGAGCTTCTTGTCGTCGTCATCGGCCAGGGCCAGGTAGATCACCGATTCCTTGCGTCGCAGGCGCTTTTCGAGAAAGGCCCGGGACGAGTCCGGATAGGGCAGGGAGCCGTAGAACTCGCGGTACTTAACGAACAACGGGGTCAGCAAATCCAGGTGTTCGAGGGTCGCTTGGATAATCCGCATGGTAGGTCTCGTCCTTCAAGTGGCTGTCTTCACGTGGGGCTGACGGCAACGGGAAACCTTGGGCGGCCGTGCGTCGATCCTGCCTCAAACCGGCGCAGAAAGGCAATGCGGAAACGGTTCAGGCTGGGGGCGGATCGAGTAGGAAATTACTCTTCATGTCTGCACCGGCTTCCGATTCCAGCGTCTGAACCTGCGCTTCGTCCTTCAGATTGACGCCCGACAGCTGTCGCCGACAGGCTTCGCGCATCAGGTACAGCAAGCGATGCGCCGCCATGCCGTAGCTGAGCCCTTCCAGCCGCACATTGGAGATGCAGTTGCGGTAAGCATCCGTGAGGCCGACCTTTGGATTGTAGGTGAAATATAAACCCAGGCTGTCCGGCGAACTGAGGCCCGGACGCTCTCCAATCAGCATCACGACCATTTTGGCGCCCAGTAACTGGCCGATTTCATCGCCAATCGCCACCCGGCCCTGTTCCACCAGTACCACCGGCGCGGTCGACCATTCGTCGGCGCTCATCTGTTCCTCCAGGCGGGTGAGAAACGGCAGGGTATGCCGATGCACCGCCAGCGCCGAGAGACCGTCCGCCACGACAATCACCAGATCCACACCGCCCGGATGCGCCTGGGCGTATTCGCGCAGGGTCTGGGCCGATTGATCGCTCAACTTGCGCCCCAGATCCGGGCGTTGCAGGTAGCTGTTGCGATCCGCTGCCGCGCTGTGCAGCAGCAGACTGTCGCGCTGGCGCTCGGTCAGTTGGGCGCTGAGCCCGGCGTGATCGAACGGCAAATGCACCGCGTCCCGGGCCTGGGCGTGGGCGTACTGGAAATCCAGCTGTGCACGGGTCGGCAGGCTGGTGCCGGTGCGGCCGAGGGCAATGCGCGCCGGGGTCAGACGACGCAGCTCCAGCCACGGGTTTTGCGGATCGACGGGCGGTTTTTCCATCTGACTCATCCCAGTTGCGCCAAGGCCTGGCGGAAGGCCGGCGGCAGGTTGTTGCCAAAGCGGACCTTGCCGTCCGCCTGGGTGAAGATGCCCATGTTCGCCAGCCACTGTTCGAATTCCGGCGCCGGTTTCAGGCCAAGTGTCTGGCGCGCATAGAGCGCGTCGTGGAACGAGGTGGTCTGGTAGTTGAGCATGATGTCGTCGGAGCCGGGGATGCCCATGATGAAGTTGATCCCGGCCACGCCGAGCAGGGTCAGCAGGGTGTCCATGTCATCCTGGTCGGCTTCGGCGTGGTTGGTGTAGCAGATGTCGCAGCCCATCGGCACGCCTAGCAGCTTGCCGCAGAAGTGGTCTTCGAGGCCCGCGCGGATGATCTGTTTGCCGTTGTACAGGTATTCCGGGCCGATGAATCCTACGACGGTGTTCACCAGAAACGGCTTGAAATGGCGCGCCACGGCGTAGGCCCTTGTCTCGCAGGTCTGTTGATCGACGCCGTGGTGGGCATTGGCCGACAGGGCGCTGCCCTGGCCGGTTTCGAAATACATCAGGTTCTGCCCGAGCGTGCCGCGATTGAGGCTCAGACCCGCTTCATAACCTTCCTGCAAGATGTTCAGGTTGATGCCGAAACTGGCGTTGGCCGCTTCGGTGCCGGCAATCGACTGGAACACCAGATCCAGCGGCACGCCACGGTTGACCGCTTCTATAGAGGTGGTGACGTGGGTCAGCACGCAGGCCTGGGTCGGAATGTCGTAGCGCTGGATGATCGCGTCGAGCATTTCCAGCATTGCGCAGATCGAGGCAATGCTGTCGGTGGCCGGGTTGATGCCGATCATCGCGTCACCGTTACCGTACAGCAGACCGTCGAGAATGCTCGCCGCGATGCCGGACGGTTCGTCGGTCGGGTGATTGGGTTGCAGCCTTGTGGATAACCGCCCACGCAGGCCGAGGGTGCCGCGAAATTGGGTGACGACGCGGATCTTCTGCGCCACCAGCACCAGATCCTGCACGCGCATGATCTTCGACACGGCAGCGACCATTTCCGGTGTCAGGCCGGGGGCGAGGGCGCGCAGGCTCTGCTCATCGGCCGCTTCGCTCAGAAGCCAGTCGCGAAAGCCGCCAACCGTGAGATGGCTGACGACTGCGAAGGCCTGTTTGTCATGGCTGTCGATGATCAGTCGGGTGACCTCATCGGATTCGTAGGGAATCAGTGCTTCCTGCAGGAAATGTGTCAGCGGGATGTCGGCCAGCGCCATTTGCGCGGCGACTCGCTCCCCATCGTTAAGCGCGGCGACCCCCGCCAGGAAGTCTCCGGAGCGCGCCGGGCTGGCTTTGGCCATCACGTCCTTGAGGCTGTCGAAGCGGTAGGTCTGGGCGCCGACGGTATGGGCAAATGCGGCCATGGGGCGCGTTCCTCCTGAATGAATGCTTTTAGTGCGGGCACCGAGCCCGAGGCCCGATGCCGGTGCAGCTCAGTTAGCGTTTAGATACCTTCGAGCATAGCGTCTGCCGGTGCTTCGGAGCGTTGCTTGGCGGTCAACTGGAAGTACAGGTAGCCGGCGGCCATGAAACCCAGGAACACACAGCCGATCAGCGTGTTGAACCAGGCCATCGCCACCAGGCACACCACCGCCAGGAACAGCGCGATGGCCGGCACCACCGGATAGCCCGGTGCGCGGAAGGTGCGCTCCAGATTCGGCTCGGTTTTGCGCAGTTTGAACAGGCTGAGCATGCTGATGATGTACATCACGATGGCGCCGAACACCGACATGGTGATCATCGCCGCCGTCAGGGTCATGCCTTGCAGGTTGACCAGACCGTCGCTGTAGATCGCCGCGATGCCGATCACGCCGCCGGCCAGAATCGCCCGGTGCGGGGTCTGGAAACGCGAGAGTTTGGCCAGGCCTTTCGGCAGATAACCGGCCCGGGCCAGGGCGAAGAACTGCCGCGAGTAGCCGAGGATGATCCCGTGGAAACTCGCTACCAGCCCGAACAGGCCGATCCACACCAGCATGTGCATCCAGGTCGAGTTGTTGCCGACCACCGCTTTCATCGCCTGCGGCAGCGGGTCGTTGATGTTCGACAGTTGGCGCCAGTCGCCGACACCGCCGGCCATCACCATCACGCCGATGGCCAGGAATACCAGGGTCAGGATGCCGCTGACATAGGCCCGTGGAATGGTGCGTTTCGGGTCCTTGGCCTCCTCGGCCGCCATGGCCGCGCCTTCGATGGCGAGGAAGAACCAGATCGCGAAGGGAATCGCCGCGAAAATGCCCGGAATCGAGCCCATCGTGAACTCATTGGCACCCGACCAGCCGTTCAGCACGAAGTTGCTGAAGCTGAAGCCCGGCGCAACCACGCCCATGAACACCAGCAGTTCAGCGACGGCGAGCACGGTCACCACCAACTCAAAGGTCGCGGCGATGCTGACGCCAAGGATGTTCAGTGTCATGAACACGAAATACGCGCCGACTGCCGCGAGTTTCGGATCGAGCCCCGGATATTGCACATTCAGATAGGCGCCGATGGCCATGGCGATGGCCGGCGGGGCGAACACGAATTCGATCAGGGTGGCGATGCCGGCGATCAATCCGCCTTTCTCGCCGAACGCCCGACGGCTGTAGGCAAACGGCCCGCCCGCGTGGGGGATCGCGGTGGTCAGTTCGGTGAAACTGAAGATGAAGCAGGTGTACATGGTCGCGACCATCAGGGCCGTGACCAGGAAACCCAAGGTTCCTGCGGCGCCCCAGCCATAACTCCAGCCGAAGTATTCGCCGGAAATCACCAGGCCGACGGCAATGCCCCAAAGGTGCAGGGTGCCGAGTGTGGGTTTGAGCTGTGTGGTGGAAGTCATAAGTCCTCTCTGTCTTTTTTATTGTTCGATCTGTTGGACTTTCGGGTGCAGCGGTTGAGTGAGTGGATGCTGTTCACGCAGCGGCAGTGTTCACGCAAATCCTGAATGACGGGTACGCAAGGCCCGTGCCAGAGCGGCCAGGCCAGGAAGTGTCATCGGGATTAAAAGGGCGACACCGATATTTCGGTGCCGCCCTTGGTTTTTAGAAGAAGCCCAGCGGATTGATGTCGTAGCTCACCAGCAGGTTTTTGGTCTGCTGGTAGTGGTCGAGCATCATCTTGTGGGTTTCACGGCCGACGCCGGACTTCTTGTACCCGCCGAACGCGGCGTGCGCCGGATACAGGTGGTAGCAGTTGGTCCACACACGACCCGCCTTGATGGCGCGGCCCATGCGATAGGCGCGGTTGATGTCGCGGGTCCAGAGGCCAGCACCCAGGCCGAACTCGGTGTCGTTGGCGATCGCCAGGGCTTCGGCTTCGTCCTTGAAGGTGGTGATGCTCACCACCGGGCCGAAGATTTCTTCCTGGAACACGCGCATTTTGTTGGTGCCCTTGAGCAGGGTCGGCTGGATGTAGTAACCGGAAGCCAGGTTGCCTTCGAGTTTTTCCACCTTGCCCCCGGTCAGCAGCTCGGCACCTTCGCCCTTGGCGATTTCCAGGTACGAAAGGATCTTGTCGAATTGCTGCTCGGACGCTTGGGCGCCGACCATGGTGTCGGTGTCGAGCGGGTCGCCACGTTTGATCTGGCTGACCTTCTTCATCACCGCTTCCATGAACTGCGGATAGATCGATTCCTGAACCAGTGCACGGGACGGGCAGGTGCAGACTTCGCCCTGGTTGAAGAACGCCAGCACCAGGCCTTCGGCGGCTTTTTCGATGAAGCTTGGCTCGGCCTGCATGATGTCTTCGAAGAAGATGTTCGGCGACTTGCCGCCCAGTTCAACGGTGGACGGAATGATGTTTTCGGCGGCGCATTTCATGATGTGCGAGCCGACCGGTGTCGAACCGGTGAAGGCGATCTTGGCGATGCGCTTGCTGGTGGCGAGGGCTTCGCCGGCTTCTTTGCCGAACCCTTGCACCACGTTGAGCACGCCCGGTGGCAGCAGGTCGCCGATCAGTTCCAGCAGCACGCTGATGCCCAGCGGGGTTTGCTCGGCAGGTTTGAGTACCACGCAGTTGCCGGCGGCCAGGGCCGGCGCGAGTTTCCACGCGGCCATCAGGATCGGGAAGTTCCACGGGATGATCTGGCCGACCACGCCCAGCGGTTCATGGATGTGGTAAGCGACGGTATTGCCGTCGATCTCGGCGGCGCTGCCTTCCTGGGCGCGCAGGCAACCGGCGAAATAGCGGAAGTGGTCAGCGGCCAGCGGGATGTCGGCGTTGAGGGTTTCGCGGATGGCCTTGCCATTGTCCCAGGTTTCGGTGATCGCCAAAGTTTCGAGGTTCTGTTCGATGCGGTCGGCGATTTTCAGCAGGATCAGCGAGCGGGCCTGGGCGGAAGTAGAACCCCAGGCATCGGCAGCGGCGTGGGCGGCGTCCAGGGCCTTGTCGATGTCTTCGGCGGTGGAACGCGGGAATTCGGCAATTGGCTGGCCATTCACTGGCGAGGTATTGGTGAAGTACTGACCTTTGACAGGCGCGACGAACTCGCCGCCGATGTAGTTACCGTACTTGCTCTTGAACGAGACTTTGGCGCCTTCAGTACCGGGGTGAGCGTAACGCATGATGTTCTCCTTGGCTGTTGTACTTATCAGAGAGACGCGCATGAGCGCTTGCTATAAGCGTAGAGCAAAGGTCGGGCCACTGCCGTGCAGGTCAGGCAAATCAAGGCCTTGCGCGATTTGTGTCGGACAAGTGGCAAGCGTCCGTGACGGTATCGGTACAGCTCTGGTGACAGTTTGTACCGCTTATGGCACAACCCGTGACCGGGCGGTCTTGCCAGCATTGCAAAGACCGGTTGGCTGGAGGATGCTGGGCACCACTTCACGCATGGGCCGATGAGCCTCGGGGAGAATAATAAGAAATGCACGACAACCATTTGAGTCGCCATGCCCAACAGGTTCTCACCGTCACCCAGGGTAAGTCGCACCTGCATGGCCCCGGTGCCGACCCGTCGATTGCCCGCTCGTGGCTGCGTTGCCTTGAGGACTATCACCTCGACCCGGCCCTGACCATGGCGCCGACCGTGCTCGAACACGGTCGAATCCTCGAAAGCCGTGAACGGCTGCAACAGGTGTTGCAGATCGCCGGCAATGAAATGAGCAGCCTGCATCAACAACTCTCCGGCGCCGGCCATGCGGTACTGCTGACCGACGCGCGCGGGGTGATCCTCAACTGCGTGACCGCCCCCGCCGAACGCAAGATCTTCGAACGCGCCGGCCTGTGGCTGGGTTCCGACTGGAGCGAGGCCTGCGAAGGCACCAACGGGATCGGCACCTGCCTGGTGGAACGTCAGGCCCTGACGATTCATCAGGACGAACACTTTCGCGGTCGTCACACCGGCCTGACCTGCTCGGCGAGCCCGGTGTTCGACCCGCACGGCGAGCTGCTGGCGGTGCTCGATGTTTCCTCGGCTCGGCATGACGTCTCGCGCCAGAGCCAGTTCCACACCATGGCGCTGGTCAATCTGTCGGCGAAGATGATCGAGAGCTGCTACTTCCTGCGCTGTTTCGATAACCAATGGTTGTTGCGTTTTCATCTTCAGGCCGAGTCTGTCGGGCTGTTTAGCGAAGGGTTGCTGGCGTTTGACGGGGAAGGGCGGATCAGTGCGGTCAATCAGAGTGCATTGAACCTGCTCGGGCACATCCGTGGCGGCTTGCTCGGTAAACCGGTGGAGGCGTTTTTCGATTGTTCGCTGGATGAGTTGCTCGGGCGCGCCAGTGCCAATGCCAGCGCCAGTTGGCCGCTGCGTACTCGCGATGGGCGGCATCTGTTTGCGGTGCTGCGCGGCGAAACCCGTCGGCCGCTGCCAGCAGTACCGGTTCCGGCGCCTTTGGAAGCGCCGCGTCTTGCGCGCATTTGCCTTGATGATGCGGCGTTGCAGTCGGATTTCCGCAAGTCGCTGCGGGTGTTCGAGCGTGACGTGCCGCTGCTGATCAACGGCGAAACCGGTTCTGGCAAGGAAGCATTCGCCAAGGCTGTGCATAACGCCAGTCAGCGCGCCGGCAAAGCGTTCGTCGCCCTCAACTGCGCGGCAATTCCCGAAAGCCTGATCGAGAGCGAACTGTTCGGCTATCGCGGCGGCAGCTTCACCGGCGCGCGCAAGGACGGTATGCGCGGCAAGTTGCAGCAGGCCGATGGCGGCACGCTGTTCCTCGATGAAATCGGCGACATGCCGCTGGCCTTGCAGACCCGACTGCTACGAGTGCTGGAAGACCGGCAAGTGGTGCCGATCGGCGGCGAACCGGAAGCGGTCAACGTGCGGATCATCAGCGCCACTCACCGCAATCTGCTGGAGCGGGTCGGCGATGGCAGTTTCCGGGAAGACCTCTACTACCGGCTCAACGGGCTGGAAGTGGCGCTGCCGCCGTTGCGCGAGCGCAGTGACAAGTCGCAGCTGCTGGATTTCCTGCTGGCCGAAGAGGCGGGCGGGGAAACGATCCTGATCGACGAACCGGCGCGCCAGGCTTTGCTCGGGTTCAACTGGCCGGGCAATGTGCGGCAGATGCGCAATGTGCTGCGCACGCTGGCGGCGTTGTGCGATGAGGGGCGGATCGGGCTGGATGATCTGCCGGCGATGTTTCGGCATGTGCAGCCGCTGTTGGTGAAAGCCGATGAAACTGCATCCGAACATCCGCTGGAAGATGCCGAGCGGCTGGCCTTGCTCAGTGCGCTGGAGCAAACGCGCTGGCACATGACCCACACGGCGCAGCAACTGGGCGTCAGTCGCAATACGCTCTATAGAAAGTTGCGCAAGCACGGGATTGAGCGGCGTGTCAGTTAAAAGCCCCTCACCCTAGCCCTCTCCCAAAGGGAGAGGGAACTGACCGCGGTGTCTTTTGGCATACATCGACCTGAGCGACCGAGTCGATTATGGATTCGGGCCGGAGTTCACCGTGATGTGTCAGGTCGGCGTACCTCGAGAGAACACGACGGTCGGTTCCCTCTCCCTTGGGAGAGGGCTAGGGTGAGGGGGCGATCTCAAGTCGGACACAAGTTCAGACCTCCACCCTCAATCACCTAAAGAGTGCCATTTCCCCCTCCCTGCGCTAACCTGCGGCCATGTTTTACGAGGTCGACTATGCACATTCATATTCTGGGTATCTGCGGGACTTTCATGGGCTCGATGGCGGTTCTGGCCAAAGAGCTGGGCCATCACGTCACTGGCTCCGATGCCAACGTCTATCCGCCGATGAGCACCCAGCTCGAAGCCCAGGGCATTCAGCTGACCCAGGGTTACGACCCGGCGCAGCTTGATCCGGCACCTGATCTGGTGGTGATCGGCAACGCCATGTCCCGCGGCAATCCGGCAGTGGAATATGTGCTGAACAAAGGCTTGCCGTACGTGTCCGGCCCGCAATGGCTGGCCGACCATGTGCTGCAAGGTCGCTGGGTGCTGGCGGTTGCCGGTACGCACGGCAAGACCACCACCAGCAGCATGCTCGCCTGGGTGCTGGAGCACGCCGGCATGAGCCCGGGTTTCCTGATCGGCGGCGTGCCGCAGAACTTCTCGGTGTCGGCGCGTCTGGGCGGCACGCCGTTCTTCGTGATCGAGGCCGACGAATACGACAGTGCGTTCTTCGACAAGCGTTCGAAGTTCGTCCACTACCGTCCGCGCACGGCGATCCTCAACAACCTTGAGTTCGATCACGCTGACATCTTCCCCGATCTGCCAGCTATCGAGCGGCAGTTCCACCACTTGGTGCGCACCATTCCGAGCGAAGGCCTGGTGATTCACCCGACCACCGAACCGGCCTTGCAGCGTGTGATCGAGATGGGCTGCTGGACCCCGGTGCAGACCACCGGTGCCGGCGGTCAATGGCAGGTCAAGTTGCTGAAAGACGATGGCTCGGCGTTCGAAGTGATGTTCGAAGGCGTGTCCCAAGGTGTGGTCGAGTGGGAATTGACTGGCCAACATAACGTTGCCAACGCCCTGGCCACTCTGGCCGCAGCACGTCACGTCGGCGTTGTGCCGTCGATGGGCATTGCCGGATTGAGCGCATTCAAGAGCGTCAAACGCCGGATGGAAAAAGTCGCGGAAGTGCGCGGTATTACCATCTACGACGACTTCGCCCACCACCCGACCGCGATTGCCACCACCCTCGACGGGCTGCGCAAACGCATCGGCGATGCGCCGCTGATCGCGATCATCGAGCCGCGCTCCAACTCGATGAAGCTCGGCGCCCACCGTGACGGTCTGCCGGACAGCGTGGTCGATGCCGATCAAGTGATCTGGTACGCCCCGGCCAACCTCGGTTGGGATCTGGCAGGCACCGCCGCGTTGTGCACCGTGCCGTCAATCGTCAGCGATTCGCTGGAAGGCATCATCGAACGCGTGAAGAGCCAGGCCCAGCCCGGCACCCACGTGGTGATCATGAGCAACGGCGGTTTCGGCGGCCTGCACGGCAAACTTGCCGAGGCGCTGAAATGAACACGCGTCTGGCGAGCAATGGCCCGGAACGCATCACGCTGGCGATGACTGGCGCGTCTGGCGCCCAGTACGGCTTGCGCCTGCTGGATTGTCTGGTGCGCGAGGATCGCGAGGTGCATTTCCTGATCTCCAAGGCCGCGCAACTGGTTATGGCCACCGAGACCGACGTGTCGCTGCCGGCCAAGCCACAAATGATGCAGGCGTTCCTCACCGAATACACTGGCGCGTCCGCCGGGCAGATCCGTGTGTACGGCAAGGAAGACTGGATGTCGCCGGTGGCCTCGGGCTCTGGCGCCCCCGCCGCCATGGTGGTGGTGCCGTGCTCGACCGGCACCTTGTCGGCCATTGCCACCGGCGCCTGCAACAACCTGATTGAGCGGGCGGCGGACGTCACCTTGAAGGAGCGTCGCCAGTTGATTCTGGTGCCGCGCGAAGCGCCGTATTCGAGCATTCACCTGGAGCACATGCTCAAGTTGTCGAACATGGGCGTGACCATCCTGCCGGCCTCGCCGGGCTTCTATCACCAGCCGCAGACCATCGATGACCTGATCGATTTCGTGGTGGCGCGGATTCTCAATCTGCTGGGCATTCCCCAAGACATGCTGCCGCGTTGGGGCGAACACCATCTGAGCAGCGATGAATAAGCTGCTGGCGATCCTGCTGATCTTACAACTGACCGGCTGCGCCACCGTGCGCACGCTCGATGCCGCCAAGTCCGGCGCGCCGGTGGTGTATTCCGGCACGCGGCTGGATCTGTATGCGATGAATGGCGGATGTTGCGCGATGGATCGATTCGGCGCCGAGGCACCGAGCTATCCCGGTGTGGATCTGCCGGCCAGCGCATTGCTCGATACGCTGCTGTTGCCGTTGTCGTTGCTGACGGTCATCGGTGTAGGGTTTCAGGCGACTGGCGGGTTATGAAAATCAATGGCACGACCCCGCAGGGGCGTGCCATTGAAACTCCCTACAACGTGATCGTTTCGGGCGGAAAGACGATGTCGTCGGAGAATATGTCCTGTCCCGCCGGCAATTCGATAACGCGCTTGCCGGCGTTCGCCACTTCATCGATCAACCCGTCATATTCGTCCCGGTTCAATTCTCCTGCCCGTGTGCGGGACTCGATGGCGTCGGCAGGGTTTTGATCCGATCCCGTGGCGTGTTTCAACGCCTGCAAATGGATATCTTCCACTGTCGCCGCGCGGGTCATGCCCGAGTTGACCAGCCAGACGCGCCTCGACGTGAAGCCGATCGACGACATCGATACATGGCCTTCCATCTTCATGCTCGGGAACCACGTTTTGCCATCCGCAGGGCTTCGTTCGAGCCGCGTCGGGTTGTAGACGCGATTGTCCTGTCCCGCAACGACTTCCACATTGCGGGTATCGAGCAGGTAGCAAAACCGGATGCGTTGAGCGGGGGGCGTCGAAGTGCCGCTGGTTGTCTGGTGCGCCTCTATGCCTGTCACTCCTCTGGTTTCATTCGCAAAGTCCATGGCGGTCTTCAGGCTGAACATTGCACTGACGGGTGTCTCGCTCGTGGTGCCCACAGCCGATACCACGCGTGGGACCATGGCCCCGGGCCGGGCTATTTCGAAAGGTGTCCGGTCATCCACTTTGAACACGGCAGGAATGTCGGTTCTGTACAGATAATTGTGCGTGTTGCGCTTGAAGCCGCTGAGCCGCAACAGCTCCTGAAAGAAGGGTTCGGTCAGACTCGCCTTCAGCAGGCTGGTGCCTTCTCCCTGATTTCTCAGCTGGATGATTTCAGCATCGATTTCCGGCAGAAACGGTTCGAAGAGTTTTTCGTTGGTTACCAGCCGGGTGCGATCCTGATAGGTCTTGACCCATCCAGGCATTTCATCATTGATCAGGTTCTTGAACTGCCCTGTCGGCGACAGCTCCTTGCACAGTCGTATTAGTTGCTGGACGGAAAGATTGTAGGGCTGGAACCGGGCGAGGATTTGCTCTCGTGTTTTGAGCGGAGAATCAGGGTTGGTCCACAGCCGCAGGTAGTCGAACAGTTGTTCACGCTGGGAAGGGTATTCCCGTTGTTTGACCCAGGCAGGCGGTTTCTGATGGCGCGCAACCTCCCGACGAAAGCGCACGATGTCGGGTCCTTCGATCCTGTAAAGGTTCCAGATGTCGATGTCCCGCCAGAAGGGGCGCAGAACATTCTCTTTGTAGATCGGATAATCGGTGGCTTTGACGACAGTCAGGCTGGTGCCTTCAGGAAATGCCAGCTGGGTAAGCGGTCCATGATTGTCATCCAGACCAGGCTTGCGCTGCATTTCGACATACCCATGGAAATTCGACTTGTGGAGATCCCAGGTGTAGTAACGCTGATCACCGTAGGCAAGCGTGGCGTCCGCTGTCCCGGACGTGTCGGGTGTTGATGTGCGTGGAGAGGGCGAGCCGGGTGTTGGCGGGCTTGGCAATGGCGCTTGTGGGCCAGATGGGCTGCGGTGCAAGGTGACGGACTGGAGGTGTTCTGCCCATTGGGCGGGCGTGCGGTTCTGATGGTTCAGGAGGCTGTTGAACAGGTCGCGATCCATGTCCATGCCAGACCAGCGGTACAGCTCGTCAAACAGGTAGGCGTTTTCCATCCGTTGTGTCCGAACGGTAGCCCATAGAGGTTTCTTCCCGGTGCTGTGCGCTTCGCTGCGGAAGCGGGTGATTTCTGCGCCCTGTATCCCGTAGAGATCCCAGATATCGCGGTCTGTCCAGGCTGTTAACAGTTCGGCTGGCTGATCGATTCGCGAAGCGGAAGGCTCGACACTGACTAACGAGCCGCTTTCGTCCATGAATGCATGATGCAGCGGCGGTCCGACCTCTTCGGTCCGGCGCATTTTTCGGTGCAGGACCACATAGCCATGGTGATTGTTGGCCTTCTCGTTCCATACGTAATGTTGGGTATCGACGTTGATCGGTGCAGTGTTCGATTGCGCCCGGACTGGTTCCTGCAGGTGGGGCTGTGCCAGGTTGTCGCCTTCCTTCCTGTGTGCCGTGGACTCAATGGTCTGACTGACAATCTGCGGCTCAGCGACCCGCCAGGTATTGCTTTCGGTGTCGAATTGCAGGACGGGGCCCGAGGGCTGCGCTTCCTGTGGGCGCATCGCTCGGTAGGTTCCTAGGCCTTCGTCCCAGGCCACCATGACCGTCGTGGTCGTGGTGTATTGCACCTCGGCATAAATGCGTCCCCTGTGAACCCGCAACCCTTCGGTGTTGACGGCGGGTAATCGCGTTCGCAGTTGCGCCGGTAACTCGTAGTGACGGATCGATCCGCTCGCGTGTGGGTCGCTGGATGAGCTTCCTTGAGTGTCTCCAGCCGGGTGGGTCAGATCCTGAATCTGTATCGCGGGCAATGTGTCACTTGAAGAAAGTGGGGCAGGCGCCTCCGTGGGGCGGCTGGCGCTGTCTGTTTCCGGGGATCGAATCAAACCCGGGAAATCATGACGCTGGGTCGGCGATGTTTCCGGAGTCGACCTGTCGAGGGTGGGTGGCGTTTTGCTGGTGCCTTTCGACGTTTTTGTTTGCGGTGCCATCAAGGAGTCCTTTCATTGATTGCCTGACGTGCTGTGGTGTCATCCCATGGCGGAATGGCCGTAGACGCAGGTGTGCTGGAGGGCACGTTATCCATGAAAGGGAAGGGGCACGTGGTAGATAGCTACGACACGCGGGTTGATTCGATTCACTTTATTTCGAATGTCGGCCAGTTCACGCAAGATCCTCAGGCTTCATTGGAAATGGTTACCCGGGATCCGCGTTGAACCGCTGTGGCGAGTGAGCTTACTTGCCGAGTTTTCTCAGTTCGTCCGACTCGACAATCCGCACACCATCCTGCTCCTCCAGCGCCAGACGCCACATGGCGCGGGCCAGTTGGCAGGCTTCGATGCCACGGTATTTGCCGGGGATCAATTTAGAGAATGGCGCGGCGAGCTGTTCGCCCAGACGGGGCTCGCTGCGTTCGCCGAGCAACAGCGATGGCCGGCAGATGGTCAATTGCGGCCAGTCCTGCGCGCGCAATGCGTATTCCATTTCGCCTTTTACCCGGTTGTAGAACACCGAGGACCGGCGATCGGCCCCCAGGGCGCTGATCACGATCAGGTGCCGTGCTCCCATCTCCCGGGCGCGCTTGGCGAACGCCACCACCATGTCCAGATCCACGGCGCGAAACGCCTCTTCGGAGCCGGCCTGTTTGATCGTGGTGCCGAGACAGCAATAGGCAATGTCGACCCGACCGGCCAGTTGCGGCAGGAAGGTCTGTGGATCGCCGACCGGGTTTTCCAGATGCGGATGTTCAGCCAGCGGCCGGCGTGAGGGGGCAAGGACGCGGCTGATCGTCGGCTCGTTGAGCAGGCGGTCGAGCAGATGTTCACCGGTCAGTCCGGTGGCTCCGGCAAGCAAGACATGCTGAGGCGTCAAGTACATAGTGTCTCTCCCTTGATACTGTTCAGCTTAGTTGCTCTTTATCGCTCCGTCGTTCAACGCAGCACTTTGCAATGCTTTTCTCGCTTGCTGTTTACGCAGCAGTTGCCAGTGCGCCAGCACGGTTTTCGGCGCCCAGATCTGCGGTTCAGAGGCTTCGAAGTTGTCCGCCAGTTCCCGTTCGGCGACGGTGGCCCTGGCCAGTTTGAAGGCTTGCTCCAGGTCGTCGGTCTGGTTCAGCGCCTGGGCAAACAGGGCATCGCCGAAGTAGGTGAAGTTGGCCTCCTCGGAGCAACCGAACGACACGCGATCGGCGCGCGAAGCAGTCATGATCAGCGTGCGTTCATCCTTCAACGCCGGAATGAAGCCACCGGAATAGCACGAGGAGATGACGATGATCTTGTCGCGGTTCTTCAGCGGTGCGAGCACGGCGGCGAGTTCGTCGGCGGGCAGGTCGGCCAGTTCCATGCGCGGCTGGTCGAGCACCAGTTCGTGTTCGGCGGTGCCGTGGCTGGTCAGGTAGATGAACACCAGATCTTCCGGGCCGCTGCGTTCGGCCAGGGTCAGGGCTGCGCGGCGCAGGTTCTCGCGGGTGGCCATCGGCCGGTCGCCGAGGTGGTCGCGATGGTTGACCAGGCGAATCTGGCCAAACGCGCCGAAACGGCTGGTTAGCATGTTGGCCACGTAATCGGATTCGCGCAGGAACACGCTCTGCTTGCCGTCGCCGCCGAGGGTCAGGGTGTACAGCTCCACTGCCGGGGTCGAGGCCGGCACATTGGCCAGCGCTTCATCGAGCAGGCGACCCTGGGCCAGCAGGCCGAGTTCTAGGGTGTCCGGCAGCAACTTGCCGTCGGCATCGCGTACCCGCTGGCCGTTGATCCAGGTGCCGCTGAGCACGCTGCCATCGGTGAGCACCAGGGTGCCGCGTCCGGAATAACTGTCGCTGTCGAATCCACCGACGTAGAAGCTGCCATCGGACAGGTTCAGGCGACCCTGACCGCTGAAGCGCCAATCATTGAAGTAACCGATGTAGTGGCTGCCGTCGGCGCCGATCAGTTCGCCCTTGCCGGTCAGCGCGCCTTCCTTGAACTGCCCGAGCCAGACATCGCCATCGGCGTTTTCGTAGCGACCCTTGCCGTGCAGTTGATTGTTCTTGAAGCCGCCGACGTAGATGTCGCCGTCGGCACTGTTGAAGGTGCCGTTGCCTTCGAGCTGGCCGTTGACGAAGTGGCCGGTGAACTGATTGCCGCTGGCATCGCCGCGCTGGCCTTCGCCGTTGGGTTTGCCGTGGGCGAACTGGCCCTGATAGGAACTGCCGTCATCCAGCTCGAGGCGACCGAGCCCGGAATACTGGTCGGCCTTGAATTCGCCGCGATAGGTCATCGCGTTTTCTTTAAGGGTGCCTTCGCCGTCACGTCGGCCCAGCTTGAAACCGCCGGTGTAGCTGCCGGCCGTGGTGGTCAGCGTGCCCTGGCCGTCGAACAGCCCTTGCTGGAAGTTGCCGCGATAGACCTCGCCATTGCTGCCGTGCCATTCGCCCTGACCATGCCATTGCCCCTTGTCGAACGCCCCGGCGTACCAGCTGCCGTTGGGGTAGTCGACCCGGCCCTGGCCTTGCAGCAAACCATCGACCAGTTCACCGCGATAGCGGCCGCCGTCGGGCAGGCGTGCATCCGGCGGCAACAGCGATTCGCCGTCGCCACACGCGGCCAGCAACAGGGTCAAGGCAAGGGGAGCAAGAGGAGCGAATGAGCGCATAGCGGGATCCGGGCAATTAGGCGACCGAGTATGCCGCAGCTATGTGACCTAATACAGCCGGCGGGGAGGAGCGGATGCGAAACAGCGTGAGCCGCTTCGCATCCAGGCGCTTAAACGAAGCAGAGCGACAGCGGTTCGGCGATGTAGGCCGGTTTGTCCGAGCCTTCGATCTCCAGGGTGGCGGTGGCCTTGAGCAGCCACTGGCCAGGTTTTTTCTCGGTCACTTCACCGAGGTCGACCTTGAGCCGGACCTTGGAGTTGACCTTGACCGGCTGGATGAAACGCACGCTGTCCAGGCCGTAGTTGACCACCATCTTCACGCCTTGCGGCAGGATCAGGATGTCTTCCATCAGTTTGGGGATCAGCGACAACGACAGGAAACCGTGTGCAATGGTGCTGCCAAATGGCGTTTGCGCGGCTTTGATCGGGTCGACATGGATGAACTGGTAATCCCCGGTGGCTTCTGCGAACAGGTTGATACGCTCCTGATCGATGGTGAGCCATTCGGAACGTCCGAGTTCCTTGCCGACATAATCTTTGAGCTCTGCAACTGGAACATAGGGCATTGAGACTCTCCTTGGGTTCATCGGTTTTATAGTTTTTCAGGTGGGGGATTTGACCGCCCTGCGAACCACTGTAGATCATCATGGCGATTTGCTCAGGTCAACCGACCATGCTTTTGGCGAATGCCGATCCATAGCGCAGGCGTGCTTATAATGCGGGCGACTTGCGAGGCGAAAAGTAAGACGGAGATGACGGATGTTGCTACGCGGCCTGACCATGCTGGTGCTGTTTCAATTGCTCGGCACGGCCCTCAATCATTTGCTGTTGCCGGTGCTGCCGGGGCCGATCATCGGCCTTTTGCTGTTGCTGGTATTTCTGATCGTGCGCGGTGAAGTCGGCGAGCCGCTGAACCTTGCGGCCGGCAGCCTGCTGCGTTATCTGCCATTGCTGCTGGTGCCGCCGGCGGTGGGCGTGATGGTGTATGCCACGGCGATTGCCGCGGATTTCTGGGCCATTGTCGGTGCGCTGGTGGTCTCGCTGATTCTGTCGATGGCCTTCGCCGGCGTGCTGATGCAACGGCTGGTCAAGCGCCACGCGCCGCATTCGGAGGAGTCCTGATGCTGTTCGACTGGCAAGGTGCCTGGGCTTCGGTGATTCACCATCCCCTGTTCGGCATCGGCATCACCCTCGGTGCCTATCAACTGGTGCTGGCGGCGTTCGAGAAAACCCGCTGGATCTTTCTGCAACCGGTGCTGGTCTCGATGCTGTTGGTGATCGGCGTGCTGGTCGGCTGCGGCCTGACCTACGCCGAGTACCGCAAGAGCACCGAGATCCTCAGTATTCTGCTGGGCCCGGCGACCGTTGCGCTGGCAGTGCCGCTGTATCTGAATCTGCGACGCATCCGGCAATTGTTCTGGCCGATTTTTACTACGCTGGTGATAGGCGGCGTGGTCGCCACGGGCATGGGCGTGGCGCTGGGCTGGTGGTTCGGTGCCGATCACATGATCCTGATGACCATGGCGCCCAAGTCGGTGACCTCACCGATCGCCATGCTGGTGGCCGAACAGATCGGCGGTGTCGCAGCATTGGCGGCGGTGTTCGTGTTGATCACCGGGGTGATCGGCGCGATCTTCGGCCCGGCGTTGCTGACCCGTCTGGGCGTGCACAGCCCGGAGGCGCGCGGCATGGCGCTGGGCATGACGGCACATGCGGTCGGCACCTCGGTGGCGTTGCAGGAAAGCGATGAGTGCGGCGCCTTCGCGGCGCTGGCGATGAGTCTGATGGGCGTGGCCACGGCGGTGTTCCTGCCGTTGGCGGTGTCGATGGTGGTGTAAGGAAATGTCTATGAGTCTGCCGCTTTTTCCGCTGAACACGGTGCTGTTTCCCGGCTGCAATCTGGATCTGCAGATCTTCGAAGCACGCTACCTGGACATGATCGGCCGCTGCATGAAACAGGGCGGCGGGTTCGGCGTGGTGTGCATCCTGGAAGGCAGCGAAGTCGGCGTCGCGCCGGAAGGTTTCGCCATGGTCGGCTGCGAAGCGCGCATCACCGATTTCCAGCAGCAGGACAACGGACTGCTGGGCATCCGGGTGCAGGGCGGGCGGCGCTTCATCGTGCAGAGCACCGACGTGCAGCGCGATCAATTGATCATGGCCGAGGTCGAGTGGCTGGACGAAGAACCCGAGCAACCGCTGCAGGATGAAGACGCCGATCTGGTGGCGCTGCTCAAGGCTCTCGCCGAGCACCCGATGGTCGAGGCGTTGAACATGGGCATCGAAGCGGCGGGGCAGCAATCACTGGCCAATCAGTTGGCGTATCTGCTGCCGTTCGCCGAGGAAGACAAGATCGATTTGCTGCAACTCGACGACCCGCAGCAGCGACTGGATGCGATCCAGGCGCTGCTCGATGAATTGCAGGGCGAGTTGTTCGCTTAAGACTCGACTCGGTTATACGGGCCAGACGATGTCATTGGCGAACCAGTCCCGGCCACCTGGAAATGCAAGGATCGGCTTGCCGGCCCTGGCCACCGCATCGATCAACGCGTCGTATTCATGTTGATTGGAAATGCCGCTGTGGGTCCGCGCCTCGATGTCATTGCCGATGTAGCTGGTTTGGGCTTGAGCGGCGACATCGTCGACCTTGGCGGCACGCGTGAAGGTCGAATCGAGCAGCCACAGACGCTCTGATTCGATACCTCGCTTGGACGTTGAAATCAGGGCTTCGAGTTCGTCATCTGGAAACCAGGCATTCTTTTCCCGTGCCGCCAGATTGAGCAAATGGTTCTCTTCGTTGAGGACCACCTCCATCCTTCGGGTATCGATGACGTAAGAGAAGATGAACTGCTGATCGTGGCGGATCGTCTCGTAATTGCGTTCGGTGTCCAGTTCTACGTCCGATGCATCGGACCAGTCGTTGTCGGAGTTCCCTGACTCGTTGTCCGATTCACCCGGTTTTTTGCCGGGATATTTGTTTCTCTGGCTGTTGTAGCGCAGGTACTCCGGATCGGGAGCCTCGGTGCCCCTGGCGCCATATCTCTTGACCAGCTGATGGCTGACCGTGGCACTGATCGGTTTTTCGGTCGTGGCGCCGCGCGGGTGTTTCAGGCGAGGCAGCATGCGTCCGTCGTTGTAGAACTCGAAAGGCGTGCGTTCATCGGCCCTGAACAGACCCGGAATATCCGTGCGATACAGGCAGTCGCTGCTGTTGCGCAGGTAACCGAGTCGGGTCAGAAAGGCGTCGAGAAATTCCCGGGTGACGCTTTTGTCGAAGTCGATCAGGTCGCTGCGCAGTGTTCCGTTCCGCACGGGCAGTAGCAGCGGTTCGATTTCTTCATACAGTTGATCGAAGCGGGTCGGATCGTTCTCGTCCCGAGAGCGTAAGTGATGCTGCTCGGCCCACTCCGGCATCACCCGGGGATCGGCGGTCAGATCACTGTGCAACCGGATGTGTTGTCGTGGCGACAGGTTATAGGCGCGCAAAAACTCGACGCGCTGGCCGAGCGTCATCAGTGGATGCATCGTGAGCAACGAGTCGTTCAGCAGTCGGGTGGTGGCTTCATGCGCCGACAAAGGAGAGGTCTGCGCTTGTTTGGCTGGCTCCGGCGTATCAACGTCACTGACCTGGGAATGGGGGCGTTTCGAGGGGGTATGTGAGGCCGGGCTCCAGGTCGATTCACCGGTATTTCTGTAGAGCACCGGCCCGGGAGACAGCTTTTTGTATAGATCCATGGCCCGATAGGTGCCCAAGTTCGCATCGAATTCCACATACACCGTGCCGCTGTCTTTCACATCGACGAACGCGCGTCCGACGATGTAGCGCAGACCCTCCTCGTTGGGCGGTTGCAGGTTGCGCAGCAATCCGGGGTTCAAACGGTAACTGTCCAGTCCGGTCGCCGTTTCACGGGAAGCGACCGGCAGGTCAGACACTTCGATTTTCGGTGTGTCCGCGAGGGGCGGGGTGTGTCCCGGGTTTCGCGGATGCGCGGCCGTCAGGTCTGGCGACGAATGCGGTAGCTGTGGGTCTGGCGCTTGCGGTCGCAATCGTGGGAGTTCAGCAAGCGAGTCGGCGGGCGTATTACCCTTGGAAAAGCCTGGCGGTGAGGGTGGTTTTGGTCGCATGGTGTCATTCCTTGACGATGATCAGGTGCTCGACAGGTATCGAGCGGGTCGGAGCGGTTTCGCTGCTCCAGACGTTGGTGGCAACGTTGTATGAAATCTTGCCGGCAGCGGTTTCGCTCAGGCGAATGTGGTGAACGGACACTTCGTCGGACTCAAGCTCTTCACGCCGTTGATGCTCACGAATGTCCTGGGCGATGGCCTGAACCGATGGGTAGGCTCGGGCATTGATGGCGCACAGACCGATCACCTCGAACAGTGCATTGATCCGATAACGGTTTCCCGAGGAGACCACGACTTCGATGGTTTCCAGTGGCGTCAGCGGATCGTTGCTGTCCGGCAGTTGAATCCGGATGCTGCCGATTCTGAGCAGGTTGTCCTTGATGGAAAGATCGCGGTGGCTGATCTGCTCTTGCAGATGTTGCGTGTGAATGAACCAGGTGGAAGAGCCCGAGACGTTGGCATCCGCTTCTGCGGTGGACAGCCGGATGGACGTGGCGCTGGCGGGAAACAGTTCATAGCTCGACGATCGTCCCTCCAGCCAATAGGTCGCATTGTGCTCGGCTGCCTGAAAGTCGACCCGCTGCGAGGTTGCCTTCAGCGTGCGCTTCTCGACAGAGGGCCTGACGAAAATATACCGGCCGGCTCGCTCGCGCAGCGAGGTGCGGCTTTGCACAACGGTATATCCCGGGTTCCTTGCGTCGTTTAGATACGTGGGACGTGGAAAGTCGAGGTGATAGGAAATCCCGTCTCGCATGACCAGCGTCATCGGGTGAATCATCTGCCAGCCGGAGGCCAGGATTCCGGCTCCCATGTCGCGTTTCTTGCCCGGATTTTCTCTTGCAGCACCGTGCAACGAGAGCAAGCCACCACTTTCGTGGAACGTGATGGTGTGGTGAATGTCCGTGTAGCTGAGCAGCGTGAATGCGTTTGGCCTGGTTTTGGTAACGGTATAAATCGCCCGCACTTCATCGATTTCCGTGCTGTCGCGGTCGACGTACAGAGTGCTTCGGGTCGGATTTTCGTGTGGTGTTGCCATCAGGATTGCGTGACGGATCTGGCGCGAGATGAAGTAGTACGAGTGCGGTTTGTTGGAAATCCTGCAAGGACGATCATTGACCGGTACCGGCGAGGTTTTCGTCGTGCCGACAGTCAGAACGGTCACTGTCACGGTCAGGTCGGCCAGGTCCGGGGTATCGGCAGGCCACGCGGGCTGCAAGTGGTAGCCGTCCTGTGTAATGAACGTCCATTTGTCGTTGCGCAAGGTGCGTTTGCCATCGACCGTCCGGTACACCGCCTCCAGCACCAGTTCCCGCATGGGCGACCGGATGTCGTCGTCGCGCAGGGATTCAATGACCAGCGCGTCATTGCGCACGTACCAGCGCTGGATGGCTTCGAGCGTCACGCCCAGATAGACCGTGCTCGGTTCCTGACCATCCTCGTGGAGGGAAACCTTGAGGCAGTTCGGGGCAATTTCGTAGGTGTCGCGGCCGCTGCCTCCATCGACGGTGCCACGAAGGCCGCGGACGGCGATGCGGTCATCGCCGGCTCCGGCATCGACGCGGTCATCGCCATTGGCGGCAATGGTGTCGGCGTGGTCGGAACCGGTCACGCGGTTGAGCGCGCCAGCCAGTGTCTCGACCTTTTCGACGGACCTGAAGGTTGAATGCAGCACCGGCGCACGCGCCGGATCGACAGGACGCACCGCCAGCCTGCCTTTTTTCAGGTCGACATCAAAACCGATATGGCGCGGCGGGCTAGCGAGAGGGTCTTCGTTTTTATGTTTGCCTTGCAGCCAGAGCAGGTCGGTGCCGTCACCACCGGACAGCTCACTGACGGTGGTCGGGTCATCAGACAGCGCTTCGGAAGCCGACTGAAACAGAAAGGAGTCATCCTTGTTGCCGCCGTCCAGGGTTTTACGGCCACTGGCATAGCTGAAGAAATTCGGCTTGTCCTCGACGCCTTGCACCGTGTCATGGCCGCCGCCCAGATTCCAGAAGACCCCTTTCGCCGGGTCGCTTTTCCCACTGGCGATGACAGCGTCGGAGTCGGGTAATCCTTTCCTGGCGTCGTAGGTGTCATCCGTGTCGCTGACGACAGGGCGGTTTTCGCTGGTATAGGGCGTTTCGCCTTTGCTTTCATCCCATTGGAAACGATGGAGGCGAGTGGGCTGCAACGTAACCTCGAAACGGCCATTGACGATCACATCGACACTTTCCTTGAATTCATTGTCGAGCCAGCCAAGGCTGCGGGTTTTCAAGGCTTTGGCATAATCGCTCGTGGTCTTGGCGATCAGGTAGCGCTCCATCAGCGCCTTGTCCTGGCTTTGTCCGGTGAACGCGAACCAGCCGGCACGCCAGCGTTCGTTCACGGTCAGCTCGATGTATTCGTCGATATCTTCGACCATGCGGGCGGCACCGTAGATTCGGGCACCGACAATCATGATCGCCGCTGCTGCGATCCCCACCGGGCCAGCAGCTTGAAAGCCCATCAGTGCTGCGCAGCCAAGGGCAATGGACAGGGCACCGCTGAACACGCTCAAGCCGCCGGTGACGTACAGATCCTGAGCTTCCTTGCCCTGGGCCCTGGCCGCATCGTTGAAGGATTTGATGGCGGTGTAGATGTCGAAGGGCAACGTCAGCACGCTGGCGATCAGGCCTGCGCCCCGGCACAGCCATTTGCCCATGGTGGTCTTGCCGAATTGCTCAAGGGCCATGGAGCCCTGACGGATCATCTGTTCGCCGGTCTTGTTCAGCGCGTATTCGAGGCCCAGTGAAGTGATCTCGGCGAGAGCGCCGCCCACATTGATCAGCACTTCTCCCATCTGACCTTTCTTGAGGCCGTCGATGGCGCCCATGTAGGCGCTGTACAAACCGTAGGCCTGCAGCCCGGCGCCCATACTGGTCATGCCGCGACTCTTGGCCTTGTCTACCCAGCCCGGCAAATGTTCGGGCAGCGGGCTTCTGTGGATATCCAGGTGTTGGGTGGCGGTCAGCAGTTTGCTGATTTTCTGCATGGGGTGCCCGGCGTCACTTGTGGACATTTCACGCAGAAGCGGTGCTGCTCCCGGAGAACGGAACGTGACGATTTCGTAGAGCAATTGCGGGACCCGTTGGTGCTCCTGACCATCGACTGACTTGATCCGCTGCTCAACCTGGGCGGGATCGAATTGCAGCCCATCGATAAAGGCCTGATCGGGCTCGGGGAAGTACGTGTTGGCTGCTGTAATGGCCTCGCCGTTGACCCGGGCACCCAGCGCCTGAAGTGTCTGGCGGCTCACGGTCAGTTCGCCAAATCGCAGGGGCCCGAACAGTTTGTCCAGATCGTTCAGGTCCGACATTTTGCCGGACGGTACATCGGTTTCCGCCGTTGCTGAATTTGATGGAGTGATAATGTCGGAAATTGTTATGGAGGCTGTAAGAATAGTTTCAGGATTGATGTTAAAGGGTTTGGCCAAAATCAATACTCTTTGATGAAGTGTCGGGTGACTTTGGCATGAAGGATGGTTGTGTTTGGTTGTTATTGTTTTGCTGATTGTATTGTTGTTTTTTGTATTGCCTTTGAAGTGGTCTGTCGGGTGTTTTTGATTTAGCGTTGAACCCGACTCGCAGGAAGCGGGTTTCATGAACAAGGAGAGCGATGTGACAATTTATGAAGATGAATGGGCGTTCTGGGATGATATTGCCGGGAAGTATATTTTTAAACATGCAGGCGTTGATCTGAATACCGATATTGTCCTCAAGGCCGCCGGCTACTACGCGGATTCCATGGTGCTTGAGCGCCGCAAACGCAGACGTGTGAAGAACGATCCGGCCCAGGTTGCTGGTAAATGAAATCCTGTCTGTTGTTCAGTCCGTTTTTAACAAGAAGAGAACCTTCACATGTCTGATGGCAATAATATTACCTTCACGGGGCAACTGTTCGCGGATGGACTTCCGCTGGTGCTCAATTATCAAGTCATGGAACAACGTTTGAAGCAGCCGCGGATCACCACGGGGCAGAGGTTGAATGCGGAGATTTCCCTGAATGACGAAATCAGTTCGCCAATCGTGACACTCGCGGATCATGACGATGCCGAGCCGCTGTTATTGGAGTTTGTTCCGGATTATCAGGGGCGATATGCCCTTAATGTCAAAACGGCCGGTCGTTACTTTAATTGGCAGCTGCGACTTGATCAAAGTACAAGGCATCTTCTGGCCGCGAAAAGTGGTGGTAGTTACTTTGAGCTGGAAACGTATGCCGGAAAGCTCAAGTCGTTTGGTGACTTGCCGTCCAATCCGGTTTCTGTGGCGCTGTTCAGCGTAGAGAAGAAGATGCGCCTGTTTCAGCATGAGACAAAGGAAGGGCTCACCTACTTCCTGGACAAGAATCCGAACGACACCGGGCACAATGCCTACAACCCTTCGTCGGTATCGTTCGTTTTGAGGAGCAATCCTTCGCTGCTGTCTGCCGTCGCCTAGTACGAATAGCGCAGCATGGTATGCGGCAAGTGTCGCAGCACGAAGAAACCGAACAGGGCGACCAGCGCCGGCAACACCAGCCACCAGACTCTCTGCGGCATGGCGCCGAGCGGTGATTGCCGCTGGCTGAGCCAGAGCCCGGCGGCACACACGCACGCGGCAAGCATGGCGCCGGCCAGCACATCCGTCGGCCAGTGCGCGCCCAGATACACCCGCGACAAGGCAATCGCCAGTGCCGGAATGCAGCCGATCAGCAACCATGTCAGTCGCAGTCTCGGCGGTTGCCCGCGTCCGGCGAGTACGGCCAGGGTCAGGAACAGCGCGAACGATCCGGACGCATGGCCGCTGGGCATGCTGTAGCTGGTGAGCGGATCGGTCAGGACTTCCGGGCGCACCCGGGCGAAAAACATCTTGGTGCCGGTGTTGGCCAGGGCCGTGACGAGCAGGGTGCCGCCCACGAAGATCGCGTGGCGCCACTGACGGCACAGCAACAGCAGCGCGGTCAGCAGGGCACTGAACAGCAGCATGTTGCGGAACTCGCCGATCAGGGTGAACACCACCGCCACCTCATCCAGCGCCGGGCGGCGGTGTTCCTGCACCAGGGTCATGACGCCCTGATCGAGGGCGGTCAGATACGGGTAACCGATGAACAGGCCGATCAGGATCAACAGGCTCATGCTGCTGATCCAGATCGTCGCCCGCCGATGGCGGCGCAGGCTGCTGTTGGCGCTCAGGCCGACCATCACCGCGATGCTGCCGGCGACAATCCCGGCCTGCAGCCAGAAACCTTCCGGCAACGGCAGGCGAATCGCCGCCCCGGTGGCCCAGCCCGGCAGCAGGTAGGCGAGGCTCCAGCCGGCCGCTGCCAGCAGACTCACGGCCGCGAAGCGCGGGAAGGGCATGTCGCACATCCCGGCGACCATCGGCAGCATCGGCCGCAGCGGGCCGATGAAACGTCCGACCAGCAGGCTGGCGATGCCGTAGCGTTGGAAGTAGGTTTCCGCGCCGGCCATCCATTCCGGGTGATGGCGCAGGCCCGGCAGACGCCGGATGTTCTGGTGGAAGTGGCGACCGAGGAAATAAGAAATCACATCGCCGAGAATCCCGCCGAGGAAACCCAGCAACAGGGTTTCGCTCAATGACAATGCACCGCTGCCGGCCAGCACCGCCACAGCAAACAGCAGCACCGTGCCGGGCACGATCAAACCGGCAATCGCCAGGCATTCCACGCAGGCCACGACAAACACTGCAGCGGCCAGCCACTGCGGATTGGCGGCCAGCCACCCGGTCACGCTATCGAGCCATGGGCCCATACAAACCACTCCATTTCATTGATGTCCCTGATCGGCGAGCCGAAGGGTGTGCATTCACAGCAAAAAATAATCGCGACCTTCGACCTGACCCCGGCGCAGCGGGTTCCGCGTGCACCACTGGGCATAGGCGGCATCGACGAAGCGATACATCAAGTGTTCGTCACGGCCATGGGGAATGCCCAGGCGGGTGGTCTGAATCACATGAGTTGGCGCAGGGCCGGTGTCTTCCACCAGCAGAATTTCGTGGTCGAAGCGCTTGGCATCCCACACCGGCACTTTCAGCCCCAGCGCCTTGCACAACAGCGTCTGTCCGGCACAGAGTTTCTGCGACGGACGCGGGCGCCCCTGGGCATCGGGGTTGTTCAGCAGCATCTGCGCCAGACTGGCCGGGCCACTGATCTCGTCGACCCACGGATAAGCCGATTTGATCAGCACCGCATTGCCCGGGCCCTGCGCGCTGAAGTTCAGCGAATCGCCGCCACGGGCGTAGTACATATAGATGTGGCCGCCGTCCAGAAACAAAGCCTTACGCTTTTCTGTGTAGCCGAGGGACGCGTGGCTGCCTTTTTCTTCGCAGTAATACGCTTCGGTTTCGATGATTCGGGCGCTGAGCCACAAATCGCCGACGCGGTGGCGGATGACTTTGCCGAGCAGATCGCGGGCCAGTGTCTGGGCGTCGCGGTCGAAAAAGGCGTCCGCAAGGCCGACAGGCTGGCGCGCGGAGGTGGCGCGAACGGTCAGGTTGGACATGGCAAACAATGTTTATCCAGGCGAAGGAGGTCGTGATGATAACAATTCACGGCTTAATCCCGGCTGAACGTCGGCAAATCGCCGTCCATTTCGACCATCCGCCCGTCACCGCTGTTAGTCCCGGGACGCGACAGCTATAATCTGCCGCTTTCCTCTTTGCCAAGACCCCAGCAGACCATGACTGAGTCCGTTCTTGACTACATGACCCGATTGGGTCGCGCCGCCCGCGAAGCTTCCCGCGTCATCGGCCGTGCCAGCACCGCGCAGAAAAACCGCGCCCTGCTGGCTGCCGCCAATGCCTTGGACGCCGCCCGCGCCGAGCTTGCGGCAGCCAATGAACAGGATCTGGCCGCCGGTCGCGCCAACGGTCTGGAGCCGGCGCTGCTGGAACGTCTGGAACTGACCCCGGCGCGCATCGACGGCATGATCGTCGGTCTGCGTCAGGTCGCAGCGCTGCCGGATCCGGTCGGTGCGATCCGCGACATGAGCTTCCGTCCGTCGGGCATTCAGGTCGGCAAGATGCGCGTACCGCTGGGCGTGATCGGGATCATCTACGAATCCCGTCCCAACGTGACCATCGATGCCGCGAGCCTGTGCCTTAAATCCGGCAACGCGACCATCCTGCGCGGCGGTTCCGAAGCGATTCATTCCAACCGCGCGATTGCCGCCTGCATCCAGCGTGGCCTGGCCGAAGCCGAACTGCCGGCCGCCGTGGTGCAAGTGGTGGAAACCACCGACCGCGCCGCCGTCGGCGCGTTGATCACCATGCCCGAGTACGTCGACGTGATTGTGCCGCGCGGTGGTCGGGGCCTGATCGAGCGCATCAGCCGTGACGCCCGGGTGCCGGTGATCAAGCATCTTGACGGCATCTGCCACGTCTATGTCAGCGAACACGCCGACCTGCCGAAAGCCCAGCGCATCGCCTTCAATGCCAAGACCTACCGCTATGGCATCTGCGGTGCGATGGAGACCTTGCTGGTCGATCAAAGTGTTGCGAAGGATTTCCTGCCGTCGATGGCGAAGCAGTTCCGCGAAAAAGGTGTCGAGCTGCGCGGTTGCGAACGCACCCGGGCGATCATCGAGGCCGTAGCGGCAACCGAGGAAGACTGGAGCACCGAGTACCTGGCGCCGATTCTGTCGATCCGCGTGGTGGATGGCCTGGATCAGGCCATCGAACACATCAACCATTTCGGCTCCCACCACACCGACTCGATCGTCAGCGAAAACCTCGCCGACACCCGCCAGTTCGTGGCTCAGGTCGACTCGGCGTCGGTGATGATCAACACCCCGACCTGCTTCGCCGACGGATTCGAATACGGATTGGGTGCCGAGATCGGCATTTCTACTGATAAGCTGCACGCCCGTGGCCCGGTGGGCCTGGAAGGACTGACCTGCGAGAAGTACATCGTGGTCGGTGATGGCCAGTTGCGCGGCCAGGCGACGGTCTGACTTGTCCGACCTCGACCTGAAAGCGCCGAAACCCGGCAAGAGGTCCCGTCCCCGGCGCATTGGCGTTCTGGGCGGGACGTTCGACCCGGTGCACGTCGGCCATTTGCGTGGCGCGCTGGAAGTCGCCGAAGCGCTGGGGCTTGATGAGCTGCGCATGATGCCCAGCGCCCGGCCGCCGCACCGCGATACGCCGCAGGTGTCGGCGCAGGACCGGCTGGCAATGGTTGAATGTGCGGTGGCCGGTGTGCCGCCGCTGGTGGTGGACGCCCGCGAATTGCAGCGGGACAAACCGTCCTGGACCATCGATACCCTGGAGTCGCTGCGTGCCGAAATGGCCGCCGAGACCCAGGTTTTTCTGCTTCTGGGCTGGGACGCATTTTGCGGCCTGCCCACTTGGCACCGCTGGGAAGAGTTGCTCCAGCATTGCCACATCCTGGTGCTACAGCGCCCGGACGCCGACAGCGAACCGCCGGATGCCTTGCGCAACCTGCTGGCAGCGCGTTCGGTGAGCGACCCGCTGGCCCTGAAGGGGCCGAGCGGACAGATTGCATTCGTCTGGCAGACACCGCTCGCGGTTTCCGCCACCCAGATCCGTCAACTGCTGGCCAGCGGTAAGTCGGTACGTTTCCTGGTGCCCGACGCGGTCCTGGCCTACATCGATGCGCACGGTCTGTACCGTGCGTCGAACTGAACAAGGCGTGCTTCACTGATACGAATCCACGTGTCGCCAAGCCGCCGAAAATATGAGCAAAACGAGTTTTATATGACTGACAAAGACCAAACCAAAGTAAAGCGCAAAGGCACATTCAAGAGCGCCCCGCTGCCAGAACCGGTCAACACCAACGAACCGCTGAAGGGCGACGAGCTGGTCAAGGTGGCCGTTGCAGCCCTGGAAGACGTGAAGGCCCAGGATATCCAGATCATTGATGTGCGCGACAAGCAGAGCATCACCGACTACATGATCATCGCCACCGGTACTTCCAACCGCCAGATCAACGCGATGCTGGACAAGGTTCGCGAAGAGGTCAAAAAGAACGGCGCCAAGCCGCTGGGCGAAGAAGGCAAGGGCGACAGCGACTGGGTGCTGCTGGACCTGGACCTGGTGATCGTGCACATGATGACCGCCTCGGCACGTCAGTTCTACGACCTGGAGCGCCTGTGGGCCGGTGCCGAGCAAAGCCGTGCGGCGGACGCCAAGCACCACAGCCCGGAAAACACCCACGAGCACTTCACCAAGCTCAACAAAGACCAGCTGTAAGGGATTGCTGTGCGACTGCGACTGATCGCCGTCGGTTCACGCATGCCCAAGTGGGTGGAAGAAGGCTGGCATGAATATGCCAAGCGTCTTCCGTCCGAACTGGCGCTGGAACTGGTGGAAATTCCGCTCAATACCCGTGGCAAGAACGCCGACGTGGCCCGCTTCATCCGTCAGGAAGGCGAAGCCATGCTGGCCAAGGTCGGGCCGAACGAGCGGATCGTCACCCTCGAAGTTCATGGCAAGCCGTGGAGCACCGAGCAACTGGCGGTCGAACTCGATCGCTGGCGCCTGGACTCGCGCACGGTCAACTTCATGGTCGGTGGCCCGGAAGGGCTGGCGCCGGAAGTCTGTGCCCGCGCGGATCAGCGCTGGTCGTTGTCGCCGCTGACGCTGCCGCACCCGCTGGTGCGCATCCTCATCGGCGAGCAGTTGTATCGTGCCTGGACCGTGCTGTCCGGCCACCCTTACCACAAGTAATCCGCCCTCATGTCTCAGCCGATCCGCATCAAGGACCACGAAAAAGACGCCCGTCTGGTGCGTGGTCGTGTCGTGTTCGGCGCAATTGCGGTGGTGGCGCTGATCTGCGTGCTGATTGCACGGCTGTATTACTTGCAGGTGATTCAGTACGAATATCACTCGACCCTGTCGGAAAACAATCGGGTTCACGTTCAGCCGATCCCGCCGACACGTGGCCTGATTTTCGACCGCAACGGCGTGGTGGTGGCGGACAACCGTCCGAGCTTCAGCCTGAGCATGACCCGCGAGCGCTCCGGCGACTGGCAACAGGTGCTCGACGTGATCGTCGAAGTGCTGGAGCTGACGCCGGAAGACCGGGTGATCTTCGAGAAACGCATGCGCCAGGGCCGCCGGCCGTTCGAGCCGGTGCCGATCCTGTTCGAACTGACCGAAGAGCAGATCGCCCGGATCGCGGTGAACCAGTTCCGTCTGCCGGGCGTCGAGGTGGTCGCGCAACTGGTGCGTCATTACCCGCAGGGCGCGCATTTCGCGCACTCGGTGGGTTACATGGGGCGGATCAACGAGAAAGAGCTGAAGACCCTCGATCCGGTCAATTACAGCGGTACCCACCACATCGGCAAGACCGGCATCGAGCGCTTCTATGAAGCCGAGCTGCACGGTCAGGTGGGTTACGAAGAGGTCGAGACCAACGCCCGTGGCCGCGTCCTGCGCGTGCTCAAGCGTACCGATCCGGTGCCGGGCAAGGACATTGTCCTGAGCCTCGACATCAAGTTGCAGGAAGCTGCCGAGGCTGCGCTAGGCGGTCGGCGTGGCGCGGTGGTGGCGCTCGATCCGAAAACCGGCGAAGTGCTGGCGATGGTCAGCCAGCCGAGCTTCGACCCGAACCTGTTCGTCACCGGCATCAGCTTCAAGGCTTACGCCGAGCTGCGCGATTCGATCGACCGGCCGCTGTTCAACCGCGTGCTGCGCGGTCTTTACCCGCCGGGTTCGACGATCAAACCGGCGGTGGCGATTGCCGGTCTCGATGCGGGCGTCGTGACAGCGTCGAGCCGGGTATTCGACCCCGGTTACTACATGCTGCCCAACTACGATCACAAGTACCGCAACTGGAACCGTACCGGCGACGGCTTCGTCGACCTCGACACGGCGATCATGCGGTCCAACGACACCTACTTCTATGATCTGGCGCACAAGCTGGGCATCGACCGGTTGTCGGCCTACATGAACAAGTTCGGCATCGGCCAGAAGGTCTCGCTGGACATGTTCGAAGAATCTCCCGGCCTGATGCCGTCCCGCGAGTGGAAACGCGCGACCCGGCGTCAGGCGTGGTTCCCCGGCGAAACCCTGATTCTCGGGATCGGCCAGGGCTACATGCAATCGACCCCGCTGCAACTGGCCCAGGCCACGGCGCTGGTGGCCAACAAGGGTGTGTGGAACCGCCCGCACCTGGCCAAATCCCTCGAAGGCGTGAAACCGGTGGATGAGAATCCGATGCCGGACATCATCCTGCGCGATCCGTCGGACTGGACCAAGGTCAACCATGGCATGCAACAGGTGATGCACGGCGCACGGGGTACGGCGCGTAAAGCGGCCATCGGCGCGCAATACCGGATCGCCGGCAAGTCCGGTACGGCGCAGGTCGTGGCGATCAAGCAAGGTGAAAAGTACGACCGCTCCAAGGTTCAGGAACGCCACCGCGACCACGCCTTGTTCGTCGGTTTCGCGCCGGCGGATGACCCGAAAATCGTGGTGTCGGTGATGGTCGAGAACGGTGAGTCCGGTTCCGGCGTCGCTGCACCGGTGGTGCGGCAGGTCATGGATGCCTGGCTGCTGGATCAGGACGGACGGTTGAAGGCCGAATACGCCAGCCCTATCAGTGCGGAGGCTACGGCCCGTGATGAATAATTTCGATCGCATGCTCTCCAGCGAGGATGTGATGCGTCGCCGTGCGACGCTGCTGCAACGTTTGCATATCGACGGCCCGTTGCTGGTGCTGCTGCTGATTCTCGCGGCCGGCAGCCTGTTCGTGCTGTACTCGGCCAGCGGCAAGAGCTGGGATCTGCTGGCCAAACAGGCCACGTCGTTCGGCATCGGCCTGGTGTCGATGATCGTCATCGCCCAGTTCGAGCCAAGGTTCATGGCGCGCTGGGTGCCGCTCGGCTACGTGATCGGGGTGGTGCTGCTGCTGGTAGTGGACATCATGGGCCACAACGCCATGGGTGCGACCCGCTGGATCAACATTCCCGGGGTGATCCGCTTCCAGCCCTCGGAATTCATGAAGATCCTGATGCCGGCGACCATCGCCTGGTACCTGTCCAAACGCACGCTGCCGCCGCAGCTCAAGCATGTCGGCATCAGTCTGCTGTTGATCGGCGTGCCGTTCGCCCTGATCGTGCGTCAGCCGGATCTCGGCACTTCGCTGCTGATTCTGGCCGGCGGCGCCTTCGTACTGTTCATGGGCGGGCTGCGCTGGCGCTGGATTCTCAGCGTGCTGGCGGCGGCGATTCCGGTGTCGGTGGCGATGTGGTTCTTCATCATGCACGACTACCAGAAGCAGCGAATCCTGACGTTCCTCGACCCGGAAAGTGATCCACTCGGCACTGGCTGGAACATCATCCAGTCGAAAGCCGCCATCGGTTCCGGCGGCGTATTCGGCAAGGGCTGGCTGCTGGGCACCCAGTCGCACCTGGACTTCCTGCCGGAAAGTCACACCGACTTCATCATCGCCGTGCTCGGCGAAGAGTTCGGCCTGGTGGGCATCTGTGCGCTGTTGCTGATCTATCTGTTGCTGATCGGTCGCGGCCTGGTGATTACCGCCCAAGCGCAGACGCTGTTCGGCAAATTGCTGGCCGGCGCTCTGACCATGACGTTTTTTGTTTACGTTTTCGTCAACATCGGTATGGTCAGTGGCCTGTTGCCGGTGGTGGGGGTGCCGTTGCCGTTCATTAGCTACGGCGGAACTTCGCTGGTGACGCTGCTGTCAGCGTTTGGGGTTTTGATGTCGATCCATACCCATCGCAAGTGGATCGCACAGGTTTGAATAAGGTGAAGAGTTCAATGCAAGTAATGCGTGACTGGGCGACACGATACGCACCGTGGCTCGGCCTGGTAGGCATCCTTGGCAGCGCGCAGGAAGCGTTGGCCGGCGATTACGAAGGCTCGCCCCAGGTGGCCGAGTTCGTCGGTGAAATGACCCGCGACTACGGTTTTGCCGGCGAACAGCTGATGGCTGTGTTCCGCGAGGCCCAGCGCAAACAGGCGATTCTCGACGCCATTTCCAAACCGGCCGAACGGGTCAAGCAGTGGAAAGAATACCGGCCGATGTTCATCACCGACGCGCGCATCGCCCGCGGTGTGGACTTCTGGCGCCAGCATGAGGCGACCTTGGCCCGCGCCGAGCAGGAATACGGCGTTCCGGCCCAGGTGATCGTGTCGATCATCGGCGTTGAGACCTTTTTCGGACGTAATACCGGCAATTACCGGGTGATCGATGCCTTGTCCACGCTGGGTTTCGACTATCCTCCCCGTGCCGAATTTTTCCGCAAGGAGCTGCGTGAGTTCCTGCTGCTGGCGCGCGAAGAGCAGGTTGACCCGCTGACCCTCAAGGGTTCCTACGCCGGGGCGATGGGCTTGCCGCAGTTCATGCCGAGCAGTTTCCGTGCCTACGCGGTGGATTTCGACGGCGACGGCCACATCAATATCTGGAACAACCCGGATGATGCGATCGGCAGCGTCGCCAGCTATTTCAAGCGTCACGGCTGGGTCGCCGGTGAACCGGTGGTCAGTCGCGCGGATGTCCGTGGCGAGCAGGTGGATGAAGGCCTGACCACCGGCATCGAGCCGACGAAAACCGTCGGGGAGTTGCGAGCGCTGGGCTGGTCGAGTCATGATGCGCTGCGCGATGACATGCCGGTCACCGCATTCCGCCTCGAAGGCGACAATGGCCCGGAATACTGGATGGGCCTGAAGAATTTCTACGCGATCACGCGTTATAACCGCAGCGTGATGTACGCCATGGCCGTACATCAACTGTCTGAACAGCTGGTACAAGCACGGGGCGTCAAGTAATGCGGGCATTGCCTATCAATAAACCCCTGAAGCTGGTGGCTTTCGCTGCGTTGGCGGTGCTGGTCGCCAGTTGTTCGACCAGCCGTTCGCCGAGCCAGAAGCCGACCACCGCCGTTCGCTCGCAGCCGGGCCTGGACATCAACCGGGCCCACAAGGACGGCGCGCCGTGGTGGGACGTCGACGTATCGCGCATCCCGGATGCCACGCCGACCCTGCACACCGGCCCGTACAAGGCCAACCCGTACACCGTGCTGGGCAAGACCTACTTCCCGTTGCAGGAATCCAAGACGTACGTGGCTTCCGGCACCGCGTCCTGGTACGGCACCAAGTTCCACGGTCAGAACACCGCCAACGGCGAGGTCTACGACCTGTACGGCATGAGTGCCGCCCACAAGACATTACCGCTGCCGAGTTACGTTCGGGTGACCAACCTGGACAACAACAAGAGCGTGATCCTGCGGGTCAATGACCGCGGGCCGTTCTACTCGGATCGGATCATCGACCTGTCCTACGCCGCCGCCAAGAAGCTCGGTTATGCCGAAATCGGTACCGCGCGGGTCAAGGTCGAAGGCATCGACCCGCAACAATGGTGGGCCGCCAAGGGCCGCCCGGCGCCTTTGATGCTCAACGAGCCGCAAGTCGCGCAGAATAGCGCCCCGGTGATCACGGCGTCGGCCGGTACCGTCGAGCAATGGACTCCGCCGCCGCAGCAGCACGCCGCGGCCGTCGTGCCAGTCCAGCTCGATGCAAAAAAAAACGCTTCTGCACCAGCGTCTGGCCAGTATCTGCAGGTGGGCGCGTTCGCCAACCCGGACGCTGCAGAACTCCTGAGGTCGAAGCTCAGCGGGATGGTGAGCGCTCCGGTGTTCATCAGCTCGATCGTGCGCAATCAGCAGACCCTGCACCGGGTTCGCCTGGGACCGATCGGTTCGCCGGGTGAAATTGCCCAGGTACAGAACAGCGTACGCCTGGCCAACCTGGGTTCGCCAAGTGTGGTCACCGAGTAAACGTAGGACTTGATTGACGGTTCACCAGCGATTGGGGGGTGAACCAGGTTGTTGGCTCGTCGAAGAACAAAAGCCCGGCAAGGGTGACTGGAGTGAGCAACTGAACACGCGATGGCCCGTTAGAAAGCCATCTGATTAATTTTGCCCGCAAGGGCAGTTTCCATTAGCGATTTCGAGAGACGGATGAACATCACCACCTTTGCCAAACGCCTGTGTCTGCTAGTCCCGCTGCTCCTCTCGCCTGCCGCGTTCGCGGCCGAGATGATGCCGTCGCCACCACAACTGGCCGCCAAATCCTACGTGCTCATGGATGCCAACAGCGGCAACGTGCTGGTGGAGAACAACGGTGACCAGCGTCTGCCGCCGGCCAGCCTGACCAAACTGATGACCGCGTACATCGCCACGCTGGAAATCCGTCGCGGCCAGATCGGTGAAAACGACCCGGTGACCGTCAGCGAAAACGCCTGGCGCACCGGCGGTTCGCGGATGTTCATCAAGGTCGGCTCGCAGGTCACTGTCAGCGACCTGCTGCACGGCATCATCATCCAGTCCGGCAACGACGCCAGCGTCGCGGTGGCTGAACATATCGCCGGCAGCGAAGATGCGTTCGCCGACCTGATGAACAAGACCGTCGCCGATCTGGGCATGACCAATACCCACTTCATGAACCCGACCGGTCTGCCGAACCCCGAGCACTACTCGTCGGCTCACGACATGGCGATCCTGGCGCGCGCGATCATCCACGAAGACCCGGCTCACTACGCGATCTACTCGCAGAAAGAGTTCTTCTGGAACGGCATCAAACAGCCTAACCGCAACCTGCTGCTGTGGCGCGACAAGACCGTCGACGGTCTGAAAACCGGTCACACCGACGAAGCCGGCTACTGCATGGTGTCCTCGGCCGTACGTGACGGCATGCGCCTGATCGCCGTGGTGTTCGGCACCAACAGCGAAGTGGCCCGCGCCGCCGAGACCCAGAAGCTGCTGACCTACGGTTTCCGCTTCTTCGAAACCCAGACCTTCTACCAGAAGGGCACTGAACTGGCTCAGGCCCCGGTGTGGAAAGGCACCACCAGTCAAGTCAAGGCCGGCCTGGCACAAGACCTGACCATGACCCTGCCGAAAGGCCAGCTGAAGAAGCTCGCTGCCAGCATGACCATGAACCCGCAACTGACCGCGCCAATCGCCAAGGGCGACGTGATCGGTAAAGTCGAAGTGAAACTGGACGACAAGGTGGTGCACAGCGCCGACCTGATCGCCCTGGACGCTGTCGAGGAGGGTGGTATCTTCCGCCGCATGTGGGATAGCATCCGTCTATTCTTCTACGGCTTGTTCAACTGATTCGAGTTGACCTGCATGGCCCCGTTCCGGTCCGGAGCGGGGCCTTGTTCGTTACCGGGCTTACGCTTACGAGGCCGTTACGCCATGACCGATACCGAAGTAAAGGCGCCAAAGATCGAATTTCCCCAGGTTGATTATCCGGTTAAGGTGATCAGCGATACGGGCGTCGGCAACAAAGACAAGATCATCGACATCGTCAAGAAACACGCCAAGATCAACGATGAGCGTGTCGACGAGCGTCAAAGCAGCAACGGCAAGTACACCACCATCCAGTTGCACATCGTCGCGACCGACCAGGATCAGCTGTACAACATCAACAGCGAACTGCGGGCCACCGGTTTCGTGCACATGGTGCTGTGATGCCGGGCACGCTGGGCTTTCGCGAGCTTGGCCAGATGGCTTACGAGCCGGTCTGGCAGGCCATGCAACGTTTTACCAACGAGCGTGGCACCACGGCCCCGGACGAAATCTGGCTGGTGGAACACCCGCCGGTGTTCACCCAGGGCCAGGCCGGCAAGGCCGAGCACCTGTTGCTGCCGGGGGATATTCCGGTGGTGCAGGTCGACCGCGGCGGTCAGGTGACCTACCATGGCCCAGGCCAGTTGGTAGCCTATCTGCTGCTGGACGTGCGCCGACTCGGTTTCGGCGTGCGCGATCTGGTCAGCCGCATGGAGCGCTGCCTGATCGAACTGCTGGCCAGCTACGGCGTGACCGCCGTGGCCAAGCCGGATGCTCCCGGCGTCTACGTCGACGGGGCGAAGATCGCTTCTCTGGGTTTGCGGATTCGCCATGGTTGTTCCTTTCATGGCCTGGCCCTGAACGTGGACATGAACCTGGAGCCGTTTCGACGGATTAATCCCTGCGGCTATGCCGGGCTGGCGATGACCCAGCTGAGCGAGCACGCAGGATCGATTGAATTTGCCGAGGTAAGTGCCCGGCTGCGCGCGCAGCTCGTCAAACACCTCGACTATGCTGAGCAGACGACCCTGACGGGCGGAATCGACTGATATGACTACTGATGCAGTGCAAACCATGATCCCGACGCTCGACGTGACCGAGCGCCCGGCCCCGCGTCCCAAGGTTGAAGCCGGCGTCAAGCTGCGCGGCGCCGAAAAGGTTGCACGCATCCCGGTGAAGATCATTCCGACCACCGAACTGCCGAAGAAACCCGACTGGATCCGCGTGCGCATCCCGGTTTCGCCGGAAGTCGACCGCATCAAGAGCCTGCTGCGCAAACACAAGCTGCACAGCGTCTGCGAAGAGGCGTCCTGCCCGAACCTGGGCGAGTGCTTCTCCGGCGGCACCGCGACCTTCATGATCATGGGTGACATCTGCACCCGTCGTTGCCCGTTCTGCGACGTCGGCCACGGTCGTCCGAAGCCACTGGACGTCAACGAGCCGGAAAGCCTGGCCATCGCCATCGCCGACCTGAAACTCAAGTATGTGGTGATCACCTCGGTTGACCGCGACGACCTGCGTGACGGCGGTGCCAAGCACTTTGCCGACTGCATCCGCGAAATCCGCAAACTGTCGCCGAACGTGCAGCTCGAGACCCTGGTCCCGGACTACCGTGGCCGCATGGACATCGCCCTGGAAATCACCGCGGCCGAGCCGCCGGATGTGTTCAACCACAACCTGGAAACCGTACCGCGCCTGTACAAGGCTGCGCGTCCGGGTTCGGATTACCAGTGGTCGCTGACCCTGCTGCAACGCTTCAAGCAGATGATGCCGCACATTCCGACCAAATCCGGCCTGATGCTGGGTCTGGGCGAGACCGACGACGAAGTCATCGAAGTCATGAAGCGCATGCGCGAACACGACATCGACATGCTGACCCTGGGCCAGTACCTGCAACCGTCCCGCAGCCACTTGCCGGTGCAGCGTTTCGTGCACCCGGACACCTTCGCCTGGTTCGCCGAGGAAGGTTACAAGATGGGCTTCAAGAACGTCGCGTCCGGCCCGTTGGTGCGTTCTTCGTACCACGCCGACGAACAGGCGAAACTGGTCAAGGCCGAGCTGCTCGGTTCCTGATTCAGCGCTGAATAAAAAATGCCCGCCGGGGTTTATCGCCCGGCGGGCATTTTTTTGCCTGGCTTACACTCGTTACTGACTTTTCCTGCAATTTGCGGCGCGGCCGAGCCTCTTCTGTTTGTCGCCGTTCCTGACTACTGTGTGAGCATGACTTCACACAGGGAGATCCATGGATGACCGTTCGACCGACCCACACCCTTTTTCCGCACAAGCCCGTGCCCGCGCTGCCGTCGGAAGGGCTGATAGGCGTCATTGCGCCCGCCGGCCCCGGCACGCTGGATACCGAAAAGGCCGTTCAGTGGATGCGCGCCCGGGGTTACGGTTTGCGGGTGTTCCCTGGCGTCTACGAGAAGGATGGCTATCTGGCCGGCAGCGACGAGGTGCGGCTCAACGATCTGCACGCGGCGTTCGCTGACGAGGAGGTGGATGCAATCATTTGCCTGCGCGGTGGTTACGGCACGCCAAGGTTGCTGGACCGGATCGACTACGACTTGCTGAGCCGCCATGCCAAGCCCTTCGTCGGTTACAGCGACATCACAGCTCTGCATCTGGCCATCAGTCGCTACGCCGGGTTCGTGACCTTTCACGGGCCGTTATTGAATGCCGATCTGCTGGGTGACAAGGAACCGCCGACGGTGACGTCGTTCTTCGCCATGCTGCGCGGTCAGTTGAAGGCCGGCAGTGTGCTGAGTCATCCGGCGGCTTATCCATTGACCACCGTGGAGCCCGGCATTGCTCACGGGCGTTTGCAGGGTGGCAATCTGGCGATGATCGCCGCGACCCTGGGCACGCCTTACGAAATCGATGTCGAAGGGGTGATTCTGCTGATCGAGGACATCAACGAGCCGCTGTACCGGATCGACCGCTTGCTGACCCAGATGCGTCTGGCGGGCAAGTTGGCCAGATTGCGTGGCGTGCTGGTCGGGGATGTGGCGGGCGTGGATGTCGAGGCCTTGAACCGCTTGCTCAAGCAGACCTTTGAACCCCTGCGGATTCCGGTGCTTTCAGGATGGCGTAGCGGGCACTGTAATCCGAACCTGACGCTGCCGTTGGGGGCGCTGGTTCGACTGGACGCAGGGAAGAAGGAGTTGATGCTGGAACAGGATGTGGTGATTCGCTGATCGAGCCGCAAAAAAAGACCGCCGCCTGAAGAGGCGGCGGTCTTTTGGTTTTTACTGGTTACGCAGGCTTTCCAGCAGCTTGTGCGTCGGATAACCGTCCGCCGGCCAGCCGAATGACTGCTGCGCAGCGCGAATCGCCTTGCGCGTATTGGCACCGATGATGCCGTCGGCGGTGCCTGCGTCGTAGTTGCGCGCGGTCAGCAGGTTTTGCAGTTCGATCCGTTCGGTGCGGCTCAACGGCAGATCGTCTTTTGGCCAGCTGCCATTGATCAGGCCGGCACCGTTGAAGCGCTCGGACAACAGGCTGACGGCCAGTGCGTAGGACGACGAGTTGTTGTATTTGAGGATCGCCCGGAAGTTATCGAGGATCAGGAACGCCGGGCCGCGGTAGCCGGCCGGCAGCAGCAGGGCGGCGGACAGTTGCTCGGAGCCGGCCGGCACCTGGCCGCCGTTCGGCAGGATCACACCCAGTTGCCGCCATTCGGCGACGCTCTTGCGAATTGCGCCGTCGGCCAAGGTGTAGTTGAAACCGCTCGGCAGCTGCACTTCGAAGCCCCACGGCTGGCCACGCTGCCAGCCGGAGCTTTGCAGGTAATGCGCGGTGGAGGCCAATGCGTCAGCGGTGCTGCCCCAGATGTCGCGGCGACCGTCACCGTCGAAGTCCACGGCATGAGTGTTGTAGGTGGTCGGGATGAACTGGGTCTGGCCCATGGCGCCGGCCCAGGAGCCGAGCATTTTCTCCGGGGTGATGTCGCCCTGTTGCAGGATCTGCAGCGCCGCAATCAGCTGCGCATGGGCAAAGCCCGGGCGGCGGCCTTCATAGGCCAGGGTCGCCAGCGAGTTGATCACCGACTTGCTGCCCTGGAACTGGCCGAAGTTGCTTTCCATTCCCCACACCGACACCAGTGCCTGGCGATCGACGCCATAACGCTGCTCTATGCTTTGCAGAATGTCGGCGTACTGGCTGATCAGTGCCTGGCCTTTGCGCACGCGCAACGGCGACAGTGCGCCATCCAGGTATTCCCAGACCGGCCGGGCGAATTCCGGCTGGCTGCGGTCGGCGCGAATTACGCTGGCATCGAAGCTGACATTGGCAAATGCGCGGTCAAACAGGTCGGCACGGATGCCGGCGGCCAGAGCTTCCTTGCGAAAACCGGCCTGCCATTCGGCGAAGGTCTGGGTCGGTTGCAGGTCGAGATTGTCACCGGACGGCACTACCGGCGGGATGACCGCTGGGGCTGTGGCAACGGGGACGGTCTGAAGCGGTTGAGCGTCGGCGGCGGTGGGTTTTTCCGCGCAGGCGACGAGCAGTACGAAGCTGGAGGCAGCGATCAGTTGGCGCAAGGGCCAACGACGGGAAAGACTGAGGGGCATGCACAGGTCCAGGGAATACGAATCAGGTGCAGACCTTAACATGAGGAAGGGGTGCTGTGCTTCAAGCGGCCAGAAAGTAAGAAGCCTCCCAGCTGTCAGACTGGAAGGCTTCGCGGCGGTAGCTGCCTTTACCCTTGGTGGGTCGTTCCTGGCGGCTGCGGAACAGGGGTTGGGCGACGATGGATTTGGCCTTGTTGTGACCATGTTTCGATGGCTTTTTGCTCATGAGGATTCTCTCGATTGAGTGGGGTTTTGCGCGGCAGATAATCTGCCGATCTCGAGCGTCTGTCTATAGGACCGAGGGCGGGATGTTCTGTAGGAAATGGCCTGGATAAAAAACGGGATCGCAGAGCGCGATCCCGGATTTCATTCGGCAGGCAATGTCAGACGCTGACCGGCCATCAGCAGCGCCAACCGGCTCAGGCTCATCCACGGCGAACCGGCCGCCTGGCCCTTGATCTGCGCATCGATGCGCTGGGCTTCGAGCAGCAACTGCGCCCAGCGTTGCGCCGAGTAGCGTTGCAGGGCCTTGCTCATCAGCGGTTTGCGCTTGTCCCAGACCGGCGGCTTGGCCTGACTGAAGCACTTGTCCAGCGGTGTGCCCTGACTGTATTGCAACGAGATGTTGGCCAGCAGGCGCAACTCACGGGCCAGGGCCCAGAGAATCACCGGCGGCTCGACCCCTTCACCGCGCAGCCCTTCGAGCATGCGCAGGGCGTGGGCTGGTTCGCCGTTGAGCACCGCGTCGGTCAGGCCGAACACGTCGAAGCGCGCACTATCGGCCACGGCCGCCTGCACGGTTTCGACGGTAATCTGCCCGCCCTCGGCCATCAGCTTGAGCTTTTCGATCTCTTGCGCAGCGGCCAGCAGGTTGCCTTCGACCCGCGCGGCAATCAGCTCGACCGCGTCCTGGCTGGCTGACAGGCCGGCCTGGGACAGGCGCTGACGAATCCAGCTCGGCAACTGGTTGGCGTCCACCGGCCAGATCTGCACGAACTGGGTCTGCTGACCTTCGACCAGCGCCTTGCCCCACTTGGTTTTCTGCGCGCTACCGTCCAGCTTCGGCAGGCTGATCAACAGCACCGTGTCTTCTGCCGGGCGCGAGCAGTATTCGATGAGGGCGGCCGCGCCCTTGTCACCGGGCTTGCCCGAAGGCAGGCGCAGTTCCAGCAGGCGTTTTTCGGCGAACAGCGACATGCTGGCGCCAGCCTGCAGCAACGTCCCCCAATCGAAATTGGCGTCGGCGGCAAAGACCTGGCGTTCGTCGAATCCTTGCTGACGGGCGGCAGAGCGAATGGCGTCGGCAGCTTCCTGGCACAGCAGCGGGTCATCGCCGCTGATGATGTAGACCGGCGCGAGAGCGCCTTGCAGGTGTTTGCCGAGTTGGGCGGGAGCGAGCTTCATAAGAGAGGGCGAACGGGGCGCCTGAGCGCCCCGAACGTCTTACTGCTGCGGCAGTTCGAGCGGCGACTGGCGCGGGGTTTCCGCTTCAGCCTTCTGTGCCGCTTCGAGGGCGTCGGCTTCTGCCTTGGCCCGTGCATTGGCGGTTTGCTGCAGAGCGTCCAGCTGTGCCGGCGTCAGCTGTTGCAGACGCAGCATCATGCGCTGTACCAGCTCGCGGCGGGTTTCACGGCGGGCATCGTTGGCTTCCTGGTCGGAACCCACCAGATTGTTGCCGTCGTGGATGAACACTTTCTGCACTTCAAGCTTGTCGCTTTTCAGCAGCAAATCTTTTTCGCCACGGATATCGTAGGTAAGGACGGTGCTGACCTGGTACTCGCCGGTACGACCGGCGCCGGCGTAGCTGAGAATCCGCTGGGATTCCTGCTCATCGGCCAGATACAGCTTGTACGGTGCACCGGTAACGACCTTGACGCCGCTGGACTCCAGCACCTGACGCAGTTGCGTCACGGTTTCGCCGTAGGCGTTGCGGGCGCTCAGGTCGAGCTCCTTGATCGATAGCTCATTGGTGCCGGTGCCACGCAGCTGGAAACCGCAGGCGCTCAACAGGACGGCGAGGCCCATCACCAGCAGATTGCGTTTGATCATTGTGTTGCTCCCCTTGAAACCATGTGGGCCGACTCTGTGGCCCGAAAGGTTTTACTGGACGCCAGGCTCACCTGACGCCCGATCCAATTAGCTGGCGACGATATTGACCAGTTTCCCGGGCACTACGATCACTTTGCGAATCGTCAGGCCGTCAACGAAACGCAGCACGTTTTCGTTGGCGCGGGCTGCCGCTTCGACTTCTTCACGGGTGGCGGCGGCCGGCATTTCGATCTGGCCGCGCAGCTTGCCGTTGACCTGGATCACCAGGGTCAGGCTGTCCTGCACCAGCGCGCTTTCGTCCAGCACCGGCCAGCCGGCGTCGATCACCGGATCGGCGTGGCCCAGACGGTTCCACAGCTCGTGGCTGATGTGCGGCGTGATCGGTGCGAGCAGCAGCGTCACGGTTTCCAGACCTTCCTGAACCAGTGCGCGATCCTGTTCGGTCGCTTGCGCGGCTTTTTCCAGCACGTTCATCAGCGTCATCACCTGGGCGATGGCGGTGTTGAATTTGTGGTTCTGGCCGACGTCGTGGCTGGCCTGCTTGATCGCCTGGTGGATCGCGCGGCGAATGACTTTCTGCTCGTCATTCAGGCCGGCGATGTCCAGTTTGCCCGGCAGACCCTGAGTGACATGGGCCTGAGCCAGACGCCAGACGCGCTTGAGGAAGCGGTGCGAGCCTTCCACGCCGGAGTCCGACCATTCAGCGCTCATGTCAGGTGGCGAGGCGAACATCATGAACAGACGGCAGGTGTCGGCGCCGAACTGGTCGATCATCGACTGAGGGTCGACGCCGTTGTTCTTCGACTTGGCCATCTTCTCGGTGCCGCCGATTTCCACCGGCAGGCCGTCGGCGATCAGCTTGGCGCTGATGACCTTGGCCTTGCTGTCGCGCTCGAGTTCCACGTCCGCCGGGTTGAACCAGGTGTAGGCACCGTTGGCTTCACGACGATAGTAAGTCTCGGCGACCACCATGCCCTGGGTCAGCAGATTCTTGAACGGCTCGTTGGAGCTCACCAGGCCTTCGTCACGCATCAGCTTGTGGAAGAAGCGTGCGTAGAGCAGGTGAAGAATGGCGTGTTCGATACCGCCGATGTACTGATCCACCGGCAACCAGTGGTCGGCCGCGGATTTTTCCACCAGACCGCCTTCGAAGTGCGGCGAGGCGTAACGGGCGTAGTACCAGGACGACTCGACGAAGGTGTCCATGGTGTCGGTTTCACGCTTGGCAGGCTGACCGCATTTCGGGCAGGCGCACTCGTAGAACTCGGGCATGCGCGCCAGCGGCGAACCGGCGCCGTCCGGCACCACGTCTTCCGGCAGGACAACAGGCAGTTGATCTTCCGGCACCGGCACGTCACCGCAGGTATCGCAGTGGATGATCGGGATCGGGCAGCCCCAGTAGCGCTGGCGGCTGATGCCCCAGTCGCGCAGGCGGAACTGGGTGCGCGAGGCGCCGAGGTTTTTCTTGATCAGGGCGACTTCCATGGCGTCGAACGCGCCAGCGAAGTCCAGACCGTCGAACTCGCCGGAGTTGATCAGCGTGCCGTGCTCGCCGTAGGCGTCCTGCCATGGCGCCGGGTTGGTTTCACCGGAGCTGGTGCGCACCACGGATTTGACCGGCAGGTTGTACTTGTGGGCGAATTCGAAATCGCGCTCGTCGTGCGCCGGCACCGCCATGACCGCGCCGTCGCCGTAGTGCATCAGCACGTAGTTGGCGACCCACACCGGCAGTTTTTCGCCGGTCAGCGGGTGCTCGACGAACAGGCCGGTCGGCAGGCCTTTCTTCTCTTGGGTGGCGACGTCGGCTTCGGCGACGCTGCCGCCCTTGCATTCGGCGATGAACGCTTGCAGCTCAGGGTTGTTCTTCGCGGCGAGAGCAGCCAGATGATGCTCGGCGGCCACGGCAACATAGGTTGCGCCCATCAGGGTGTCCGGACGGGTGGTGAAGACTTTCAGGGTGCCGCTTTCGCCGATCGAATCGACGTTGTACGGGAACTGCACTTCCATCCCGCGCGACTTGCCGATCCAGTTGCGCTGCATGGTCTTGACTTGCTCGGGCCAGCCGGTCAGTTCGTCGAGGCTCTCCAGCAGCTCATCCGCGTAAGCGGTGATCTTGAAGTAGTACATCGGGATTTCGCGCTTTTCGATCAGCGCGCCGGAACGCCAGCCGCGACCGTCGATGACCTGCTCGTTAGCCAGAACGGTCTGGTCGATCGGGTCCCAGTTCACGGTGCCGTTCTTGCGGTAGATCACGCCTTTTTCGAACAGGCGAGTGAACAGCCATTGTTCCCAGCGGTAGTAATCCGGTTTGCAGGTGGTGACTTCGCGCGACCAGTCCACCGCCAGGCCCAGGCTGCGCAGCTGGGACTTCATGTAGGCGATGTTTTCATAGGTCCACTTGGCCGGAGCCACGTTGTTCTTCATCGCGGCGTTTTCCGCCGGCATGCCGAAGGCGTCCCAACCCATCGGTTGCAGAACGTTCTTGCCGAGCATGCGCTGGTAGCGGGAGATCACGTCGCCGATGGTGTAGTTGCGCACGTGCCCCATGTGTAGCTTGCCGCTGGGGTAAGGGAACATCGACAGGCAGTAGTAAGTCTCCTTGCCTGGCTGTTCACTGACTTCAAAGGACTTTTGCTCGTCCCAGAAGGACTGGGCGGCGGCTTCGATTTCACGGGGCTGATATTGTTCGTGCATGGCTACTTTTGTACTGGATAGGGTGGCCTAATCCTCTTCAATGCGACGTTCGGGACGTGCCGGACGAGCTGGAAGTGGAGTTACAGGAAGCGCCGTAGCATACATGACCGCGCTCGGCCTAGGGAAACCCTGATTGCAGCCGTTTGACCGGCTGAAATTGCGGCGAGGGCCGTTGGTCGCGGCGTGCAGCCGGTTTGTGCAGCGAAGCTAAGCTCTAACTGGGGAGTGAGTCTTATCTTCAATGAGGTGAGGGATGGTGGAGTCACAGCAAAAAAACGTTACCAAACCCGAGTTGTACGAGCGGTTGATCGATCGTCTGGGTATGGCCCTGGACGCGGCAAAAACCGCTGGAAGGCTGCGCGACGAGCGCCCCCTGGAGCTGGAATTGCGTGGTTTGAGTCCCGCCGAGTTCAAACTGGTCAAGGCCTATCTGGATCGCAGTGAGCGTGAAACCCACGGATACCTGTCACAAGCAGTGAAACAGCTCGATGCTGCCCATTCGGCGAAGGTCATCTGGCTCAAGGACAAGGCACCCGGCAGAGATACCGTCAAAGTGCGGACTCTGCAGGCCAAGTAAACGCATGGCAGGTCAAAAAGCGGATCTTTTTCAACGGGATCCGACCCTACTGGTTGTCGCGCTGCATCAACCCACTTAGGCTTCGGGCATCTTTGGAGATGCTCGATGCCTTTTCGTTATTTCATTAAACAACTTCTGTTGCCGCCCGGCCTTCTTTTGCTGCTGTTGCTGGCGGCCTGGTGGCTGCGTCGCTCGCGGCCACGGCTGGCGGGGCTGTGTTTTGCCCTGGGGTTTGGCGGCTTTTGGCTGATGAGTCTGCCGGTGGTCGTGCAATGGGGCGCCAAGGCTCTGGAGCGCGAACCGCCGCTGGCCCGGGAAGCATGGACAAGTCTGGCGCAGCGCGCGGATGCGATTGTGGTGCTGGGCTCCGGTCGCGAACGCGGCGATGTGGCCTGGGGCGAAGATCAGCCGACTGGTGTCGGGCTTGAACGGCAGCGTTACGCGGCGCGACTGGCCAAGGCGTCGGGGTTGCCGATTCTGACCAGCGGTGGCCTGCATTACGGTACACCGCCGACCGAAGCCAAATTGATGGCCGATTCGCTACGCGATGATTTCGGTGTGACGGTGCGTTGGCAGGAAGGGGAGAGCCGCACCACGTGGGAAAACGCCGAATTCAGCGCCAAAGTGTTGTTGCCGGAAGGCGTCAAACGCATCGTGCTGGTGACCCAGGCCTGGCACATGCCGCGAGCGGTGTGGAGTTATCAACAGGCTGGATTTGAAGTGGTGCCGGCGCCGGTTGGTTTCCTCGGCACGGACAATGCCCGGCCGTTTGGCGGCTGGCTGCCGGAATTCAAGTCGATCTGGCAGAGCGGGCAGTTGATGAACGAGGCGGTGGGGCAGATCGGTTATTCGCTGTTCTATCGAGGGGATGACAGCGCCGATTGATCACTCCCGCGCAGGACGCGGGAGTGAGCAGGTTTTCAGAGCGTCTTGGACATCCGATTGGTCATCAGCGCCCAGCCGAACAGCACCACGCACAGGATGATCAGCGGCCACGAGCGCCATTGCAGATACGGCGTCAGGTTGTGCATCGGCACCACTTCGCCGTACAGCACGCCCTGTTCGAACTGCGGAATGCGCTCGGTGATCTGGCCAAACGGGTTGATCAGTCCGGTCACGCCGTTGTTGGTCGCACGAATCATCCAGCGTCCGGCTTCAAGCGCGCGCATCTGCGCCATTTGCAGGTGTTGCAACGGGCCGATGGACGTACCGAACCAAGTGTCGTTGCTGATCGTCAGCAGCAGATCGCTGCGTGCCGCCAGGCCTGCGGCGAACTCCGGATACACCACTTCGTAGCAGATGAACGGCGCGATCTGATATCCCTTGGCCTGCAACAAGGCCTGATCGGCAGGGCCGCGGGCGAAGTCGGACATCGGCAGGTCGAAGAATGCGATCAGCCCGCGCAGGATGTCCTGCAACGGTACGTACTCGCCGAACGGCACCAGTTTTTGCTTGAGATAGGTGCCATCGCCTTCGCCAACCACGGTGATGCCGTTGTAGAAGCGTCTCTCGTGGTGAACCATTTCGCGGATCGGTACGCCGGTGATCAGCGCCGATTTACGCTCGGCGGCGAAGTTGCCCATCATGGTCAGGTAGCCCTCGGCGGACTCCTTGAGCACCGGGACGGCGGTTTCCGGCCAGATCAGCAGGTCCACCGGTTTGGAGCGGAAACTCAGGTCGCGGTACAGCGCCAGTTGCGCATTGAGTTCGGCCGGGTCCCATTTCATGCTTTGCGCGACGTTGCCCTGAATCGCGGCAACGGTCAGCGGCGCGCCCGCCGGGCTGGTCCAGGCATGGCCCTTGAGCGCAATGCCCGCCGCCCATGGCCCGATCAGCAATACCAGGCCGGCAGCGATGAAGGCTTTGCGGCGGGTTTGCAGCAGGCGCGGTGCGTTGTAGATCAGTGCAGCGGTCAGTGCCAGGACGAACGACACCAGCCACATGCCGCCTACTGGCGCGAGTCCGGCCAGCGGGCCGTCGAGCTGGCTGTAACCGGAATACAGCCACGGGAAACCGGTGAGGAACCAGCCACGGAAAGCTTCCTGGCCTACCCACAACGCCGCAAACGCCAGGGCGTCGGCCACCGGCGCTTCATTACGCCGCAGCCAGCGCGCCCACAGCCACGCGGGCAGGGCGAAGAACCAGGCAATGGCCGCCGTGAAGATCAGCATCAGGAACCCGGCCAGCAGCACCGACGCGCCGCCGAAATGGTGGATGCTGTAATAGATCCAGCTGGTGCCGGCGCCGAACAGGCCGAAACCGAAGCACCAGCCACGGCCCAGGGCTTGTCGCGGGCTCAGCTCGCGCAGGCCGGCATAGAACAGGCCGACCGCCAGCAACGCCAGCGGCCAGAGATCGAACGGTGCCAGAGCGAAGGTGGTGATTGCACCGGCCGCCACGGCCAGCAGGTTACCGGGCCAGCCGGGGCGGGTTGTCCAGCGCATTTCAATCCTTAGATTTTTTACCGGGCGATTGGGGTCAGTCGCAGCAAATGAATCCGACGGCTGTCGGCGTTCAGGATGCGGAAACGATAGGCGCCGATTTCAGTGATTTCGTTGCGTTTTGGCAAGTGCCCGAACGCGCTCATCACCAGCCCGCCGACGGTGTCGAACTCGTCGTCGGAGAATTCGCTGTCGAAGAACTCGTTGAAGTTCTCGATCGGCGTCAGGGCCTTGATCAGGAAATCACCGCTGGGCAGCGGCTTGATGTAGCTGTCTTCTTCGACGTCGTGCTCGTCTTCAATGTCGCCGACGATTTGTTCAAGCACGTCTTCGATGGTCACCAGACCGGCCACGCCGCCGTATTCGTCGATCACGATGGCCATGTGGTTGTGGTTGGCGCGGAATTCACGCAGCAACACGTTCAGACGCTTGGACTCCGGCACGAACGTGGCCGGGCGCAGCAGGTCCTTGATGTTGAAGCTGTCGCCGTTCTCCTTGAGGATCAGTGGCAGCAGATCCTTGGCCAGCAGCACGCCCATCACGTCGTCATGGCTTTCGCCGATGACCGGGTAGCGCGAGTGGGCCGAGTCGACCACGGCAGGGAGGAATTCGCGGGGTGTCTGGGTCGCCTTGATGCTGATCATCTGCGAGCGCGGCACCATGATGTCGCGAACCTGCAGGTCAGCCACCTGGATGGCGCCTTCGACGATGGCCAGCGCTTCGCTGTCCAGCAGTTTGTTCTGATGTGCATCGCGCAGCAGCTCAAGCAGCTCCTGGCGGTTCTTCGGCTCGTGGGCAAAAGCCTGGGTCAGTTTGCCCAGCCATGACTTTTGCCCGTTGCTCGATCGATCTTCGCTCATAGCGATTACTCTGAATCCTTTGTTGTAACAGTAGGGGATGTTTCGGTTTCGTCGTCCGCGTACGGATCGGGATAACCCAATTCGGCAAGCAACTCGCGTTCCAGTGCTTCCATTTCCTCGGCTTCCTCGTCATCTATATGGTCGTAACCCAGCAGATGCAAGCAGCCGTGAATGACCAGATGTGCCCAGTGGGCCTTTAGTTCCTTGCCCTGTTCGGCAGCCTCGCGCTCGACCACCGCCACGCAGATCACCAGATCGCCCAGCAATGGTATGTCGAGAAACTCGTCGGGCACTTCGGCGGGAAAGGACAGGACGTTGGTCGCGTAATCCTTGTGGCGCCAGGTGTGATTCAGCTCGCGGCCTTCTTCCTCGTCGACCAGACGAATGGTCATTTCCGAGTCAGCGGTGCGCTGGCGCAGGGCCAGTTCGCACCATTGGCGGAACTCGGCTTCGGTCGGCGCAGACGCTTCGGTCGCGATTTGCAGGTCAAGCTCAAGCATCGTGGCGGGTGTCCTTTGGCGCTTCATCGGCCAAACGCGTCTCGAAGCGCTCGTAGGCTTCGACGATGCGTTGCACCAACGGATGGCGCACCACGTCTTTGGGCTGGAAGTGGGTGAAGCTGATACCCGGCACATCTTTCAGGACTTCGATGACGTGATGAAGTCCGGATTTGGTACCGCGCGGCAGGTCGACCTGGGTGATGTCGCCGGTGATTACGGCTGTGGAGCCGAAACCGATCCGGGTCAGGAACATCTTCATCTGCTCGACGGTGGTGTTCTGACTTTCGTCGAGAATGATGAAGCTGTTGTTCAGCGTGCGACCGCGCATGTAGGCCAGCGGCGCGACTTCGATCACCTGACGCTCGATCAGCTTGGCCACGTATTCGAAACCGAGCATCTCGTAGAGCGCGTCGTAGAGCGGGCGCAGGTACGGGTCGATCTTCTGCGACAGATCGCCGGGCAGGAAGCCGAGTTTCTCACCCGCTTCGACCGCCGGACGCACCAGCAGGATGCGACGGATCTGTTCACGCTCCAGCGCATCGACGGCGCAGGCGACAGCCAGATACGTCTTGCCGGTACCGGCCGGGCCGATGCCGAAGTTGATGTCGTTGCCGAGAATTTCCTTCACGTAGCGCAGCTGATTCAAGCCGCGTGGGCGAATCATGCCTTTCTTGGTGCGCAGGGCGACGGAGGCTTCAGCGGGGGCGTGGTTGTCCAGCTGCTCAACGGCCGATTCCTGAAGGAACAGGTGAACCGTATCCGGCGACAGCTCTGAACCCTTGGTTTCCCGGTACAGGCGGCGAATCAGGTTTTCCGCGGAAGTGGTGTGCTTGGGTTCGCCGATCAGCTCGAACTGATTGCCGCGGTTGCGGATCTCGATGGCCAGGCGCTGTTCGATCAGCCGCAAGTGCTCGTCGAACTGCCCGCACAGATTGGCGAAGCGGCGAGCCTCAAAGGGCTCGAGGATGAAACGATGTGGTTCGATGGGTGCGTTCAAGGTCGTATTTAGCCGCCCTGGGGCAATTAGGATGAAATCAAGGATAACGCCAGCGGCGTGGGTGCGAAAGCTCTTAAATTGATGCCGTTCCTGTGGGAGCGAGCCTGCTCGCGATGGGCATGAATGCGGTTCATCTGAAAAACCGCGTCATCGTTCATCGCGAGCAGGCTCGCTCCCACAGTTGAACAAAGGGTGTTACTGGATCAGCGAGCCGCGCAGCGAGTGCGGTTGCGCCGCGTCGATGTGGACGTCGGCGAACTGGCCGATCAGGGTCGGATTATCGCAGCGGAAGTTGACGATACGGTTATTCTCGGTGCGCCCTTGCAGCTCGCCCGGGTCTTTCTTCGAATAATCGGTCACCAGAATGCGCTGGACCGAACCGACCATTTGTCGGCTGATCTCGAACCCTTGCTGATTCAAACGGTGCTGCAAGGCGTTCAGGCGTTCTTTCTTCAGTTCTTCCGGGGTGTCGTCGGCCAGATCGGCGGCTGGAGTGCCTGGGCGCTGGCTGTAGACGAACGAGTAGGAAAAATCGAAACCGACATCGGCAATCAGCTTCATGGTCTGCTCGAAATCTTTCTCGGTTTCCCCCGGGAAGCCGACGATAAAGTCCGAGCTGATGCAGATGCCCGGTACGGCGGCGCGCAGTTTGCGCAGCTTGGATTTGTACTCCAGCGCCGTGTGGTTGCGCTTCATCGCGGCCAGGATCCGGTCCGAACCCGACTGCACCGGCAAGTGCAGGTGCTTCACCAGTTCCGGCACTTCGGCGTGGGCCTGGATCAGGCTGTCGGAGAATTCCAGCGGGTGCGAGGTGGTGTAGCGGATGCGGTCGATGCCGTCGACCGCCGCGACGACGCGGATCAGTTCGGCCAGATCCGCCAGACGACCGTCGTGGGTCAGCCCGCGATAGCCGTTGACGTTCTGCCCCAGCAGGGTCACTTCGCGCACGCCGTGTTCAGCCAGGTGAATGATCTCGGCGATCACGTCGTCGAACGGCCGGCTGACTTCTTCGCCGCGGGTGTAGGGCACCACGCAGAACGTGCAGTACTTGCTGCAGCCTTCCATCACCGACACGTAGGCGCTTGGCCCATCGATGCGCGGCTCGGGCAGGTGGTCGAATTTTTCGATTTCCGGGAACGAGACGTCGACTTGCGGCAGCTTGCTGATGCGCGCGGCGTCGATCATTTCCGGCAGGCGGTGCAGGGTCTGCGGGCCGAACACCACGTCGACGTACGGGGCGCGATCACGGATCGCCGCGCCCTCCTGGCTGGCCACGCAACCGCCGACGGCGATCACCATGTCCGGGTTGGCCAGTTTCAGTTCGCGCCAGCGGCCGAGCTGGGAATACACCCGGTCCTGGGCGCGTTCGCGGATCGAGCAGGTGTTGAGCAGGATCACGTCGGCATCTTCGGCGCGCGCCGTGACTTCCAGGGCCTGGTGTTCGCCCAGCAGATCGACCATGCGCGAGCTGTCGTACTCGTTCATCTGGCAACCGTGGGTTTCGATGTAAAGCTTCTTGGCCATGGAATAGGGTCGTCACGTGGTTCAAAGAACCGCGCATTATAGGGAACATGTCCCCAGGTTCCTACCGCTGCGCGTCCGGTGGCTATGCTATAGTTCGCGCCCTCATTTTTACCCCGATGTCGTCCGCCCGCCATGACCAAACGCGAAGCTCCAATCTACAAGGTGATTTTCCTCAACCAGGGCCAGGTGTTCGAAATGTACGCCAAGCAGATCTATCAAAGTGATCTGTGGGGTTTCCTGGAAGTGGAAGAGTTCGTCTTTGGCGAGCGCACGCAAGTGGTCGTCGACCCGAGCGAAGAAAAGCTCAAGGCGCAGTTCGAAGGCGTGGTGCGCAGCTTTGTGCCGATGCACTCAATCGTGCGCATCGATGAAGTCGAGCGACTGGGGACGCCAAAGATCAGTGAAGCCCGTGGCGGTGTTGGCAATGTGATGCCGTTTCCGGTGCCGATGCCCGAGAAGTAAAACCGGGTTTTATGGAGGTGATCGTTCCCATGCTCTGCGTGGGAATGCCGCCTTCGACGTTTCGCGTCGGTGACGAAAAGCGCGGGAACTATCGTTAGTCAGGGCAGGGGCGAGAACGGCGTACGCCCGTCGGCGCTCTGCAGTTCCATCAGGTATTTACGGAAAATTTGCCCGAGCACCTGGGTCGCGGTTTCCAGGTCTTCGCGGGACATCTTTTCAGACACTTCGTCGGCGGTGTCGAGCGCGTCTTCGGCGCCGTTGACCGCGGCCATCTTCAGCACGATATAAGCCTGAATGTTGTTGGCCTGCACGCCTTCACCGTGGAAGAACATGGTGCCGAGCTTGAATTGCGCCTGGGCGTGACCTTGCAGCGAGGCCTTTTCGAAATAGCTCAGGGCTTGATTGAGGTCGCGCGGCGCATTCTTGCCGTCGTAGTAGAACTCACCCAACTCGTATTGCGCTTGCGCATCCCCCTCATCCGCTGCCTTTTGGCAGGCGGCGAGTGCCTGCGTGACATCTTGCGGCTGAGTATTGAGGGTGCAGCGACCCATCGCCGGGATCAACAACGAGTTGCCGCCTGCTTGTGCATGTGCGAGCAGCGGCTGAAGGAGCAACAGGCAGCCCAAGGCAAGGGTGCGGCCGGTGCGGTTCATGGGAATCGACTTACCTCTGAAGGGCGCGCGGACCCGTCGAGGGATCCAATAAGCGCGCATTATGAAATAAGCAGGGCCATCCTTACAAAGTCTTTACTCGATTTTCTGCTGCGCGGGAAATATATCGCCCACTTTATGGGGGATTTTTGGCAGGCGTGTCGGAAAAGACGTGCGGATGTAGGAGAACGCTGACGCTGGCAATGGCCAACGTCAGCGGCGGGGCGTTTTACTTCAATTTGGCGAAGGCGCGCTCAGCGGCGTCGAGGGTCAGTTTCAGCTCGGCTTCGCCATGGGCGATCGAGGTGAATCCGGCTTCGAAGGCGCTCGGTGCCAGGTACACGCCACCTTCCAGCATCAGGTGGAAGAAGCGGCCGAACAGCGCTGCATCGCTGGCCATCACGTCTTCAAAAGTAACAATGTCGTCGGCACCGCTGAAGTACAGACCGAACATGCCGCCCGCCTGGGTGGTCACGAACGGAATGCCGGCGGCATCGGCGCGCTGTTGCAGGCCGTCGAGCAGGCGGGTGGTGTAATCGGTCAGTTCGGCGTGGAAACCCGGACGGCTGATCAGGCGCAGGGTGGTCAGGCCGGCGGCCATCGCCAGTGGGTTACCCGACAAGGTGCCTGCCTGATAGACCGGGCCCAGCGGCGCGATGCGCTCCATGATCGAGCGCTTGCCGCCGAAGCAGCCGACCGGCATGCCGCCGCCGATGATCTTGCCGAAGGTGGTCAGGTCCGGGGTTACGCCGTAGTAAGCCTGGGCACCGCCGAGGGCGACGCGGAAACCGGTCATCACTTCGTCGAAAATCAGCACCACGCCGTGCTTGTCGCACAGGCTGCGCAGGCCTTCGAGGAAACCCGGCGCCGGCGGTACGCAGTTCATGTTGCCGGCCACTGGCTCGACGATGATGCAGGCGACGTCCTGACCGACTTCGGCGAGCATTTTTTCAACCGCGTCGATGTCGTTGAACGGCAGGGTCAGGGTGTGTTTGGCGAACGCTGCCGGCACTCCCGCCGAACTCGGTACGCCCTGGGTCAGTGCACCGGAACCGGCCTTGACCAGCAGGCTGTCGGAGTGACCGTGGTAGCAGCCTTCGAACTTGATGATGCTGTCGCGGCCGGTGAAACCACGGGCCAGACGGATCGCGCTCATGGTCGCTTCGGTGCCGGAGCTGACCATGCGCACCATCTCCATCGACGGCACCAGCGAGCAGACCAGGTCGGCCATCTCGGTTTCCATCGCGGTCGGCGCGCCGTAGGACAGGCCGTGCTGCAACTGGTTGCGCACCGCGTCCAGCACGTCCGGGTGGCTGTGGCCGAGGATCATCGGCCCCCAGGAGCCCACGTAATCCACATAACGCTTGTCGTCTTCGTCAGTGACGTAGGCGCCTTCGGCGTGCTTGAAGAACAGCGGCGTGCCGCCAACGCTCTTGAACGCGCGCACCGGCGAGTTCACGCCACCGGGAATGTGTTTCTGGGCGTTGGCAAACAGGGTTTCGGAACGAGACATGATCGGGCTCTCAGACTTTTAGTAATTCATTGAAGGCGCGGGCGCGGCGGGTCACTTCGGCGGTGCTGTCGGCGCCGAACAGGCCATGGACCACGGCCAGCAGATCGACACCGTGGGCCACCAGTGGCGCGGCGTTGTCGAGGGTGATGCCGCCGATCGCGCAGATCGGCAGGTGCAGGGTACGTTTGGCCTCGTCGAGCAGATCGAGGCTGCAACTCGGTGCACCGGGTTTGGTACTGGAATTGAAGAAGCGACCGAAGGCGACGTAACTCGCGCCTTCTTTGGCGGCCTGTTCGGCCAGTTCAAGCTGTGCGTGGCAGGTCGAGCCGATGATCGCCTTGGAGCCGAGCAGGGCGCGGGTCGGCGACAGCGGGCCGTCGGTCTGGCCCAGGTGCACGCCGACGTTCAGGCGCGCGGCCAGTTCGGCGTCATCGTTGATGATCAGTTGCGTCTTGTAGCGTTCGCATAGATCGCGCAGGGCTTCGGCCTCACGCAGACGGCGGGCCTCGTCGCTGCTCTTGTCACGGTATTGCAGCAGGGTGACGCCGCCTTCCAGCGCCGCCTCCACGTAGGACAGAAACTTGCCGGCCAGCAACTGGCTGTCGGTGATGGCATACAGGCCACGTAGTTTCATCGCGCAGACCTCAGGCTCGAAACATCAGGAACAGAAATCCAGCGGCAGGCGACGCGGCACGAACTGGCCTTTGCCCAGCTGTTCGGCATCGCGCAGGGTGCGCCAGGTGTAATCCAGCGCAGTACGCACCGCGCTCGCAAGGTTTTCGCCCAGTGCCAGGCGGCCGGCGAGGGTGCTGGCCAGGGTGCAGCCGGAACCGTGATAGCTGCCCGGCAGGCGCTGGCACTTGAACGTTTCGCGCAGGCCGTCGCGGCTGTACAGGCGATTGTGGATTTCGGTTTCGTCGCCGTGACCGCCGGTGATCAGCAGGTTCTTGATGTACGGCAACAGTTTTTCAGCACACTCGTCCGCGGTGCCTTCTGGCAGTTCGGCGAGGATCCGGGCTTCGGGAAGATTGGGGGTGGCGATGATCGACAGCGGCAGCAGGCGTTCGCGCATGGCGTAGCCGACTTCGTCCTTGCCCAGGCGTCCGCCGCCGCCAGCGCGCAGCACCGGGTCGCAGACCACTGGCAAGTGCGGGTGCGCCTGGAGCAGTTCGACGACGGTGTCGACCATTTCCAGGGAACCGAGCATGCCCAGTTTCACTGCCGCGACTTCGGAATCGTTGAGTACGGCATTGGCCTGGGCCAGTACCCACTCACGGTCGAGGACGCGAAAGTCAGTGACGTTGACCGTGTCTTGCACGGTCAGGGCGGTGACGGCCGGAGCCGCATGGCAACCCTGAGCGAGCAGGGCTTCGATATCTGCCTGCAGGCCGGCGCCGCCACTGGGGTCGTGGCCGGAGAGACAGAGGACAACGGGGCGTGAGCTGTAGATATTCATGGTGCGCGAGCTTACCACCAAACCTGTTTTCCGGGTGTTGTGGCGCAGCGCGCGGCCGATAACCCGGGTAGCGAGATCCACAGCGCTTGTCACAATCTGACCGAGCCAACAGCTCTAACCCGGTGTTTTGCTCTGGAACGCCCGTTCTAGAGCCTTCCTTGGAAAAATTTCCATGGTGCTCAATGGCCATCAACGGCTATGCTAGAGTGGATCCAAACCAATAACAGGTAATACCGGTTTTACGTCATCTCAAAGGGAATGGGGGGCTTCCTGACACAACCGGCCAAGCCACGCTGGGGCTTCAATGCGCTATTTGTTGATGTTGCTGTTCTGCTTGCCCCTGCTGGCAAGCGCCGTCGAGTTCGACGAGTTCACCCAGAGCCTCCCGCTGGGTCGATCCCTGCAAGTGTTCGAAGACCCGAGCGGTCAGGCGAGCATTGCCGATGTCCGCGCGCAAGCCGCCGCCGGAAACTTCAAACCCCATGACAAAGCCACGCTCAATGCCGGTTATTCGCGCTCGGTGTTCTGGCTGAAGATCGATCTGCATTACCGCCCGACCAACCCGTCGGCGCAACGCAGCTGGCTGCTGGAACTGGCGTATCCGCCGCTCGATCATCTCGATCTGTATCTGCCCGATGCCGCCGGTGACTACCGTCTGGTGCGGCAGACCGGCGACGCTTTGCCGTTCGCCAGTCGCGAGATCCGCCAGAACAATTACCTGTTCGATCTGGCGTTCAAGCCGGATCAGCAACGAACCGTTTATCTGCGGTTGTCCAGCGAAGGCTCGATCCAGGCGCCGGTAACGTTGTGGTCGAGCACCGCTTACCTCGAAGACCAGCCAGTGCGCCTGTATGTGCTGGGGATCATTTATGGCGTGCTGCTGGGGATGCTGGTCTACAACCTGTTCATCTACCTCAGCGTGCGCGACACCAGTTACCTCTATTACATCTTCTATATCGCCTCGTTCGGCCTTTATCAGCTGTCGGTCAATGGCGCGGCGGTCGAGTATTTCTGGCCGGACAACCCGTGGTGGGCCAACGCCGCCACGCCGTTCTTCATCGGTTGCGCGGGGCTCTTCGGCAGCCAGTTCGCCCGCAGTTTCCTGCAGACGAAGAACCACAGCCGTTGGCTCGATCGTCTGTTGATCGCCCTGATTGTTTTTGGCGCCGTGGTGATCGGTCTGTCGTTGATGACCAGTTATGGCCTGGCCCTGCGTCTGGCGACGACCCTGGCACTGACCTTCACCGTGGTGATCTTCGCCGCCGGGATCCTCGCTTGGTGGCGCGGCCTGCGGGTGGCGCGCTATTTCATCATTGCCTGGTCGGCGTTCCTGATCGGCGGCATCGTCAACACCATGATGGTGCTGGGCCTGCTGCCGAATGTGTTCCTGACCATGTACGCCAGCCAGATCGGCTCGGCCATCGAAGTGGCGCTGCTGTCGCTGGCCCTGGCCGACCGCATCAACGCGATGCGCGAACAACAGGCGCAGACCCTGTTCGACGCCGGCCAGAAACTTGAAGTGCTGAACCAGCAACTGGCCCACAGCAACAAGCTCAAGGACGAATTCCTCGCGACCCTGACCCACGAACTGCGCACGCCCATGAACGGGGTGATCGGTTCGCTCGAGTTGATGCAGACCGTCGAACTCGATCCGGAACTGGAGCAATACCAGCAGACTGCCGCCGGTTCGGCGCGGGACATGATGCGCATGGTCAACGGCATCCTGACCCTGACCGAATTGCAGGCCGGCAAGCTCAAGGCGACGCCGGGCAGTTTCAGCCTGCGCGGGGTGGTCGAGGCGTTGCGGATGCAGTTCGATGGCAATGCTTCGAGCAAGTCGCTGGACTTCAAGGTCGACGTGCTGCCGGCCCTGCCGGATCGCCTGCATGGCGACAGCGCCAAACTCGCGCAATGCCTGGAGTGCCTGCTGGACAATGCGATCAAGTTCACCCGCGTCGGCGGTCTGGCATTGCGGGTGACGGGCAAACCGTCGACGGACAATCGGCTGGCGCTGTCCTTTGCGGTGATCGACACCGGCATCGGTTTTACCGATCTGGGCGAGGCGACGATGTATCAGCGGTTCTTCCAGCTCGACGGTTCGATGACCCGCGAATACGGCGGGCTGGGTGTCGGTCTGGCGATCTGCCGTCAATTGGTGGAATTGCTCGGTGGCAAGCTCACGCACCGTTCCGAACCGGGGAGTGGCAGCCGCTTTCAACTGGATGTCGAGTTTGAGTTGCCGGAAGTGGAAGCCGTGCCCGCGTTCAGCCGCGACACCGTGCGCGCGCCGCAGGATTGCACCGTGCTGCTGGTGGACGACAACAGCGTCAACCAACTGGTGATGCGCGGCATGTTGCTCAAGCTCGGTTTCCGCGTGCGCACCGCCGACCACGGCGCGGCGGCGCTCGACTGTTTGCAGCGCGAGCGCTTCGATGCCGTGCTGATCGACTGCCAGTTGCCGCCGCTCGATGGGGCATCGCTGTGTTGCCAGATTCGTGACCTGCCGGGATGCGCCCATCTGCCGGTGTTCATGATCGCGCTGGGGGCGGATCGCGAGCATTGCGCGTCGGGTGGCTCGATCGATTATCTGAGCAAACCGGTGAAATTCGAGGATCTGCAGGTTGCGATGCAGCGGCGGGTGTTGAGTTGCTGATAGGGTGAAAGCGCCGGTATTTAGGCCGATATGACACTTTGATCGGTTCGGGGGCGGTGCTTAACTGAAGCTCTGGCCGATCAAGGAGCCCCGTCATGAACCTGCATCAGTTCGCCGAAACTCACGAAGTCACCAACCAGCCACCGTCGCTGGACGGCACCAATCTATACCGCATCGACCTGCCGTTGCAGGAGTGGTCGCGGCGGTTCGGTGCCGGCTGGGCCGAGTCGCGGATCGACGCCTACGGCGCGCTGGCCGGCGGGCCGCTGATGGAGGCCGGGTTCCTCGCCAACCAGAACAAACCGGTGTTCGCCAGTCATGACCGCTATGGACATCGCATCGACCTGGTGGAGTTTCATCCGGCGTATCACGAGCTGATGCGCATCGCCATTGAACATGGCTTGACGTCGTTGCCCTGGGCTCATCCACAGGGCGGCGCCCATGTCGCCCGCGCTTCCATGTCCTATCTGCACAGTCAGGCCGAAGCCGGCAGTGGTTGCCCGCTGACCATGACCTTCGCCAGTGTCCCCGCGATGCGTTTGCAGCCGAATCTGGCTGAGCAATGGCTGCCGAAAATCCTCGCCACCGAATACGACCCGCGCAATGTCGGCATGGCCCACAAGGCGGGCGTCACCATTGGCATGGCGATGACCGAGAAACAGGGCGGCACCGACGTGCGTGCCAACACCACCAAAGCTTATCCGGTCGGCGCCAGCGGCCCGGGCCAGGCCTATGAACTGGTGGGGCACAAGTGGTTCTGTTCGGCGCCGATGTGCGATGCGTTCCTGACGCTGGCGCAAACCGACAAGGGCTTGAGCTGCTTCCTGCTGCCGCGCCATCGCCCGGACGACACGCGCAATCAGTTCTACATCCAGCGCCTGAAAAACAAGCTCGGCAACCAGTCCAACGCTTCCAGCGAAGTGGAGTTCCGAGGCGCGCTGGCATGGATGGTCGGCGAAGAAGGGCGCGGCGTGCCGACCATCATCGAGATGGTGGCGATGACCCGTTTCGATTGCATGGTCGGCTCCAGCTCGCTGATGCGTCAGGCGCTGACTCAGGCCAGCCATCACTGCGCCCATCGCAAGGTCGGCGGCAAACTGCTCAGTGAACAGCCACTGATGCAGAACGTGCTGGCCGATCTGGCGCTGGAGAGCGAAGCCGCGCTGGCGCTGAGCCTGCGCATGGGCAAGGCGCTGGATCATCTGGACGATCGCCATGAAGCGCAGTTCGCCCGATTGGTGACGGCGGTGGGTAAATACTGGATCTGCAAACGTGCGCCGGGGATGATCAACGAAGCCGCCGAGTGCATGGGCGGTGCTGGCTATGTCGAGGAGATCATCCTGCCGCGGCTTTACCGGGAAGCGCCGGTGAACTCGACGTGGGAAGGCTCCGGCAACGTGCAATGCCTCGACGTGCTGCGGGCGTTGTCGAAAGAGCCGGGCGTACTCGATGTGTTGTTCAGCGAGTTGGGCGACGGTCATGGCGACAAGCGACTGGCTGCGCACATTCAGCAATTGCAGGCACAGTTCAAGGACAACAGCGACATTCAATACCGCGCTCGGCAACTGACCGAAGACATCGCTTTGGGACTGCAAGCTAAGCTGCTGCTGGAGGCCGGGAATGCGGCGGTCAGCGATGCGTTCATCGCCAGTCGCCTGAGCGGTGGCGGGCGGGCCTACGGCGCGTTGCCGCGCGGACTGGATGTCGAAGCCATCGTCGCCCGCTCTACGCCGCAAGGTTTCTGACCCAAGTCGCCCAAACACAACAAAACCCTGTGGGAGCTGGCTTGCCAGCGATGACGGCCTGTCAGTCAACATCGATGTTGAATGTGATGGCCTCATCGCGGGCAAGCTCGCTCCCACAGGGATCTTCATTGTTTGAATGATTAGGGTGAACCCACAACGCCACTGTTTCCGTGACGCCACGATGCAGGCAAGATGAAGCTCTGCAAGTCAGAACACAGGAAGCTGATCGTGACCGAAGCGTTTATTGTCGTTCAAACCGCCGAACAGGCCGTGGATCGTCTCGCCGAGCTGCATGAGCGGGCCACCACGGCGCTGAACTCGGCGCTCAAGCGTTATCTCAAGGATCGCGTCGAGCCCGACGCCGAGCAACGTGCCCTGTTCCGTTATCCCGAACTGCGTCTGACCTACCACTGCCAGGGCGAAGTCCCGCAGACCACCCGCGCTTACGCCAAGGTGCAGTTGCCGGGCACCTACAGCGTGACCGTTACTCACCCGGCGGCGTTTCGCAAATACCTGCTGGAACAGCTCACGCCGCTGATGCACGACTTCACCGTGACCGTCGAAGTCGGGGTCAGCGAGCAGAACATTCCCTATCCGTATGTGGTCGAGCAGGGCGATGAACTGGCCGGCTCTGGCGTCACTGCCGCCGTGCTGGCACGGGTGTTCCCGAGTACCGACCTGTCCGCCGCCACCGATGGCATCGCCGACGGTCTCTACGACTGGGAAAACACCGATCCGCTGCCGCTGGCGCTGTTTGACGCCGCGCGCGTCGACTTCTCGCTGCGTCGTCTGGTGCACTACACCGGCAGCGACTGGCGCCATGTGCAGCCGTGGATTCTGCTGACCAACTACCACCGTTATGTCGACCAGTTCATCGTCCATGGCCTGGAGCAACTGCGCCGCGACCCGCGTTTCGTACGCATGGTCTTGCCGGGCAACGTCATCATCGAAAAAGGCATGGATCACGGTGAAGCGTCGGCGATTGCGGCAGGCGTGGTCTGGCACCGCTACCAGATGCCGGCCTATCACCTGATCGCCAGCGATGGCCACGGCGTGACCCTGGTCAACATCGGCGTCGGCCCGTCCAACGCCAAGAACATCACCGATCACCTGGCCGTGCTGCGTCCGCATTGCTGGCTGATGATCGGTCACTGCGGCGGCCTGCGTCAGTCGCAGACCATCGGCGACTACGTGCTGGCTCACGCCTACATGCGTCGCGACGGAATTCTCGACCGCGTGGTGCCGCCGAACATTCCGATTCCGGCCCTGGCCGAAGTGCAGTTGGCGTTGCAGCAAGCGGCGGCCAATATCACCGGCGAAAAAGGCGAAGAGCTGAAAAAACGTCTGCGTACCGGCACCGTGCTGACCTACGACGACCGTAACTGGGAGCTGCGCTGGGCTCAGGAGCGACCGCTGATCAACCTCTCCCGCGCCGTGGCGGTCGACATGGAAAGCGGCACCATCGCCGCTCAGGGTTATCGCCTGCGGGTGCCGTACGGCACGTTGTTGTGTGTGTCGGACAAGCCGCTGCACAGTGAAATCAAGCTGCCGGGTTCGGCCAACGCCTTCTACGAGCGTGCGGTCAGCCAGCACTTGAAGATCGGCATTGAAGCGGTGGACCTGCTGCGCACCGAACTCAACTCGCTGCACTCGCGCAAACTGCGCAGCTTCGACGAGCCGCCGTTCCGCTAACGGTTTGTCGTGGTCATTTGGCGGTCGGGGCACTAGCATTGTCAGCCCTGATCGCTAAATGTCTGCTCTCTTATGTCCCGTCCTCAACGTCCACCTTCCCGCCGCCACGGCGCGAAGCCAGCTTCTTCAGCCCCGCGCCGGGTCGCCAAGGCACCACCGGCCGAACCGAAGCTGATCCTGTTCAACAAACCGTTCGATGTGCTGACCCAATTCAGCGACGGCGAAGGGCGGGCGACGCTCAAGGATTACATCGACATTCCGGGCATTTATCCGGCCGGACGGCTGGACCGCGACAGCGAAGGTTTGCTGCTGCTGACCAACGACGGCCAGTTGCAGGCGCGGATCGCCGACCCCAAGCACAAACTGGCGAAAACCTATTGGGTACAGGTCGAAGGCGTGCCGACAGCCGAGCAGTTGCAGCGCCTGCGTGACGGCGTCGAGTTGAATGACGGCATGACCTTGCCCGCCGAAGCGCGGCAACTGGATGAGCCCGAGCTGTGGCCGCGCAAGCCACCGGTGCGCTTTCGCGCAACGATTCCGACAACTTGGCTGGAACTGGTGATTCGCGAAGGACGCAACCGCCAGGTGCGGCGGATGACGGCGGCGGTCGGGCTGCCGACGTTGCGGCTGGTGCGGGTCAGGATTGGTGACTGGACGATCGAAGGGCTCGATCAGGGACAGTGGAAAGAAGTGCCGGCGCGCTTATAAGGCGCCGGACTCGATCAGGCCGATCACCACGCTCTTGATGATGAATGCGGCCACGCCCAGGCCCAGCACGAAAAACAGAATGAACGAGCCAAAGCGCCCGGCCTTGGACTTCTTCGCCAGATCCCAGACGATGAAACCCATGAAAATGATCAGGATGCTGACCAGACCGGTCATCATCCACTCTTCAAATACTGCTGGATCCATCGGGTTCTCCGGCACGCACGGGGCTAAAAGGGCGCGGCGAGTATACGCCAAGGGGGGCGGGGTGGCATTGATCTGGGTCTGATCCGACGACTGGCCCTCACCCTAACCCTCTCCCGGGGGGAGAGGGGACTGACCGAGGTGTCTGGCGTCATACATCGACCTGAAATTTCCAGTCGATTATGGATTCACAGCAGGGCGTTCAGGTCGGCGTACTTCTCGAGCAACCCACCGTCGGCCCCCTCTCCCTACGGGAGAGGGCTGGGCGGGCGGCGTTCCGATGAGGGCAGCTCTTGATCAGCTACGCAGATGCGTGAGAGGCAATTCGGTGCTATTGAGCACCTGATTCAGCACAAAGCTCGAGCGCACGCTGGTCACGCCTTCAATCCGCGTCAGATGCCCCAGCAGCAGCTTCTGATAGTGATCCATGTCCGGCACCACCACTTTCAGCTGATAATCGGCATCGACACCGGTGACCAGGCTGCATTCCAGCACTTGCGGCAAGGTGCGGATCGCCGCTTCGAAGTTCTCGAAACGTTCCGGTGTGTGTCGGTCCATGCCGATCAGCACGTAGGCGGTCAGGCTCAGGCCGAGCATCTTGCGATCGAGCAGGGCAACCTGACGGGAGATGTAGCCATCGTCCTCCAGTTGCTTGACCCGGCGCGAGCACGGGGAGGGCGACAGACCGATGCGCTCGGCCAGTTCCTGGTTGGAGATGCGGGCGTCGCGCTGCAATTCCGCCAAAATACTCAGGTCGTAACGGTCGAGTTTGCTCATCAAACGGTCCTTTGTCTTAACTATTGCGGCGGATTATCTATCCAGGGTTAAAAATTGCGCAAGTGATGTTTATTTGAGCAATCTTCGCAATCATCTGTCGCGGCGCCGGGCCTATTCTTATCACCAGAATCACTGCTCGGTAACACAGTCCACGCGGCCCGCCCAATCCGGCCTGCCGCGGCCGCCACCCCCACCGGGGTTGTGCCGGCCCCCGAGCTGCACACTGTCCAGAAGACGGCGTGAGGTGAGCCGATGTCAAAAGCGTCGAGCCAGGACGAAGTTCTCTAGAAGGGAGGCCGACGGGTCTCCCTTTTTTCTTGCCCGCGATTTGACTCTTCTCGCTCAATAAATAAATGACGTGACTGATAACCTGTAGCAGAACCCGGTGTGCCCATCCCCGGTCTTAGCTACACGCCCTCTTAATTTCAGGCTCTAGTCCGCAGTGAGGAATTTCATGAAGTCGCGCATCTGGCGTCTGGCCAGTGTTGGTTTGCTGTGTGTGAGTGTCGGTGCGCAAGCGCTGGCGGACGAGCCGCAGAATCGCGGCCCGGACGGCGGTGGACGCGGGCCTGAGCATCAGGGCAACAATCAGGGCCATGGCGGTGGCAATCAGCAGCGCGGCCAGAACAATCCGCAGCGGCAGAACAACGACATCATTCGTGGCGACAACAGCCGGCAGTTCGAGCACAACGGCCAGCAGAATCACGGCCAACCGAACAACGGCCAGTGGCAGAACCAGAACCAGCCACGTCCTGCCTACAACCCCAACCCGGTGCGCCAGCCGCCACCGCCGCCGCAACTGCCGGCCAATGACCTGCCGATCCAGCCGCGCCCGGACACCGTGCGCCAGACCCAGGAACCCCGTCAGGGTTACTACCGCGACGAGCGCCCGCAGAATGGTTATCGCCAGAACTGGCAGACCGGCAACCGCCCCAACGACAATCGCTGGCCGGGTCGCCCGGACGGGCATGGCAACGGCTGGGGCCCGGGCCCGCAATACCGGCCGGGCCATGTGATCGACCGTTTCCCGGATCGGGATTACCGTGTGCCGTATCGCGGCCAGGACTATTTCTACTCCGGCGGCTACTGGTATCGCCCGCAAGGCCCGCGCTATATCGTGGTTCAGCCGCCGCGCGGGATTCGCATCCAGTACCTGCCGGATTACGCTCGTGAAGTGTGGATCGGCGGTTCGCTGCTGTTCCTCGCCGCCGGCTCGTACTACGCCTATCAGGAGGCGACCCAGGATTACGTGGTGGTCGAGCCGCCGGTGCAGCAGCCACCGCAGCCGACCGGCAATGGCTATGACGTGGAAGCCTATCCGGCCAACGGTCAATCACCGGAGCAGGTTCAACGCGACGGGTACGAGTGTTATCAGTACGCGGTGCAGCAGAGCGGCTTCAATCCGCGCACCGCGACTTATCAACCGGCACCCGAAGTGGTGCAGGCCTACCGTCAGGCCCAGGGCAATTGCCTGAGCAGTCGCGGTTATCAGGTCAACTACTGAGCCCGAGCGGCTTTGACCACTTCCTGCGGGTCGGCGTGCACCAGCACTTCGGCCCGTGGGTAGGCTTTGTGAATGGCATCGGCCGCCTGATCGCTGATGCCGTGAGCCACTGACAGCGTCAGTTCCCCCGGCAGTTCCAGGTGCAACTGCACGAACCAGTGATTGCCGGAAATCCGTGTGCGCAAATCATGTGCGCCCAATACCCCCGGTACACCGCACGCCAGTTCGAGCATGTGCTGACTGACATCCGTCGGCAGCTCTTCATCCATCAACACCGAAAAACTTTCCCGGGCGATCTGAATCGCGCTCCACAGAATGTACGCCGCAATTCCCAGACCGAACCACGCATCCAGCTGATCGAACCCCAATCCGGCCAACACCAGCGCAATCAGAATGCTGCCGTTGAGTAACAGGTCCGAACGGTAATGCAGTGAATCCGCCCGCACGGCGTTGGAGCCGGTCTGCTTGATCACCCGATGCTGCAGCATCAACAGCGCCGCCGTCAGCAACAGGGAAAACACGATCACCCCGATGCTCAGCCAAGGCGCGCCGAGCGGCTCCGGATTTTTCAGGCGCTCATAAGCCTGAAACGCGATCAGCACCGCACTGCCGCCAATGAACAGCGCCTGCGCCATGCCCGCCAGGGATTCGGCTTTGCCGTGACCATAACGGTGATCGTCATCCGCCGGGCGCAGCGCGTAATGCACCGCCAGCAGATTGAGCAACGAAGTGACGCCATCGAGGGCCGAGTCGGTGAGGCCGGCGAGCATGCTCACCGAACCGCTCAGCCACCAGGCGATGGCTTTGGCGATGATCAGCGTACAGGCCACCGCCACCGAGGCGCGGGTCGCCAGCCGCAGCAGGCGGGCGTGTTCGGTGCTTGTGGTCATGGGTGCGTCTATTCCTTAAGCGGCAGGTTGCAGGCCGAACATCGCCAGTTGCTGGGTGCTGCCCTTGTGCTGGATCAGGCGCGGGTCGTCCAGCGGCAGATTGCGGCCCAGCTCCGTTTCGAGAATAGCCTGCAACTTCAAGTTATCGACCTGACCGTCCGGGCCGATGGCTTGCTTGAGCTTGGCCGGATCGACCTGCGCCGTGTGGCCCGGTTCGAAGTAGATCGCGCCAGTGGCGAAGTCCACGGCAAACGCGATCACGCCGGGAAGGATATAGAACAACAGGCCCACGGCATCGAGCACGGCAATCGCCGGGTCGATCTTGCCGTCGATCTGGCCGCGCCGGTCTGGGTAGAAAATCGAACCGCACGCGGTGATCTGAGTGAGCAGGGTGGCAACCAGTACACCGCCGATCAGGCGAAAAGGTAAGCGCATGGGAATCTCCTGAGTCATCTATTAACGAAGCGTCATCGTGTGAAGTTAAGACCCTGACGAACGCCTGGCAGTTCGCCGTTATACTCGGCCCTCTGTTTTGGAGCCAGTATGAATTCGTTGCCGATCGATGACGTTTTACCTGCCCTGCGTGAAGCCCTCGCGACACGCCACGAAGCCGTGCTCGAAGCACCGCCCGGCGCCGGTAAAACCACCCGCGTGCCCTTGGCCCTGCTCAATGAAGCGTGGCTGAGCGGGCAGACCATCCTCATGCTCGAACCGCGTCGACTGGCGGCGCGTGCAGCGGCGGAGCGGCTGGCCAGCGAGCTGGGCGAGAAGGTCGGTGAAACCGTCGGTTACCGCATCCGCCTCGACAGCAAGGTCGGCCCCAATACGCGCATCGAAGTGGTCACCGAAGGCATTCTCACCCGGCGTCTGCAGGACGACCCGGCGCTGGAAGGCGTGGGTCTGCTGATCTTCGACGAATTTCACGAACGCAGTCTCGACGCCGATCTGGCGCTGGCCCTCAGTCTGAACGGTCGCGAGCTGTTTCGAGCTGAACAACCGCTGAAGATTCTGCTGATGTCCGCCACCCTTGAAGGCGAACGTCTGGCCGGGTTGCTCGACGACGCGCCGATCCTGCGCAGCGAAGGCCGGATGTTCCCGGTGACGATGCGCTGGGGCCGGCCGTTCCAGCCCGGCGAATACATCGATCAACGCGTCACGCAAACGGTGCTCGAAGCCCTGCACGATGAAACCGGCAGCCTGTTGGTGTTCCTGCCGGGGCAGGCGGAAATCCGACGTGTCCATCAACAATTGGCGGACGCCATCGGTGAGCGCAGCGACGTGTTGCTCTGCCCGTTGCACGGCGAACTCGACCTGAATGCCCAGCGTGCCGCCATCGACCCGGCGCCGGCAGGTCAACGCAAAGTGGTGCTGGCCACCAACATCGCTGAGACCAGTCTGACCATCAACGGTGTACGCGTGGTGATCGACGCCGGGCTGGCGCGAGTGCCGCGTTTCGATCCGGGCAGCGGCATGACCCGCCTCGACACTCAGCGCATCTCCAAAGCCAGTGCCACCCAGCGAGCGGGCCGGGCAGGGCGTCTGGAACCTGGCGTGTGTTATCGACTGTGGTCGCAGGATCAGCATGAACAGCTGGCGGCTTATGGCAGTGCGGAAATCCTCTCGGCGGATCTGGCTGGCCTGGCTTTGCAACTCGGTCGCTGGGGCGTGGCGCCGAGTGATCTGATCTGGCTGGACGTGCCGCCGGCGGCCGCTTATGCACAGGCTCAGGATCTGTTGCAGCGCCTCGGTGCACTGGACGGTGAAAGCCTCAACCGTCACGGGCAGGCCATGGCTGAATTGCCGGCCCATCCGCGCATCGCGCATTTGCTGTTGCGTGGTCAGGCACTGGGCTTGGCGACCATGGCGTGCGACGTCGCCGCGTTGCTCGGCGAGCGCGACATTTTGCGCGGTGCCGGGGCGGATCTGCACAGCCGTCTGGTGCTGCTGTCCGGCGAAGAACGCGCGGCCCGTGGTGCCCAGGGCGGCGTGCAGTGCGCCCGGCAACTGGCGCGGCAATATCGTGGATACCTGCGCGGCAAGGCGAGCGAACCAGTTGCCGACCCGGATCACCCACGCTGGCTCGGCGCCTTGCTGGCGCTGGCCTACCCGGACCGCGTCGCTCAGCAGCGGCGTGCCGGTGGTGCCGAATATCGTCTGGCCAACGGCCGTGCGGCGCTGTTCGCCGAAGCCGACAGCCTGATGAAGGAACCGTGGATCGTGATCGCCGACCTCGGCAGCCGTCAGGGTCAGCGCGAAGAGCGGATTTATCTGGCGGCGGATTTCGATCCGGCGCTGTTCGATTCGGTGCTGGCGGAACAGGTGCACAACGTCGATCAACTGGACTGGGACGAACGCGAAGGCGTGCTGCGCGCCGAGCGCCAACGCAAGGTCGGCGAACTGATCCTCAGCCGCGAACCGCTGACCGGTCTCGACGAAAACGCCCGCAGCCAGGCGCTGGTCAATCTGGTGCGGCGCAAGGGGCTGGAGCTGCTGCCGTGGACCCCGGAACTGCGCCAGTGGCAGGCGCGAGTCGCCTTGCTGCGCCAGCTCGACCTTGACGCCAAGGGCGACAGCCAATGGCCGGATGTCAGCGACGCCACCCTGCTGAAAACCCTCGAAGACTGGCTGATGCCTTATCTGGGCAAGGTCTCGCGCCTCAGCCATTTCGCCAACCTCGACTTGTCGAGCATCGTGCGCAATCTGCTGCCATGGCCGCTGCCACAACAGCTCGACGAACAGGCGCCGCATCACCTGAGCGTGCCGTCAGGCTCGTCGATTCGCCTCGACTACAGCGAACAACCACCGATACTCGCCGTGCGCTTGCAGGAGCTATTCGGCCTGGCCGACACACCGCGCATCGCCGGCGGCCGGCAGGTGGTCAAGCTGCACCTGCTGTCGCCCGCGCGGCGTCCGGTGCAGGTGACGCAGGATCTGGCCAACTTCTGGCGCAGCACCTATGCCGAGGTGAAGAAGGATCTGAAGGGGCGGTATCCGAAGCACTATTGGCCGGATGATCCGCTGGTGGCTGAAGCCACCGCCCGGGCCAAGCCGCGCGGTACGTGAGGGTCAGCGGCTGGCCTTGGCGGTCAGCTGCTCCCGGCAATAATCGGCAAACAACTGCGCCGGTTTGGTCAGTTGTCCGCGTTTGAGCCACGCGGCCACGAGGCCTGAGCCGGTGACGTCTTCGACGATGTCCACGCACACGACTTTCTTGCCGTCGTAGGTGCATTCCGAGTGCGGGCGGGTCACCAGGATCGAGAAGCCGAAACCCTGGCCGACCATGCCGCGCACCATTTCGATCGACGGCGAGCTGAAATCGATGCGTGGCGACAGCCCGAGTTCTTCGAACAGGCTGACGAAGTAGGTGCGGCTCGGTTGCACGTCGAGCAGGATCATCGGTTCCAGGCACAAGTCCCGCAGCGAAACCTGCTTGAGCTGGGCGAAGCGGTGATCTGCCGGGAGCAGGGCGTAAGGCCGTTGGGCCGGCATCAGGGGTTCGGTTTCGATGGTGGCGTCGAGGTCGTGTTTGTAGAGGATTGCCAGGTCGAAGGTGCCCGAGGTCAGGCCTTGCACCAGTTCCTGTTGTTCGCCGTCGCGGATGCGGATCTTCACCCCCGGATACAGCGCCGAGAAGCCGGCAATCAGTTGCGGCAGGTACAGCGGCGCCACCGTTTCAAAACAGCCGATATCGATCTGCCCGGCCACCACGTCGTTGTCGGCGAGGGCGTTCTGTTCGAACTCCTTGGCCATGCGCAGCAGTTCCTGGGCCTTGCGGAAGAACCGCGCGCCGCTAGGCGTTAGCGACACGCCTTGGGCGTGATGGCGGATCAGCAGTTGCACGCCGAAGCTGTCTTCCAGCCCCTTGATCGCCGTGGAAATCGCTGGTTGCGCGATGTACAGCTTGCGCGACGCTTCGGCGACGCTGCCGCATTCGACGGTGGTGATGAAGTATTTCAACTGACGCAGGTTGTAAGCGGCCACGGTGAACCTCAAAGCGAACGGATTCCACATCCAAGCAATTTGTAAGCCGCCGGCCTCCGTTCTGTCGGCGGTTTTTTTGTCTCTGAACAATAGCCCCATACGCGCGCGAAGGGGCCATCGGCTGGTTACCTTTTTTATTGTCTGCGAAGACATTTTTACTGGTTTTAGCTCGCACAAGCCTGAGCGACTATCGACTGCGCAGTGTTCGCAAAAGAATAAAAGTCCAAGGAGCAACCACCGTGTTCGAGCTTGCAGACTGGCAGCGCAAGGCCGCTGAATTGAGCTATCCGTACCAGGCCGTGATCAACGGCAAACTGCGTGCGGCGCAGTCGGGGCAGACCTTTGCCGCGATCAACCCGGCCACCGGTCAGCTGCTGGCAAACGTCGCCGCGTGTGGTGAAGAGGATGTCGACGCGGCGGTGCAGAATGCGCGACAGGTGTTCGAGGCCGGCACCTGGGCCGGGCGTTCACCGACCGAGCGCAAGCAAGTGCTGCTGCGGCTGGCGGATCTGATTCTGGCCCATCGCGAAGAGCTGGCGCTGCTCGATTCGCTGAACATGGGCAAGCCGGTGACGGACGCTTACAACATCGACGTCCCGGGCGCCGCCGGGGTGTTTCGCTGGTACGCCGAAAGTCTCGACAAACTCTACGATCAGGTCGCGCCGAGCGCCTCGAATGTACTGGCGACCATCACCCGCGAAGCGCTGGGCGTGGTCGCTGCGGTGGTGCCTTGGAATTTCCCACTGGACATGGCGGCGTGGAAACTCGCCCCGGCGCTGGCGGCGGGCAACTCGGTCATTCTCAAACCCGCCGAACAATCGCCGTTTTCCGCGTTGCGTCTGGCCGAACTGGCGCTGGAAGCCGGGCTGCCGGCCGGTGTGCTGAACGTGCTGCCGGGGCTCGGCGAACAGGCCGGCAAAGCCTTGGGCTTGCACCCGGATGTCGATTGTCTGGTGTTCACCGGCTCGACCCAGGTCGGCAAATATTTCATGCAGTACTCCGCACAGTCGAACCTCAAGCAGGTATGGCTGGAGTGCGGCGGCAAGAGCGCCAACCTGGTGTTCGCCGACTGCAAGGATCTGGATCTGGCGGCGCAGAAAGCCGCGTTCGGGATCTTCTTCAATCAGGGCGAAGTCTGTTCGGCCAACTCGCGGTTGCTGGTGGAGCGCTCGATTCATGATGAGTTCGTCGAGCGCCTGAAGGCTCAAGCCGAACGCTGGCAGCCGGGCGATCCGCTGGACCCGGCGAGTGCGGCCGGGGCAATCGTCGATACTCGTCAGACCGAAAGCATTCTGCGCTTCATCAACCAGGCCGAGCGCGAAGGCGCGACCCGCGTATGCGGCGGGCGGCAGCTGAGTTTCAACGGCTCTGACAACTTCATTCAGCCAACGATTTTCACCGACGTGCAGCCGCACATGACCCTGTTCCGCGAAGAAGTCTTCGGCCCGGTGCTGGCGGTGATTCCGTTCGATGACGAGGCCCACGCCTTGCAACTGGCCAACGACAGCGTCTACGGTCTGGCGGCGTCGCTGTGGACCGATGATCTGCACCGCGCCCATCGGGTGGCGCGGCAATTGCGAGCCGGTACGGTGTCGGTCAACAGCGTCGATGCGCTGGACGTGACCGTGCCGTTCGGCGGCGGCAGGCAATCCGGTTTCGGCCGCGATCTGTCGCTGCACTCGTTCGACAAATGCACCCAGTTGAAAACCACCTGGTTTCAACTGCGCTCATGACAGCCGCTCACAACAAAAAAGGAGATCCGGCGATGACCACCTCACGTGAAACCCGCGACTACCAGGCCGCCGATGCAGCGCACCACATTCATGCGTTCGTCGACCAGAAGGCCCTCAACGACGAAGGCCCACGGGTGATGGTGCGTGGTGACCGCCTGCATCTGTGGGACAACGACGGTCGGCGCTACCTCGACGGCATGTCCGGGCTGTGGTGCACCAACCTCGGCTACGGACGCAAGGATCTGAACGCCGCCGCGAGCCGGCAGCTGGAGCAGTTGCCGTACTACAACATGTTTTTCCACACCACCCACCCGCAGGTGATCGAGCTCTCCGAGCTGCTGTTCAGCCTGCTGCCGGGGCACTACAGCCACGCGATCTACACCAACTCCGGCTCCGAGGCCAACGAGGTGCTGATCCGTACCGTGCGCCGTTACTGGCAGGTGCTGGGCAAGCCCGAGAAGAAAATCATGATCGGCCGCTGGAACGGCTATCACGGTTCGACCCTGGCCGCGACGGCCCTCGGTGGCATGAAATTCATGCACGAAATGGGCGGGATGATTCCCGACATCGCGCACATCGACGAGCCGTACTTCTTCGCCCACGAAGGCAATCTGACCCCGGCTGAATTCGGCCTGCGGGCTGCGCAGCAACTGGAAGCGAAGATCCTCGAACTGGGCGCCGACAAGGTCGCCGGATTCATCGCCGAACCGTTCCAGGGCGCGGGCGGGATGATCTTCCCGCCGGAAAGCTACTGGCCGGAAATCCAGCGTATCTGCCGCAAGTACGACGTGCTGTTGTGTGCCGATGAAGTGATCGGCGGCTTTGGTCGCACCGGCGAATGGTTCGCCCACGAATACTTCGGTTTCGAGCCGGACACCCTGTCCATCGCCAAGGGCCTGACCTCCGGATACATCCCGATGGGCGGCCTGATCCTGTCGAAGAAAATGGCCGACGTGCTGGTGGAGCAGGGCGGTGTGTTCGCCCACGGCCTGACCTATTCCGGGCACCCGGTGGCGGCGGCGGTGGCGATTGCCAACCTCAAGGCCCTGCGCGATGAAGGCGTGGTGACGCGGGTCAAGGATGACATCGGCCCGTACCTGCAACAGTGCCTGCGCGAGGTGTTCGGCAATCACCCGTTGGTGGGCGATATACAGGGCACGGGCATGGTTGCGGCGCTGCAACTGGCCGAGGACAAGGCCACGCGCAAGCGCTTCGCCAATGAGAACGACATCGCCTGGCGCTGCCGCACGATCGGTTTTGAAGAGGGGGTGATCATTCGCTCGACCCTGGGGCGGATGATCATGGCGCCGGCGTTGATTGCCAGTCGTGAAGAGATTGACGAGCTGGTGGGTAAGACCCTGAAAGCGGTTGATCGTACGGCGCAGGAATACGGCCGGCTCTAACTCCCCCGATCGCTCGTTCCGTGTCCTGATCGTTCCCACGCTCTGCGTGGGAATGCCTCAAGGGACGCTCCGCGTTCCAGCTCTCGAATGGGACGCAGAGCGTCCCGGGCTGCATTCCCACGCAGAGCGTGGGAACGATCTCCGCCAGACTTTTTCCCAATCTGCACCCACCTCGGGCACCCCCGCCCGACGCGCCCTTTCGCGGTGCGCACTACCCAGTTTTTTCATCGTTCGCGTCTAACTATTTCCTCGTTTTCCTGACGCCAAGCCTGGGTCAACATCGATTTCGCCAGCCAAGGCATTGCCCGCCAGAGTCCAGCAGAGACCGCAGCGTGCAATCGCGACACCACGGCTGGCCGTACTGCCCATGACAACTAAATCAACAGCGTTGGGAGTGCTCCATGAACAAGTCCTTGTTTACCCGTCTTGCATGTCCTCTGGCGATTTCCGCCCTTTGCGTCACCGCCGCCCAGGCCGGCACCTTGTCGATCGGCCACACCACGTGGGTCGGTTACGGCACCCTGTATCTGGCTCAGGATCTGGGCTACTTCAAGGAAAACGGCCTGACCGTCGAATTGCCGGTGGTCGAAGAGGCGTCGATGTACATGGCCGCCCAGGCGTCCGGGCAATTGTCCGGCTCGGCCTCGACCATCGACGAAGTGCTGAAGTACCGCCCGCAGTTCTGCTTCAAAGCCGTGGCCGCGCTGGATGACAGCCATGGCGGCGACGGCGTGCTGGTCGGCAAGAACGTCAAGAGCCTGCAAGAACTCAAGGGCCAGGCGGTGGCCGTCAACGAAGGGTCGACCTCGCAGTTCTGGCTCTCGTACCTGCTGAAAAAGAACGGCATGAGCATGAGCGACATCACCGTGCAGAACATGACCGCCGACGATGCCGCCACCGCGTTCATCGCCGGTCGCGTGCCGGCCGCCGTGACCTGGGAGCCGCATCTGTCGATGGTGCGCGACAAGCAGCAGGGCAAAGTGCTGATCGACAGCAGCAGTACGCCGGGGGTGATCGTCGATGTGGTGGCGCTCAACTGCACGGTGATCGAGAAGCAGCCGGAAGACGTCAAGGCACTGGTCGCCGGCCTCTACAAAGCGGTTCAGTACACCAAGGATCATCCACAGAAAGCCTACGAAATCATGGCCAAGGGCGTCGGCGGTTACCTGTCCGATCCGAAGGAACTGGCCGCCGCCGCGCAGGGCGTGCGCTTCTACGATCAGGCCATGAGCGAAAAACTCCTTGGCTCGCCGGGCAAGCCGGGTGACAGCGCGCCGCTGATCAAACTGGCCAACGAAACCGCCAGCGAATTGCAGGGCAAGCCCTACAACGTCAGCAACGATGATCTGGTGGATAACCGTTTCGTCAGCCCGCTCTAGGAGACTGGTCATGTTCAAGCGCAATTCATGGCTGAGCCGCTGCATCACGCCGAAGACCGGATTGCCGGTGCCGGTGGTGTGGAGCGCCAGCGGGCTGGCCTGGGTGTTGCTGGTCGGCCTGTGGGCCGGGTTGTCTTATGGCGGCGTCGTGCCGGGGATGTTCCTGCCGACGCCCGGCGCGGTGGTCGAAGCCGCCGTGCGCCTGAGCCGCGACGGCACCCTTGGCCAGCATGTCTGGGCCAGTGTCGAAGTGGTGATGGTCGGCTTCATCGTGTCGTCGCTGGTGGCGGTGCCGCTGGGCTTGCTGATGGGCAGCTTTCGCATCGTCCAGGCGTTCCTCGAACCGCTGGTCAATTTCATCCGCTACCTGCCGGTGACCTCGTTCGTGCCGCTGTTCATCCTGTGGATCGGCATCGGTCTGGAACAGCGAGTGTCGGTGATCATTTTCGGCGTGTTCTTCCAGCAACTGGTGATGATCGCCGACGTGTCCAAAGGCATCTCCAAGGATTTGATCAACGCCTCCTACACCCTCGGCTCCAACCGGCGTGACGCGGTGCTGCACGTGATCGCCCCGGCGTCGTTGCCCGGCGTGCTCGACACCTTGCGGGTGACCATGGGCTGGGCCTGGACGTATCTGGTGGTCGCCGAACTGGTCGCCGCATCGAGCGGCCTCGGTTACTTGAGCCTCAAGGCCATGCGCGGCTTTCAGGTCGATGTGATTTTTCTCGCCATCGCGATCATCGGCCTGCTCGGCCTGGTCACCGATCAACTGTTTCGCTTCTTGCGTTTGAGGATTGCCGCATGGGCTCAGTAACCGCTGCCAACCGTCGTTTCATCGAGCCGGTCGCCGCACCGGCCCACGCCGCGCCAAGGTTGCAGGTGGACAAGGTCAGCCTGCGCTACAGCAAACCCGGTGGCGGTACGTTTACCGCGCTGGAAGAAGTGTCGTTCGAGGTGCCGGACCAGCAGTTCGCGGTACTGGTCGGGCCGTCCGGTTGCGGCAAGTCGAGTCTGCTGTACCTCACCGCTGGCCTCGCCGAGCCGACCTCCGGCGAGATCTACGTTGGCGGTCAGCAAGTGCAGGGCCCCGGCGCGGATCGCGGGATGGTGTTTCAGAGCTACACGCTGTTCCCGTGGCTGACCGTGCGGCAGAACGTTGAATTTGGCCTCAAGCGTCGGGGCAGGCCGGCGGCGCGGCGCAAGGAAATTGTCGATCACTATGTCCACGAAGTCGGCTTGTCAGGATTTGCCGACAACTACGCCAAGCAGTTGTCCGGCGGCATGATGCAACGGGTGGCGATTGCCCGGGCATTGGCCAACGATCCGCAGATCCTGCTGATGGACGAACCCTTCGGCGCCCTCGACAGCCAGACCCGCCTGCAAATGCAGCAGCTGTTATTGCGGGTGTGGGGCAACAGCAAGAAAACCGTGCTGTTCGTCACCCACGACATCGACGAAGCGATCCTGCTCGGCGATCGGGTGTATGTGATGGGCGCCAGGCCGGGGCGGATCAAGCAGATTCTCGATGTGCCGATCGAACGCCCGCGCACGCTGGACATGGTCATGGAGCGCTCGTTCATCGACATGAAGCGGCAGATCTTCGGGCTGTTGCACGATGATCTCGAAGGGTCCCATTGAGGTCAGTTGGGTGGCAGGAGGAACTTCGCAATCACCGGTAAATGATCGGAGATGCGCAACGTATCGTCCTGCCGCACCGTGGCTTCGACCCGTTTGATCTTCGGGCTGTAGAACAGGTAATCGACCGTGCGGTCCGGGCCGTTGAGGCCGGGGTCGTTGGGGTAATGGGTCAGCCACTTGGCGCGGTCGATGCCGCTGGCTTCGTTGTTGGTCGGGATCATCGGGTACTTGTCCCACAGCACATGCAGCGCACTGTCGGCGGAGTACGGCGTGCGCTGCTCGGTGGGCAGGCGCCGGTACTGGCCGAGCGGCAACAGGTTGAAGTCACCACCGATCAGCCACGGCGTGCCGTGGCTTTCGTGTTTGTCGAGGACCTTGGCCACCGCTGTCACCTGCGCCTGCAAGGTGTCGTCCGGCTGGGTGGCGCGATCCAGATGGGTGTTGAACACCACCAGTTGCCCGCCATCGCTGAGCGGCAGGGTGGTGGCGAGCAGGGCATCTTTCGGCTGGAACTGACGGCTGATGAGGTTCGCCGGCTGCACCGGCAATTGCAGGCGCTCGGCGTGTTCGATGCGGTAGCGGCTGAGGGTGGCGAGTTGCCGGCCGACGCTGCCGAAGATGTGCGGATCCGGGACGAAATCGGCCTTCCAGTCGAAGGCGTGGGCGCTGCACGGGTAGAGGTCGGTCAGACGCTCCTGCAACAGCTTGAGCTGGTTCTGGTAGTCGCTGGCCTTGGCGCCGTCATCCAGTTCCTGCAACAGCACCACGTCGGGCTGTTCGTCGCGGATCACCCGCGCCACCTCATCGAGGCTGAACGCCATGTCTTCCGGAGTCGGGGCTTCGTCGTCGCCTTGCGCCAGGTCATTCCAGAACACGTAGCGCTTGCCGGCCAGGTATTGCACGTTCCAGGTCATGACCTTCAGAGCCTGACCGGGGACCAGCATCGGCGGTTGCCCGGTGCAACTGACCGGCAGGGTTTCCCGGGCGTCGGGGCGCCAGGTCAGGCTGTAGATCAGCGTGCCGATCAGGGCGAGGACGAACAGTGCGGGCAACAGGATGTAGCGCAGTAGACGGGTCATGGCTCGGCTTATAGCGATACGGAAGTGGTCCCGAGCATACCCGAGACCCATCCATCAGCCCAAGCTCGGTGCAGTCAGACTATTCCGTCACGTTTGTCGGGCAATTCGCTAATCAGCATGAACAGGCGGAACAGCACCACGCTAGTGAACAGTTGCAGGAAGCTGTGGCCACTGTCGATCAGCACCGCAATCAAAGGATTCTGCGGATCGGGATAGACCTGCAAAGTCAGGCCCTTGAGCAGCCACAGCGGCCCCATCACACACAGAATGCACACCAGAATCCGCAGAAAATGCCCACGACTCAGGCGCAGGCTTTCCTTCATTGCCTGCAACGGGCCGTAACCACGCAGCACCAGCAGGTATTCGCCGAAGGCCAGAGTGACCATCAGCCACAGGCCCGGCAGGAAATACAGCGACAGACCCAGCAGGATCAACAGCGTGTTCAGCGCTGTCAGCAGGGCAAAGCGCGGCCACAGACGAGCGGCCATCGCCAGCAGATCGCGGGTTTGCGGGGATTCGCCGCGGGTGCGGGCATCGAGAAACAGAATCAGCGCGGCGGTGTACAGCGGATACACCAGCAGGCCGACGATCACGCTGATGGCCGAGTAACCGTCCGGGTCGCTGGCATGGTCGACCACCTGTTGCAGCACGGCTTCGACAATCACCAGCGGCAGGCACAACTGGACGATCCGGCCCAGATTGCGTTTGAAGAAATACAGGGAGTCGCGCAGCACATCGAAGGCATTCATCAGTCGGTATCGCAGGTCAAAAACAGTGGCCCACTTTAACCGATGATCCGTTTCGCTGCGCAAACGTAAACGTTCGGTAAAGGTCATTGAAACATTCTGTTGCTGCCTCCATTACAGAGGTGCACCTTCTCCGACGTGGAGGAGGGCAACGTTATCCCCGGCAATCTACGAGGTCGCCATGAACAGCGAAGAACAAACCCTGATCGATGGACTGTTTTCCCGGCTGCAACAGGCCGAAACGGAGGCAGCCCCGCGCGACGCCCAGGCCGAGGCGCGGATCAAGGAACACCTGACGCGCCAGCCGGCCGCAGGTTATTTCATGACCCAGGCGATTCTGGTGCAGGAGGCTGCCCTCAAGAGCCTCGACGAACAGAACAAACAACTGACTCAACAGGTCAAGCAATTGCAGGCCGAACTGCAATCGGCCAAGGCGCAAAGCGCGCCGCCGGCCTCCAGCGGCGGTGGCTTCCTGTCGAGCATTTTTGGTGGCAGCAGCTCGCGCCCCGCACCGACCCAGAGCGCCCCGACCTCCACTGGCGGCTGGCGTGAACCGGCACCTCAGCAGAACTTCGGTGCGCCACCACCGGGTTATGGCCAGCAACAAGCGGCCCCGGCGGCCGGCAGCAGCTTCCTCGGCGGCGCCCTGAAAACCGCCGCCGGTGTGGCCGGTGGCGTGATGCTGGCACAAGGCATCAGCAGCCTGTTCCATCACAACCAGCAGCCGGAAGAAATCGTCGAAGTCATCAAGGAAGAGCCAGCTCAGGTCAACGACCAGAGCAACAACGGCTGGGGCGATGACCAGCGCATGGCCAACAACGATTCCTACGGTAATGATCAGGGCGGCTTCACCGACACCGACTACAGCGATGACAACTCATCGTTCTTCGATGACGACGATTCCTTCGTCTGATTCACCATTCGTCCGGGGCGCCTGATCGCCCCGGGCCGATTATTCGCGGAACCTTCCTTCGGGCTGGCATACTGAGCGCCTTTTTCGGGCCTGGTGCCTGATCCGGCTCATGCGCGTCAGCGCTCACAGGAACTCCGGTGAAAAAAATCGCAGTGTTCGCCGATGTGCAGAACCTCTACTACACCGTGCGTCAGGCCTATGGTTGCCACTTCAACTACGCGGCGCTGTGGGCGGATGTCAGCCAGCACGGGCAGATCGTCGAGGCCTACGCCTACGCGATCGACCGGGGCGACAGCAAACAGCAGCAGTTCCAGCAGATCCTGCGCAACCTCGGTTTCACCGTGAAACTCAAACCCTACATCCAGCGCAGCGACGGCTCGGCCAAGGGCGACTGGGACGTGGGCATCACCCTCGACATCATGGACGCCGCCGACCACGTCGACGAAATCGTCCTGGCCTCCGGTGATGGCGACTTCGACATGCTGCTCGAACGCATTATCAACAAACACGGCGTGCAAGCGGTGGCCTACGGCGTTCCCGGCCTGACCGCCAACTCGCTGATCCGCGCCGCCAGCCGTTACGTGCCGATCGAAGGCGCACTGCTGTTGAAAAATTGAGCGCAAGCTCAAGACTTGATTTGGACGGAGTACAACCCGGTTTGGAACGCATTGCAGTCATCGACTTTGAAACCACCGGCATCTCGCCGAGCAGCAGCTGCCGGGCCACGGAAATCGCCGTGGTCATGCTGGAAAACGGCCGCATCGTCGAGCGTTACCAGAGCCTGATGAACGCCGGCGTACGCGTCCCGGCCTTCATCGAACAACTCACCGGCATCAGCAACGCCATGCTGCGCACCGCGCCGTCGGCCGAGCGGGTGATGAACGAAGTCAACGAATTCGTCGGCTGCACACCCCTGCTGGCGCACAACGCCGCGTTCGACCAGAAGTTCTGGGACTTCGAACTGGGCCGGATCAAACGCACCCGCCTGCAGAACTTCGCCTGCTCGCTGCTGCTGGCGCGGCGCTTGATGCCTGCTGCGCCGAATCACAAGCTCGGTACGCTCACTACCTTCGCCCAACTGCCGCATACCGGCCAGGCGCACAGGGCGATGGCGGATGCGGAGATGGCGGCGAATTTGCTGGCGCATCTGGCGGATGAGTTGCGGCGCAAGCATGGGGTGCGGGAGCTATCGCACGACTTGCTGTGCAAATTGCAGAAAGTCCCGGCAGCGAAAGTCGGCGAGCACCTGCAACGCTATCGCTGATTTTCAGGCAAACACATTTCGCTGTTGATCGTTCCCACGTCGAGGCGTCGAACCGTCCGCGTGGGAATGCAGCCCGGGACGCTCCGCGTCCCTTCCAAAGCCGAACGCGGAGCGTCCGTTGAGGCATTCCCACGCAGAGCGTGGGAACGAGCGGGACGGGAAGGTTACTTGCCGTTCCCTTCGATATGCCCCAATGGCACCCGCTTCTCTATCGCACTCGACAACACGATCGACGTTTTGCTGAACCCGAATTTCGCCACCCGGTTGATCAGCTCTTCCAGCTCGGTCATCGAACCCACCGCGGCCTTCATGATCACGCACGGATCGCCCGTCACTCGAAAGCACTCGGTCAGTTGCGGAATTTTCACCAGTTCGTCGTAGACCTTTTGACTGCCGTTCTGGTGGAGGCGCAATTCGATCACGCACTGGATCGGCAAGCCGATTTTCGACAGGTCGATGTTCGCCTGATACCCGGTGATTACTCCGGCCGCCTCAAGTTTGGCCACGCGCTCGGCGACGGCGGGGGCGGAGAGGTTCACTTTGCGGGCGAGGTCGGCGTAGGACGCGCGACCGTTTTCGAGCAGGGCGCCGAGCAGCATGCGGTCGTATTTGTCCAAGGTCGGACTCCTGAAAATGCCAGACTTTCGAAATCGCGGTTAAGACCGTCGATCTCCGTGTTTTCAAAAGTGTACCGGCGCTATAAACAGGTTTTGTAACTTATTTTTAGCGGTTGGCCTTTCTAGAATAACCAATCCACTGAGTCTGACTTTCGAGCTGCCCATGTCTGCCTTGCGCCGTTTTTCCTTGCCCTTGATCGCTGCGTTTTTTGCGTTGTACGTGATTTGGGGATCGACCTATCTGGTGATCCGCATCGGCGTCGAGTACTGGCCGCCGCTGATGCTCGGTGGTGTGCGCTTCGTGATTGCCGGCACTCTGATGTACGCGTTTCTGCGCTGGCGCGGTGCACCGGCGCCGACCTGGGCGCAGTGGAAGGCGGCGGGGATCATCGGGATTCTGTTGCTCAGTTTCGGTAACGGCGCGGTGACGCTGGCCGAGCACAGTGGCGTGGCCTCGGGTGTCGCGGCGTTGGCGGTGGCGACGGTGCCGCTGTTCACTTTGCTCTGCGGTTATCTCTGGGGGGCGCGCAACACCCGCCTGGAGTGGGCCGGGGTGGTGATGGGGATTATCGGCATCGCGATGCTCAACATGGGCTCCAACCTGCAATCGAGTCCGCTGGGCGCGGCGTTGCTGATTTTCGCGGCAGCGAGCTGGGCGTTCGGTTCGGTGTGGAGCAAACACCTGCCGCTGCCTCAGGGCGCAATGGCCAGTGCCGTGGAAATGCTGGTTGGTGGGGCGGTGTTGCTGATCGGCAGCGCGGCCAGCGGTGAACACCTGCAGGCTATGCCGCCGCTGGAAGGCTGGCTGGCGCTGGCGTACCTGATCTTCTTCGGCTCGATCATCGCCTTCAACGCTTACATGTATCTGTTGAAAAACGTTCGTCCGGCGGCAGCCACCAGTTATGCCTACGTCAACCCGGCGGTGGCGGTGTTGCTGGGGATCGTGTTTGTCGGCGAGACCATCGGCATCGAAGAAGCGCTGGCGATGCTGGTGATCATCGGCGCGGTGGTGCTGATCAGTCTGCCACAGTGGCGGCGTCCGGCGCGGCCGCCGGTGGTCAGCGAGCCGGCTGCCGCAGCGAAGGTCATAGCGACGGAGCAGCGTGCGAATTAGGGTAAACTGCGCGCCATCGCATACTCGTTTTGCACAATCTGCTCTGATTTTTCCTACGGTACTCCCATGACTTTCGCCACCCTTGGCCTGATCGAACCCTTGCTGCGCTCCCTCGAGAAGCTCGGCTACCAGACCCCGACGCCGGTGCAGGCGCAAGCCATTCCGGCCGTGCTGGCCGGTCGCGACCTGATGGCCGCGGCCCAGACCGGCACCGGCAAGACCGCAGGTTTTGCTTTGCCGCTGCTGCAACTGCTGGCGATGGAAGGGCCGAAAGTCACCGCCAACTCGGTGCGTGCGCTGATTCTGGTGCCGACCCGCGAGCTGGCCGAACAAGTCCACGAAGCCGTGCGCCAGTACGCTGAAAACCTGCCGCTGCGTACTTATGCAGTGTACGGCGGCGTCAGCATCAACCCGCAAATGATGAAGCTGCGTGGCGGCGTCGATCTGCTGGTGGCGACTCCGGGCCGTCTGCTCGATCTGTTCCGTCAGAACGCGCTGAAGTTCAACCAGCTGCAAACTCTGGTGCTGGACGAAGCCGACCGCATGCTCGACCTGGGCTTTTCCGAGGAGCTGGCGAACATTTACCGCGCGCTGCCGAAGAAACGTCAGACGTTGCTGTTCTCCGCAACCTTCTCCGATGACATCCGCCTGCTGGCCGGGCAGATGCTCAACGATCCGCTGAGCATCGAAGTCAGCCCGCGCAACGTGGCCGCCAACACCGTCAAGCAGTGGGTGGTGACGGTGGACAAGAAGCGCAAGCCGGAACTGTTCGTGCACCTGATGCGCAAGAACAAGTGGAAGCAGGTGCTGGTGTTCGCCAAGACCCGAAATGGTGTGGACGCGCTGGTCGAGAAACTTCAGGGCCTGGGCGTGAACGCCGACGGCATCCACGGCGACAAGCCGCAAGCGACCCGGCAGCGGGCGCTGGATCGGTTCAAGCTGAGCGAAGTGCAGATTCTGGTGGCCACTGATGTTGCTGCCCGTGGTCTGGATATCGAAGATTTGCCGCTGGTGGTCAACTTTGATCTGCCGATCGTGGCCGAGGATTACATTCACCGTATCGGCCGGACTGGCCGCGCGGGTTCGACCGGTGAGGCGATTTCGCTGGTGTGCGCTGATGAAGTGAACATGTTGTCGGCGATTGAAATGCTGACTCGCAGCACGTTGAAGCGTGAGGTTGAGCCGGACTTCGTGCCGGAGCACCGCGTGCCGGACACCGATGCCAGTGGCCAGGTGATCAAGAAGCCGAAGAAACCGAAGAAGCCGAAAGCTTCCGGTGGTGGCGGTGGCAAGCGCAATCTGGGCAAGTGGGTGGACAGCGGCGAGACTCAGGCGCCGGAGCCTTCGATCAAGCCTGTGCGCAAGGTGCCGGTGTTCAATACCGGGCCGCGTAAGCGTAAGCCTTAAAGATTGCCTTAAAGATCAAAAGCCCCCTCACCCTAGCCCTCTCCCGGTGTATGTACCGGAGACATGGTGGACACATGTTCGGGGACATGGTGGACGGTTTTCAAATCCGCTTACCTGATACAACGGTCTGTTGAATCAAGTCAATTCGGGCAATGCGATGTCTGCTCCAGTAGACATCGTAGATGCCATCTTCTGTCGTTCCCCTGATCGCTATCAGCTCCCCGATGAAGGCCTTTCCGATCAGGAATTGGCTGCTTCTCCAGTACATCTCGCCATTGCCCTGAACTTTCCTGACCAAATCTCCTTCCGCGTACTCCAGGACAGGCCGGGTCTCTTGGTATTCAAGCGGGCTACTGCTGTAGCGGCTCGCTGGAACCCCCATTCCCAAGGCTTGATGCGGGCGCTTCTGATTGTAAGTTTCTCGCCAGATATCGAAGGCTTTTTGTGCTCCGACGAGATCGATAAAGCACTGACTCTGCAGAACTTCGGCCTTCAAGCTGCGATGGAATCGCTCAATCTTGCCCTGAGTTTGTGGATGGTAGGGCCGGGAGTGGCTGACCCGGATGCCCTGTCTCATCAGCCAGACTTCCAGGGCGGTGTAGACCCCGGTTTGGTCACCCCATGGCGAACCGTTATCCATGGTCATGCGTTGCGGCAGACCGTATCGGCGAAACACTCCAACAAGCTGTTCTTCCACGGTTTGGCGTTGTTGATTGGCGCAAGCGGCGATGCACAACGAGAAGCGGGAATGGTCATCCAATATCGTCAAAGGGTGGCAGCGGCCATGACGCATACCGACGTGTCCCTTGAAGTCCATCTGCCACAAATCATTGGGTGCGTCATGCTCGAAACGGATGAACGGTTTGATCTCGGCGGCCTTTGGATCAACGCGCGAATGACGCTGTAAAACCGCATGCACGGTGCTGACGGAAGGCATCACTAAACCCTTGTCTTCCAGCACGCGTTTGAGCTTGCGAGCGCCCCAAGCCGCGTACTCCTGACTCACGTTCAGAATCTGCTTCTCCACCTCGTCAGCACAACGTTTGGGTGACGTCTTCGGTCGTCGTGACTGATTGTTCAGACCCTCGGCCCCTGATTTTTCAAACCTGCTGAGCCATTTGTAGGCAGTGCTTGGGCTGATGTTGAATCGACGGCAAAGCTGCCGAACATTGGCCCCTTCTTGCCGAGCCAAAAGCACGAATTCTGTACGTAGCTGCACGGTAGACACCTCTTCCCAAGACACAGGCCATCTCCTTCGCGATGAGCAATGTGTCTATT
>NZ_WTVE01000013.1:0-14195 GCF_022496685.1 Pseudomonas sp. B707 | reverse complement strand
AATAGACACATTGCTCATCGCGAAGGAGATGGCCTGTGTCTTGGGAAGAGGTGTCTACCGTGCAGCTACGTACAGAATTCGTGCTTTTGGCTCGGCAAGAAGGGGCCAATGTTCGGCAGCTTTGCCGTCGATTCAACATCAGCCCAAGCACTGCCTACAAATGGCTCAGCAGGTTTGAAAAATCAGGGGCCGAGGGTCTGAACAATCAGTCACGACGACCGAAGACGTCACCCAAACGTTGTGCTGACGAGGTGGAGAAGCAGATTCTGAACGTGAGTCAGGAGTACGCGGCTTGGGGCGCTCGCAAGCTCAAACGCGTGCTGGAAGACAAGGGTTTAGTGATGCCTTCCGTCAGCACCGTGCATGCGGTTTTACAGCGTCATTCGCGCGTTGATCCAAAGGCCGCCGAGATCAAACCGTTCATCCGTTTCGAGCATGACGCACCCAATGATTTGTGGCAGATGGACTTCAAGGGACACGTCGGTATGCGTCATGGCCGCTGCCACCCTTTGACGATATTGGATGACCATTCCCGCTTCTCGTTGTGCATCGCCGCTTGCGCCAATCAACAACGCCAAACCGTGGAAGAACAGCTTGTTGGAGTGTTTCGCCGATACGGTCTGCCGCAACGCATGACCATGGATAACGGTTCGCCATGGGGTGACCAAACCGGGGTCTACACCGCCCTGGAAGTCTGGCTGATGAGACAGGGCATCCGGGTCAGCCACTCCCGGCCCTACCATCCACAAACTCAGGGCAAGATTGAGCGATTCCATCGCAGCTTGAAGGCCGAAGTTCTGCAGAGTCAGTGCTTTATCGATCTCGTCGGAGCACAAAAAGCCTTCGATATCTGGCGAGAAACTTACAATCAGAAGCGCCCGCATCAAGCCTTGGGAATGGGGGTTCCAGCGAGCCGCTACAGCAGTAGCCCGCTTGAATACCAAGAGACCCGGCCTGTCCTGGAGTACGCGGAAGGAGATTTGGTCAGGAAAGTTCAGGGCAATGGCGAGATGTACTGGAGAAGCAGCCAATTCCTGATCGGAAAGGCCTTCATCGGGGAGCTGATAGCGATCAGGGGAACGACAGAAGATGGCATCTACGATGTCTACTGGAGCAGACATCGCATTGCCCGAATTGACTTGATTCAACAGACCGTTGTATCAGGTAAGCGGATTTGAAAACCGTCCACCATGTCCCCGAACATGTGTCCACCATGTCTCCGGTACATACACCCGGAGGGAGAGGGGACTGACCGAGGTGATCTTTCGGTTTGCATCGACCTGAAAAATCACCGCGACCTCAGCTTGGCCAAGCGAAGTTCACCACCGAAGTCGCAGGTCGGCGTACATGACCCAAACAACTCGGTCGGTCCCCTCTACCCCTTGGGAGAGGGCTAGGGTGAGGGGTTGGGGATCTAAGGCCGGTCACGCAACCTGCGGCCAATCACATCCAACACATCACAGCCATCACGCAACGGAATCACGCAGAGCTGGGCGAAGTCGCTGAGGATGACCGAGTCGCACTCGACCGAGCCGCGCATGCACATGTTTTCCAGGACCTGGATCACCGCGCGGATGCGGTAGTTGGCGGCGTCCATCAGGATGTCGAGCGGGGCGTGGGTGTCGATGAACAGGGTGGGCATGTCGTTGCAGTTGCTGGTCAGCGCCATGAGGCGGTTGTCGGGGTGGGGGATGAAGGGTTCGTAGGGTGGATCGGGATGAAGCTTGCTCATTTTTTAACCTCTGGTAGTGAAGTGAACGTCCACCGTTTCCTCCTACGGATTGGGTGGCAGCCATGCGCGGGGTAGGAGGACTGAGACCAGAGCACTCAGCCACGCCGAAGCGTGCCCGCGCATAACCGCCGCAAAAGATCTTACGGTCGAGCGAAGACTGCCGCAAATCGGGCAACGACGCTTATGCACTGCTCTGAAATCAGGGCTCCTACGCCCTGTCTCCACACTTGCGGAGACAGCCAAAGACTATCCCCGCACCACCGCGCCCACCAGTTCACGCAAACCGCCGCAACTCGCAGGAAACGTCCGAAGCCTTTGCCCGGAAATTTCACTCTGATTCGTCCCGCAAGTACTCCAGCAATGCCGAAGCCGACGATTCGTCCGACGCTGAAACCGCAAAAAACCTGACAACCTTGCAGCGCAAGACATCGGCGGGAAACGCCTCGAACAACGCCGGCTGTTCCTCGCTCAGCCACTGCAAGGCGTTGTTGATCCGGGCATCTTCGCCGAATTGCGTCAGCAGTTTTTCCGGCACCGACCACCAAGGAAACTCCCGACCCGAGACCCCCGCCCTGCCCCCGATCTCGACGGCCTGACCGTTGATAAAGCCTCGCGTGAGAACCGGCAGCAATTGCCCGGCATCCACCTCGGACGACTCAAGGATCGGCAACAAATACCGCCCATCCCAAAACCGGAAGAACACCACTTTCCCGTCCGGCATCAGCACCTGGGTCAAACTGCGAAAGTGCTCGACTACCGCCTCAAGCCCCGCCGAAGAAACCGTCAGCCAGCCCCAGTCCCGAAACTCCGTGGTCGCCACCCAATCCAGAAACTCACTGCCCGCGTCGACGATTCCCACGTAGGGCATCACCGCATCCCACTCGGCATAGATCGTTTCCGCCCAGACCGGTTTCGGCATCTGCGCTTTCAGCGGCCAGGCCTTCAGAGGCTCTGCCGCACTGGCGCTACTGAAAATCGCGAACAACTGCTCCGACGGCTTCAGCGGCACATCCTTCAACCATTGTTCAGGCTGCACAGACACCACCCTTGCAGCGCTCGCATTCTTCGCAGAACGGCGCATCACCTTTAAGGCTCATGATTTGCGCGGCAGTCAAAATCGCTGCCGGTGCCACCACCAGTTTTTCCGGCAACCCCGGCACTGTCGGCGCCGCGCTCATCGCCGCCATTGGCGCGCCACCCACCACAATCGGCACGCTGCTGAAGATCCCGCCGGGGCCGATGTTGATCCACTGCCCGCCCGCCTGAATCGTCGCGCTCGCCCCGCCGTCGATCACCACTTGCTGGCCTGCGCTGACGTGGAATTGAGCACTGGCGTTGATCGCCTGATTGCTTACGCGGATGTGCCGGTCGCCGGTCACCGTGAGGTGGTCGTCCTGCTTCACTTCGGTCTGGCGCTGGCCGTGGGTGATGCGCTGCTCATCGGCTTTCAGTTCATGCTTGGCGAGACCGGTCACAACGACGCTGCGCTGGTTATCCACCTGCACCTGTTGATCATTCAGTACATGCTGCGTCCAGTTTCGCTGGGCCCGCAGGTAGATTTCCTCGGCACCCTTGCGATCCTCGATGCGCAATTCGTTGTAGCCCCCACCGCCGGGACTGCTCTGGCTGCGAAAAATACTGCGGGTCTTGTCGGCCGGCAGATCCAAAGGCACGGGCGTCGCCGCGTTCGGTAGACACCCCATGACCAGCGGTTTGTCGGCATCGGAATCGATGAACCCCACCAGCACTTCCATGCCGACTCGCGGTATCAGCACGCTGCCATAACGGTCATGAGCCCAGCCGCTGGCAACCCGCAGCCAGCAACTGGAATGCTCGTTGAGTTCGCCGTCGCGATCCCAGGCCAGTTGCACCTTGACCCGACCGTACTCGTCGCAATGGATTTCACTGTCTTGCGGACCAGTGACCACGGCTGGCTGATAACCGAGCATCCGAGGTTTTTCCGGGCCCATCGGCGGGCGGAAGAACACGTCCCACGGTGTGGCGAGAAAGGTATTACGGTAACCCCGGAATTCGTCACCCTCGCTGGTCACCGATTCCTCCAGCACTTGCGGCTGTCGGCCATGGTGCTCGATTGCGGTCAGCAGCCAGAGGTCATTCAGATCCTGGCGCGGATGCTCGGCCAGTTGCAGGAAATGTCCGCTGACCAAGGCAGATTGATCGCTGCGCCCCTCGGCCTGACGGTAATCGGCGACATGCCGCTCAAGCGTGCGCTGGGCCAGTTGCTTGCCAGTGGCGCGATCGGTGAACTGGCCGGGAAAGTGGTAATCCTCCAGCACCGGGCGGTGGTCGCTTTCCACCCAGCTCTGCAGCGCCAGCCGCGGTTTGGTGAAGTCGTAATCACGCCGGGTGACCACGCTGGTGCGGGTTTCCACTCGAACGGTGAAGCGCTTGATTGCCGGTGCCGATGCAGCCATGCCGCTGCCCGGCAGGTACAGCGTCGGCTCGGCCAGACGTGGGAACACCGTTTGATCGTCACCGAACACCAACAGATGCCCGTCCGGGCTGTGCAGAAAGTGGAAGTGAATGCCGACTTCGGCACACAGCCGCTGGATGAACGCCAGATCGCTCTCGGCGTACTGCACGCAATACTCACGCGACGGGTAATCGCTGCCGAGGCGAAATTCGAAGGCGTCGCGCAGGATCGCGTGATCCTTGAGGATCTGCGTCACAATCTGCGGCACGCTTTGATGCTGGAAGATCCGCTGATTGATCCGATGACCCAGATAGGCCAGACGCGGAACGAGGCTGACGTGATAGCGGGTCAGACGCTTGCCGGAATCCCCCTGCCCGACCCGATAGATCTGACCGTGGATACCGGAACCGTCTTCATCAAAACTCAGAAACGCCTGACAGTGCAGCAGGCTTTCCAGATCCAGATCCGGCCGTTCACTGACCAGCTCCAGGTCAAAGCGAAAGGGTTGGCTGATGGCTTCCTTGCCCGTGAACTCAAGGACTTTGAGGTCAAACAGGGCGCCTTCGACGGTCAACGTGAAACGCGGTTGATTGGCAGGCGCGAACATCCGATGTCTCTCTGCAGATTGAGGGCGGGCGATTCTGCATGAGGGGCAAGGGGTGCAGGTCGGGTGACTGAAAAATCAGATTTCCCCTACTTGAAACTTCGATCTCCCCTTCAAGAATTGGCGCATTCGACTACAGACTTTGCCTTCAGAAAAATCGCAGGCAAAAAAAACGGCCCGCTTCCGGGTAGGAAACGGGCCGCTTTCTGGTGAGCCTCAGCTCATTTCCATCACTTGTTCAGATGGAAATCCTTCTCGGCCGCTTCAAAGCGCTGAACCATGCCAGTGCTCGGCTGCCCCATCAGGCTGACGAAGTAGATCGCCAGGCTGGCGAAGATGAAGCCCGGGATGATTTCGTACAGGCCCAGCACTTCGAAATGCTTCCACACGATCACGGTGATCGCGCCGACCAGGATGCCCGCCAGTGCGCCGTCACGGGTCATCTTTTTCCAGATCACCGAGATCAGCACCACAGGACCGAAGGCCGCACCGAAACCAGCCCAGGCGTAGGACACCAGACCCAGCACGCGGTTTTCCGGGTTGGCAGCCAGGGCGATAGCAACCAGCGCAACCAGCAGCACCATGGCGCGACCAACCCATACCAGCTCCACTTGCGAAGCGGATTTACGCAGGAAAGCCTTGTAGAAGTCTTCGGTCAGGGCGCTCGAACACACCAGCAATTGGCAGCTCAGGGTGCTCATTACTGCCGCGAGAATCGCCGACAACAGCACGCCTGCAATCCACGGGTTAAAGAGGATTTTCGCCAGTTCAATGAACACGCGCTCGTGGTTTTCGGTCACTGGACCTGCCACCTCCGGGTGCGCCGAGAAGTAAGCGATACCGAAGAAGCCCACCGCCACGGTGCCGCCCAGGCACAGGATCATCCAGGTCATGGAGATGCGACGGGCGTTGGCGATGGATTTCACCGAATCAGCGGCCATGAAACGCGCCAGGATGTGCGGCTGACCGAAGTAGCCCAGACCCCAACCCATCAGCGAGATGATGCCGATGAAAGTGGTGCCCTTGAGCATGTCGAAGTTGCTCGGGTCCTGCGCTTCGATCGCCAGGAACGTGGTGTCGACGCCGCCGGTGGCCAGCAGCACGATGATCGGCGTCAGCAGCAGGGCGAAGATCATCAGGGTGGCTTGTACGGTGTCGGTCCAGCTCACCGCGAGGAAACCGCCGACGAAGGTGTAGGCGATCGTCGCCGCAGCACCGGCCCACAGCGCCGTCTCGTAGGACATGCCGAAGGTGCTTTCGAACAGACGGGCACCGGCCACGATGCCGGAAGCGCAGTAGATGGTGAAGAACACCAGAATCACGACTGCCGAAATGATGCGCAGCAGACCGCTCTTGTCTTCGAAACGGCTGGAGAAGTAGTCCGGCAGGGTCAGTGCATCGCCGTTGTGCTCGGTCTGAACACGCAGACGACCGGCGACGAACAGCCAGTTCAGGTAGGCACCGACGATCAGGCCGATGGCGATCCAGCTTTCGGACAGGCCAGACATGTAGATGGCGCCCGGCAGGCCCATCAGCAACCAGCCGCTCATGTCGGAAGCGCCGGCGGACAATGCCGTCACCACGCTGCCCAGGCTGCGGCCGCCCAGAATATAGTCAGAAAGGTTATTGGTGGAGCGATAGGCCATGAAGCCGATCAGCACCATTGCTGCGATGTAGATCACGAACGTGATCAGGGTTGGATTGCTTGCGCTCATTACGTACGTGCCCTGGCTTTGTTTTTATGTAGCGGCGGCGGTTGCACCGTTTGCAGACTGACGTCTGACAGACGATTCGCACGGCCGCGCATTTATGACCAATGTTTCCCCAGGAAAGCCATTGGCCGGTGCGTCGGGTTTCCCCGGTTGCACCTTGGGCGCGAATCCTATGCAACAAAGTAAAACAGGTGCAACCAGTTTCTTGAGAATTAGTTGCACCCAGTCGGATTTATCTTACGGAAGTGGCTTTTTGCTCCCTTTTAACGCAGTGACAACGCTTTTCTAGAAGCAAAAGCACCAAGCAAGAGCAGCACTTTCGTACCAGAAATTATTTCCTGACGAGCTGCAGAATATTCCGACAAAAAAGGGTTGCACCCGGTTGCACCTGTTTCGGCTCGCGGCTAATCTTGCCGCCAGCTGTTGTCGCGCAACTGCGGCACCTATGAGGATAAAAATATGGCTACCACCACCCTTGGGGTCAAACTTGACGACCCGACCCGCGAGCGCCTGAAGGCCGCCGCAACCTCGATTGATCGCACACCGCACTGGCTGATCAAGCAGGCAATTTTCAATTACCTGGAAAAACTCGAGGGTGGTGCAACCCTGACCGAGCTGAACGGTTTGACCGCCAAGGACGCCGACGACGCGGGCGAAGTCCACACCGATCACGCTCACCAATGCTTCCTCGAATTCGCCGAAAGCATCCTGCCGCAGTCGGTGCTGCGCGCCTCGATCACCGCCGCTTACCGTCGCCCTGAACCGGAAGTGGTACCGATGCTGATCGAGCAGGCTCGCCTGCCGGCGCCGATGGCCGAAGCCACCAACAAACTCGCCGCAACCATCGCGGAAAAACTGCGTAACCAGAAGAGTGCCGGCGGTCGTGCAGGCATTGTTCAGGGCCTGCTGCAGGAATTTTCCCTGTCGTCCCAGGAAGGCGTGGCACTGATGTGCCTGGCCGAAGCGCTGCTGCGTATCCCGGACAAGGGCACTCGTGATGCACTGATCCGCGACAAGATCAGCACCGGCAACTGGCAGCCGCACCTGGGCAACAGCCCGTCGCTGTTCGTCAACGCGGCGACCTGGGGCTTGCTGCTGACCGGCAAACTGGTCTCCACCCACAACGAAGCCGGCCTGACTTCTTCCCTGAGCCGCATCATCGGCAAGAGCGGCGAGCCGATGATCCGCAAGGGCGTCGACATGGCCATGCGCCTGATGGGCGAGCAGTTCGTCACCGGCGAAACCATCGCCGAAGCCCTGGCCAACGCGAGCAAGTTCGAAGCCAAGGGTTTCCGTTATTCCTACGACATGCTTGGTGAAGCGGCGCTGACCGAACACGACGCCCAGAAGTACCTGGCCTCGTACGAACAAGCCATTCACTCGATCGGCAAAGCGTCCCACGGCCGTGGGATTTATGAAGGCCCGGGCATCTCGATCAAACTGTCGGCCCTGCACCCGCGTTACAGCCGCGCCCAGTACGAGCGCGTGATGGACGAGCTGTACCCGCGCCTGCTGTCGCTGACCCTGCTGGCCAAGCAATACGACATAGGCCTGAACATCGACGCCGAAGAAGCCGACCGCCTGGAGCTGTCGCTGGATCTGCTCGAGCGCCTGTGCTTCGAGCCGCAACTGACCGGCTGGAACGGCATCGGTTTCGTGATCCAGGCTTACCAGAAGCGCTGCCCGTACGTGATCGACTACGTGATCGACCTGGCTCGCCGCAGCCGTCATCGCCTGATGATCCGTCTGGTGAAAGGCGCTTACTGGGACAGCGAAATCAAGCGCGCCCAGGTCGAAGGCCTGGAAGGCTATCCGGTCTACACCCGCAAGGTGTACACCGACGTTTCCTACATCGCTTGCGCCCGCAAACTGCTGTCGGTACCGGAAGTCATCTACCCGCAGTTCGCCACGCACAACGCCCACACCCTGTCGGCGATTTATCACATTGCCGGTCAGAACTATTACCCGGGCCAGTACGAATTCCAGTGCCTGCACGGCATGGGCGAACCGTTGTACGAGCAGGTTGTAGGCAAAGTTTCCGAAGGCAAGCTGAACCGTCCGTGCCGTGTGTACGCTCCGGTCGGCACTCACGAAACCCTGCTGGCGTACCTCGTACGTCGTCTGCTGGAAAACGGCGCCAACACTTCGTTCGTCAACCGTATTGCCGACCAGTCGATTTCGATTCAGGAACTGGTGGCCGATCCTGTTGCGCAGATCGAGCAGATGGCGACCGTGGAAGGTGGTTTCGGCCTGCCGCACCCGCGCATTCCGCTGCCGCGTGACCTGTATGGTTCCGAGCGCGCCAACTCCGCCGGCATCGACATGGCCAACGAACATCGTCTGGCGTCGCTGTCCTGCGCCCTCCTGGCGACCGCGCACAACAACTGGAAAGCCGCGCCGATGCTCGGTTGCGCCTCCAGCAACGAAGCGCCGGCACCGGTGCTGAACCCGTCCGATCTGCGTGACGTGGTCGGCCATGTGCAGGAAGCCACGGTCGAAGACGTCGACAACGCAATCCAATGCGCCCTGAACGCCGCACCGATCTGGCAGGCCACCCCGCCGGCCGAACGTGCCGCGATTCTGGAACGCGCCGCTGACTTGATGGAAGGCGAGATCCAGCCGCTGATGGGCCTGCTGGCCCGCGAGGCCGGCAAGACCTTCGCCAACGCCATCGCCGAAGTCCGCGAAGCCGTCGACTTCCTGCGTTACTACGCGGTGCAGGCTCGCAACGATTTTAGCAACGACGCCCACCGCCCACTGGGCCCGGTGGTCTGCATCAGCCCGTGGAACTTCCCGCTGGCGATCTTCAGCGGTCAGGTCGCCGCCGCACTGGCCGCCGGTAACCCGGTGCTGGCCAAACCGGCCGAACAGACTCCGCTGGTCGCCGCACAAGCCGTGCGTCTGATGCTCGAAGCCGGGATTCCGGAAGGCGTGCTGCAACTGTTGCCGGGTCGCGGTGAAACCGTCGGCGCCGGTCTGGTGGGCGATGAGCGCGTCAAAGGCGTGATGTTTACCGGTTCCACCGAAGTCGCGCGTCTGCTGCAACGCAACATTGCTGGTCGCCTCGACAACCAGGGCCGTCCGATTCCGCTGATCGCCGAAACCGGCGGCCAGAACGCGATGATCGTCGACTCTTCAGCACTGACCGAACAGGTGGTGATCGACGTGGTGTCGTCGGCCTTCGACAGCGCCGGCCAGCGTTGCTCGGCCCTGCGTGTTCTGTGCTTGCAGGAAGATTCCGCTGATCGCGTCATCGAAATGCTCAAGGGCGCGATGGCTGAAAGCCGTCTCGGCAACCCGGAGCGCCTGTCCGTGGACATCGGCCCGGTGATCGACGCCGAAGCCAAGGCCGGTATCGAGAAGCACATCCAGGGCATGCGCGACAAAGGTCGCAACGTGTACCAGGTGGCCATCGCCGATACCGAGGAAGTCAAACGCGGCACCTTCGTCATGCCGACCCTGATCGAGCTGGAAAGCTTCGACGAACTGCAACGCGAGATCTTCGGCCCGGTGCTGCACGTGGTGCGCTACAAGCGTAAAGAGATCGACCAGTTGATCGCCCAGATCAACGCCTCCGGTTACGGCCTGACCCTCGGCGTGCACACCCGCATCGACGAGACCATCGCCAAGGTGATCGACAACGTCAACGCCGGCAACGTCTACGTCAACCGCAACATCGTCGGTGCCGTGGTCGGCGTCCAGCCGTTCGGTGGTGAAGGCCTGTCGGGTACTGGCCCGAAAGCCGGTGGCCCGCTGTACCTGTACCGTCTGCTGTCGACGCGTCCTACCGATGCCATCGAACAATCCTTCGCTCGCGGTGATGCTGCCGTGGCACCGGACGTTCGTCTGCGCGACGCCATGAGCAAACCGCTGACCGCCCTGAAAGCCTGGGCCGACAGCAACAAGTTCGCCGACCTGAGCACCCTGTGCGTGCAGTACGCAGCGCAGTCGCAAAGCGGTATCACCCGCGTACTGGCCGGCCCGACCGGCGAGAAGAACAGCTACGCGATCCTGCCGCGCGAGCACGTGCTGTGCCTGGCTGACATCGAAGGTGATCTGCTGACCCAACTCGCGGCGGTACTGGCGGTGGGCGGTTCGGCGGTCTGGCCGGAATCCGACACCAGCAAGGCATTGTTCGCACGCCTGCCGAAGGAGATTCAGGCGCGGATCAAACTGGTTTCCGACTGGAACAAGGACGACGTGGTGTTCGATGCGGTTCTGCATCACGGCCACTCCGACCAGTTGCGTGCGGTCTGCCAGCAGATCGCCAAACGTGCTGGCGCCATTGTTGGAGTCCAGGGTCTGTCCCAGGGCGAGACCAACATTGCGCTGGAGCGTCTGGTGATCGAGCGCGCGTTGAGCGTCAACACTGCGGCAGCGGGCGGTAACGCCAGCCTGATGACCATCGGATAAAAGCAGCTGCAAGCTTCGAGCGACAAGCTGCAAGTAAAAGCAAACTGCTCTTACTTGCGGCTTGAAGCTTGTAACTTGTGCCGCCCCATCACCCTTATCTATCTTCCTTTCCCCTTTTTATAAGCCTCCCTAGACTGCGGCATACTTTATTTAAGGTAGGCCGCCATGTCCGAGACGCTGCTCAGTTCCCGCAATCTGGCTTTCGAGCTGTACGAAGTCCTCGATGCCGAGGGCCTGACCCGGCGCGAGCGATTTGCCGAGCACAACCGCGAAACCTTCGACGCCGCCATCGGCACGGCACGCAACATTGCCGAGAAGTACTTCGCACCGCACAACCGCAAGGGCGACGAAAACGAGCCGCGCTACGAGAACGGTCAGGCGATTCTGATTCCCGAGGTGAAACCGGCGGTGGATGCCTTCCTCGAGGCTGGATTCCTCAACGCGGCGCGCAGTTTCGACGCTGGCGGCATGCAACTTCCTACACTGCTGTCCCAGGCCTGCTTCGCTCACTTTCAGTCAGCGAACGCGGCTTCTACTTCCTATCCGTTCCTGACCATGGGCGCGGCCAACCTGATCGAAAGCTTCGGCACCGAAGAACAGAAGCAACGTTTCCTGCAACCGATGATCGACGGCCGCTTCTTCGGCACCATGGCCCTGACCGAACCCCATGCCGGTTCGTCGCTGTCGGATATTCGTACCCGCGCCGAGCCTGCGTCCGACGGCACTTATCGCCTCAAGGGCAACAAGATCTTCATTTCCGGCGGCGATCACCCACTCTCGGAAAACATCGTGCACATGGTGCTGGCCAAACTGCCGGACGCGCCGGCCGGCGTGAAGGGTATTTCGCTGTTCATCGTGCCCAAATTCCTGGTCAACGATGACGGCAGTCTCGGCAAACGCAACGACGTGTTGCTGGCCGGGCTGTTCCACAAGATGGGCTGGCGCGGCACGACGTCCACGGCGCTGAACTTCGGCGATAACGGCGAGTGTGTCGGTTATCTGGTAGGCAAGCCTCATCACGGCTTGAGCTACATGTTCCAGATGATGAACGAAGCGCGGATCGGCGTCGGTATGGGCGCGGTGATGCTTGGTTATGCCGGTTACCTGTACTCGCTGGAGTACGCCCGCGAACGCCCGCAGGGCCGGGTGCCGGACAGCAAGGATCCGACGACGGCGCCGGTGGCGATCATTCAGCACGCCGATGTCAGACGCATGCTGCTGATGCAGAAATCCTACGTTGAAGGTGCGTTCGATCTCGGCCTGTATGCGGCGCGACTGTTCGATGACACCACCACACTGGAAACCGAGGCCGAGCGCAAACAGGCTCATGAGCTACTGGATTTGCTGACACCGATCGTCAAATCCTGGCCATCGGAGTACTGCCTCAAGGCCAACGAACTGGCGATCCAGATTCTCGGCGGCCACGGCTACACCCGTGAATACCCGGTGGAGCAGTACTACCGCGACAACCGCCTGAACCCGATCCACGAAGGCACTCACGGCATTCAGTCGCTGGACTTGCTCGGGCGCAAACTGGCGCAGAACGGTGGTGCCGGGCTCAAGCAGCTGATTCGACTGATCGCCGACACCGCCGAACGCGCGGTGGCGTACGAATCGTTGACCGCACTGCGTGAGCCGTTGGAGAAACTGGTGGCGCGCCTGCAGAGCGTGACCATCGGCCTGCTGACGGATCTGGCTCAAGGCAAGGTCAACAGCAGCCTGGCGAATTCGGCGCTGTACCTGAAGGTATTCGGGCATGCAGTGATAGGCTGGCGCTGGCTGGAGCAGGCGATTCGAGCCGAGGAAGGGTTGGCCAAGGGGAATGCGGCGGATGTCGACTTCTATAAGGGCAAGTTGCAGGCGGCGCGTTATTTTCTGACGTGGGAAGTGCCGGGGTGCCAGCATGAATTGGCGTTGCTGGAGGCGCGGGATGATACGTGTCTGGGGATGCAGGATGCGTGGTTCTGATCATTGACCGAGTGAAACCCGGCCCTCACCCCAGCCCTCTCCCGGTGTATGTACCGGAGACATAGTGGACAGGTGTTAGGAGACATGGTGGACACTTTTAATAGACACATTGCTCATCGCGAAGGAGATGGCCTGTGTCTTGGGAAGAGGTGTCTACCGTGCAGCTACGTACAGAATTCGTGCTTTTGGCTCGGCAAGAAGGGGCCAATGTTCGGCAGCTTTGCCGTCGATTCAACATCAGCCCAAGCACTGCCTACAAATGGCTCAGCAGGTTTGAAAAATCAGGGGCCGAGGGTCTGAACAATCAGTCACGACGACCGAAGACGTCACCCAAACGTTGTGCTGACGAGGTGGAGAAGCAGATTCTGAACGTGAGTCAGGAGTACGCGGCTTGGGGCGCTCGCAAGCTCAAACGCGTGCTGGAAGACAAGGGTTTAGTGATGCCTTCCGTCAGCACCGTGCATGCGGTTTTACAGCGTCATTCGCGCGTTGATCCAAAGGCCGCCGAGATCAAACCGTTCATCCGTTTCGAGCATGACGCACCCAATGATTTGTGGCAGATGGACTTCAAGGGACACGTCGGTATGCGTCATGGCCGCTGCCACCCTTTGACGATATTGGATGACCATTCCCGCTTCTCGTTGTGCATCGCCGCTTGCGCCAATCAACAACGCCAAACCGTGGAAGAACAGCTTGTTGGAGTGTTTCGCCGATACGGTCTGCCGCAACGCATGACCATGGATAACGGTTCGCCATGGGGTGACCAAACCGGGGTCTACACCGCCCTGGAAGTCTGGCTGATGAGACAGGGCATCCGGGTCAGCCACTCCCGGCCCTACCATCCACAAACTCAGGGCAAGATTGAGCGATTCCATCGCAGCTTGAAGGCCGAAGTTCTGCAGAGTCAGTGCTTTATCGATCTCGTCGGAGCACAAAAAGCCTTCGATATCTGGCGAGAAACTTACAATCAGAAGCGCCCGCATCAAGCCTTGGGAATGGGGGTTCCAGCGAGCCGCTACAGCAGTAGCCCGCTTGAATACCAAGAGACCCGGCCTGTCCTGGAGTACGCGGAAGGAGATTTGGTCAGGAAAGTTCAGGGCAATGGCGAGATGTACTGGAGAAGCAGCCAATTCCTGATCGGAAAGGCCTTCATCGGGGAGCTGATAGCGATCAGGGGAACGACAGAAGATGGCATCTACGATGTCTACTGGAGCAGACATCGCATTGCCCGAATTGACTTGATTCAACAGACCGTTGTATCAGGTAAGCGGATTTGAAAACCGTCCACCATGTCCCCGAACATGTGTCCACCATGTCTCCGGTACATACACC
>NZ_WTVE01000012.1:0-73691 GCF_022496685.1 Pseudomonas sp. B707 | reverse complement strand
CCCTCACTGTAGAGACCGGTACATCCTTTACACATTAGACCGGGGACATCGTTTACACCTTTTACAGGCTTGATACGCGGTTGGCACCGCGCTCAAGCCTGCCTAAACAGAAGTTGCAAAGGTACAGCTCCCACACGTCATCAGCCACTTCCTTCAGCGCGATGTCCTCGCCGATCAGCGCCTCGCCCAAAAACATTCGTTGCCCCTTCCACTTGAACTCGCCGTTCGAACGAACCTTGCGTACCTCAACCTCAGGGCCATATTCGACCGCGGGCAAGTAGCCCGGATACGGGCGCAACGAAGGTCTGTATACGGAAGCCGGCGGTTTCATGCCCAGTGCGGTGTGTGGTCGATCATGGTTGAAGTCCTGAACGAACTCTTCAAAGGCCAGCTGCTGGCGTACGAGATTTTCCGCAGGTGTTCGCAGTACCGCTGCTTTGAGGGTGCGGTGCATCCGTTCGTGTCGACCGTTCTGGTCAGGACGCCCTGGTGTGATTGTCTCGATATGGATGCCATGCCTGATGAACCAGACGGACAGCTTCGACAGCCGCGCCAAACCGGTCGATGCGAAAGGCGCCCCGTTATCTGTGCGGATTACGTCCGGCAATCCAAACTCCCGGAAAGCCCATTCGAATCCCTGTCGCGTCGGCTCGCTGTGCGTGCCGGGCAGCGCCCGGCAGAGCAGCAGATAGCGGCTCATCTGATCGGTAATGGTCAGCGGATAGCACCAATTGCCGTCCTGCATCCTGAACTGCCCTTTGAAGTCGGCACACCAGGTCTGGTTGGGTTCATCGGCCGGGCGTAAATGCGTCGGAGCACGCGGGCGCAAAGGATAAGGGCGCCGCGCAATGACCAAGCCAGCCTTCTTCAACCACTCACCAGCAGTGCTCGCGGCCGGCCATGGGATCTGTGGATCGGACTTTCGCAGGCGATCAATGATCTGTTTGGGACCTCGATCCGGATGCTCGTTTTTCTTGGCCAGCAATGTGGCGATGATTTCATCCGGGGTTTGATGAGGGCAGTTCAAAGGCTTGCGGGATTGCTCTTTCAAGCCATCCACACCGAGCGCTGCATACCGATCCAGCCACTTATCGACGGTTGGCCGGCTGACCCCATAACGCCGGCTCAATTGGCTCTTGGTGTAGCTGCCACTGAGCCAGTCACTGACTAATTTCACTCGTTGATCCATCGGGGACTCTTGATTCCAGGGCATGGTCAGCACCTCCTGACCATGATTGATACCTGTAAACCATGTCCCCGGTCTCAAACGTAAAGGATGTACCCGGTCTTTACCCACCCCAGCCCTCTCCCGGAGGGAGAGGGAGCCTACCGAGTTGTCTGGCGCACTACATCGACCTGAAAGACCGTGTTGATTGTGGATTCAAAGCAGCTCCTTCAGGTCGGCATATCTCTTCAATATCCCCCAATCGGCTCCCTCTCCCTCCGGGAGAGGGCTGGGGTGAGGGCGGGCAGGCGACTCGGTGTTAATGAGCCCCCGCCGCTTTGTTCAAATCGCTCTCAGCCCACTCGGTATAGACGCAAGCATCCGCCGTCGCCCACCGCACCCGAACCGGATCCCCAGCCTTCAGCGGCATCCCCGCCGCCGACAACGCCTTCACTGTCATCGAAGTCCCACCCGACGTGACCACACTGCAAGTCTGACTCTCACCCAGAAACAACACCTCGACCACCTTCGCCGAAACCTCATTCCAGCCCCCCGCCAATGGCTCACTCGCCGCCTGCTGCACACTCAACGCCAACGCCTTCTCCGGACGCACCATCAACAAAACATCCTGCCCGGTCTGCAATCCAGCGGTGAGACGGATCGACAGCGACTGCCCCTCAAAACTCGCCGCCGCATTGCCCTGCGCCTTGAGCTTGAGAAAGTTCGAGTTACCGAGAAACGACGCCACAAACGCATTCGGCGGATTCTGATAAAGGTCATACCCGCTGCCGAGCCCGACAATCTTGCCGTGACTGAAAATCGCGATGCGCTGGGACAGGCGCATGGCTTCTTCCTGGTCGTGGGTCACGTAGACGATGGTGATGCCGAGGCGGCGGTGCAGCTGGCGCAATTCATCCTGCAAGTCTTCACGCAGTTTCTTGTCCAGCGCGCCGAGCGGTTCGTCCATCAGCAGAATGCGCGGTTCGTAAACCAGCGCCCGGGCGATGGCGACCCGTTGCTGCTGGCCGCCAGACAGTTGCGAAGGGCGGCGATGGGCAAATTGTTCGAGCTGCACCAGTTTCAGCATCGCATCGACGCGTTTGTCACGCTCGGCTGCAGCGAGTTTGCGGATCGCCAGCGGGAACGCGATGTTGTCGCGTACCGACAGATGCGGGAACAGCGAATAACGCTGGAACACCATGCCGATGTCGCGCTTGTGCGGCGGCACGTTCACCAGCGACTGGCCGTTGACCAGGATCTCGCCGCTGCTCGGGGTTTCGAAGCCGGCGAGCATCGACAACGTGGTGCTTTTGCCCGAGCCGCTGGAGCCGAGGAAAGTCAGGAATTCGCCGTCCTTGATGTCCAGCGAAATGTTGTCCACGGCTGCGAAATCGCCGTAGTGCTTGTTCAGGTTGCGCAGGCTGACCAGGGGTTTGTCGCTCTGCTGGGATGCGTCTTTGATCACGGCACTCATGTCGTACTCCTGGCGCTCATGCGCTGATTTCGTTGCGCCGGCGCAGCGCGGCGGCGATCACCATGACCAATACCGACAGGCCGATCAGCAGCGTCGAAGCGACGGCGATCACTGGCGTCAGGTCCTGGCGCAAGGTGGTCCACATTTTCACGGGAAGGGTTTGCAGGGTCGGGCTGGCCATCATCACGCTGAGCACCACTTCGTCCCACGAAACGAGGAAGGCGAAGAGAGCGCCGGCAACCATGCCCGGACGAATCGCCGGGAACGTCACTTTGAACACCGCTTGCAGGCGCGAGGCGCCGCAGATCACCGCCGCATCTTCAATCGACTGATCGAACAGCTTCAGCGAATTGATGATCGAGATGATGGTGAACGGCAGCGCGACGATCACGTGGCTGACGACGAAGGCGAACATCGTCCCGGTGTAGCCGAGCTTGAGGAACAGCGCGTACACCGCCACGGCGATGATCACCAGCGGCACGATCATCGGCAGGGTGAACAGGCCGTAGAGCATTTCCCGGCCGGGGAAGCGTCCGCGCACCAGCGCAAAGGCCGTCGGCAAACCGAGGGCGACGGCGCAGATCGTGGTCAGCACCGCGACCTTGAGGCTGGCCAGCGCTGCGCTCATCCAGTCGGCGTTGGAGAAGAACTGCACGTACCATTTCAGCGTCCAGCCCGGTGGCGGGAACACCAGCCACTGGGACGAACCGAACGACAGCAGGACGATGAACACGATCGGCAACAGCAGGAACAGGCCGATCAGCCCGGTGGTGAAATACAGGCCGAAGCGCATCCGGCGACTCATGGCATTGGGCGTCAGAAGCATGTCGGCTTACCTCGCGTTACTGGCGCCAACCGGAGATTCCGGCTGCAGCTTCAGGTAGACGTAGAACAGCACCAGCGTGATGACGATCAGCAACGCGGCGCCGGCGCTGGCCAGGCCCCAGTTGAGGAACGACTGCACCTGCTGAATGATGAATTCCGGCAGCATCATGTTCTGCGCCCCGCCCAGCAGCGCCGGGGTGACGTAGTAACCGAGCGACATCACGAACACCATCAATCCGCCGGACGCCAGACCCGGCCGGCACAGCGGCAGGAACACCCGGAAGAAGTTGGTCCAGGGACTCGCGCCACAGATCGAACCGGCCTGCAGGATCATCGGGTCGATGGCCTGCATGGTCGCCTGCAACGGCAGCACGATGAACGGAATCATGATGTAGCTCATGCCGATCACCACGCCGGTCAGGTTGTGCACCATTTCCAGCGGTTGATCGATGATGCCCATGGCCATCAAGGCTTTATTGATGACACCCGAAGCCTGCAACAGCACCAGCCAGGAATAGGTGCGGGCGAGGAGGCTGGTCCACATCGACAACAACACGATGTTGAGGATCCAGCGGCCCCAGCCCCGTGGCACCAAGGTGATTGCCCAGGCCAGCGGGAAGCCCAGCAGCAGGCTGAACACCGTCACCAGTCCCGCTACCGAAAAGGTGTTGAACAGCACCCGGGCGTAGGCCGAGTTAGCGAACAGTTGCTCATAGTTGCCGAGGCCCGGCACCGGTTCCAGCACGCCGCGCAGCAACAAACCAATCAGCGGGGCGAGAAAGAACAGACCGAGGAACAACAGCGCCGGCGCGAGGTTGCCGGCGCCGCGCCAGCGTTGCTTGAGGGACGGGGCTTGCGCCATGGCACTCGCCTTGCCTGAAGCCGGGCCGGCAGCGCTCGGGGCGCTCCCGGTGGCAGTGGAGGGACGGGATGCGGTGGCCGCCATTTTCATTTGACCAGCCATTCGTTCCACCGTGTCGCGATGGCCGGACCGTTCTTGGCCCAGTACGCGAAATCAAGAGTGATCTGATCCTTAGCGTAGGCAGTCGGCAGGTTCGGGGCCAGCGTCGAGTCCAGACGCGCCACGCTGTCGACGTTGACCGGGGCGTAGGCGGTCAGATTGGAGAAGTCGGCCTGGCCTTTGGCACTGCTGGCGCTGGCCAGGAACTTCATCGCCGCGTCCTTGTTTTTCGAACCCTTTGGCACCACCAGAATGTCGGCCATGACCAGGTTCTGTTTCCAGCTCACGCCGACCGGTGCGCCGTCTTCTTGCAGGGCATGAATCCGGCCGTTCCAGAACTGGCCCATGCTCGCTTCACCGGAGGCCAGCAGTTGCTGCGACTGCGCGCCGCCGCCCCACCAGACGATGTCTTTCTTGATGGTGTCGAGTTTCTTGAAGGCGCGATCGAGGTTCAGCGGGTAGAGCTTGTCGGCTGCTACGCCGTCGGCGAGCAGGGCCAGTTCAAGCACGCCGGGGCTTGGCCATTTATAGAGGGCGCGTTTGCCGGGGAAGGTCTTGGTGTCGAACAGCGCGCTCCAGTCCTGCGGCTTGTTGGCGCCGAGCTTGCCCTCGTTGTAGCCGAGGACGAAGGAGAAGAAGAACGAGCCGACGCCGTAGTCGCTGACGAAACGCGGGTCGATCTTGTCGCGCTGGATCTGTTTGAAATCGAGGGGTTCGAGCAGACCTTCGGCGGCGGCGCGCAGGGCGAAGTCGGCTTCGACGTCGACCACGTCCCATTGCACGTTGCCGCTCTCGACCATGGCCTTGAGTTTGCCGTAGTCGGTCGGGCCGTCCTGCACGACGGTGATGCCGCTGGCCTTGCTGAACGGATCGGCCCAGGCCTGTTTCTGCGCATCCTGGGTGCTACCGCCCCAGCTGACAAAGTTCACACTCTCGGCGGCCATCGCGGCCTGACCGGTCACGCTCAGCAGTCCCGCAAAAAAGATCGCGGTTGCAGCTTTGTTCAACACCATTTTTACGCCCTCATTGTTGTGTTTTTGAGCGGGCTTGCGTTGTTGCCCGCCTGTCGGGAGCAGTAGCTGGACGGTTTTTCAGGTCGTCCGGTCTATGGAATATCATATTATGGTATTCCAAACTTTGTGCAAGCACTTTGCCTTACCGGCTATCTGGCAAACAGGGTCATTCGGTGAATGGAATGCTCTCAACCACCTCAAGATCGTACCCAGTCAACCCGGCATATTTTAGCGGCGGGCCCAAGTGGCGCAGCTTGCCAACGCCCAGGTTCTGCAGAATCTGCGCCCCAGTCCCGACCTCTGAATAGATCCGCGATTGCGAGCGGCTGAACTGCCGAGGCGGCTGAGTCAGTTGCGGAATGCGCTCCAGCAACGCCTGGGAAGACTCATGATTGGCCAGCACCACGACCACGCCATGCCCCTCGGCAGCGACCCGTTGCAGCGCCGCCCACAACGTCCAGTTCGATGGCCCGCTGTACTCGGCACCCACCAGATCCCGCAGCGGATCGATCACGTGCACGCGCACCAGCGTCGGCTCTTCACGGCGCAGCTCACCCATGACCATCGCCATGTGCACCCCACCCTCGATGCGATCTTCGAAGGTGATCAAACGGAATGTGCCATGCACCGTCGGCAACTCCCGTTCGCCGATGCGCTCGATGGTGTGTTCGGTGCTCAGGCGATAGTGGATCAGGTCGGCGATGGTGCCGATCTTGATCCCGTGCTTGCGCGCGAAGACTTCCAGATCCGGACGACGGGCCATGGTGCCGTCGTCGTTCATCACCTCGACAATCACCGAGGCGGGCGTGAAACCCGCCAACCGCGCCAGATCACAGCCGGCCTCGGTGTGGCCGGCACGGGTCAGTACGCCACCTTCCTTGGCGCGCAGCGGAAAGATATGGCCGGGCTGCACCAGGTCTTCAGCGCGAGCATTCGGCGCCACCGCAGCGGCCACCGTGCAAGCGCGGTCGGCAGCAGAAATGCCGGTAGTCACACCGACCGCCGCTTCGATGGAAACCGTGAACGCCGTGCTGAACACGCTGCCATTGCTCGGCACCATCTGTTCCAGCCCCAGGCGCTGGCAATGATCGTCGGTCAGGGTCAAACAAATCAGCCCCCGAGCCTCACGGGCCATGAAACTGATCGCCTCGGACGTGCAACGGTCGGCGGCCAGCAGCAGGTCACCTTCGTTTTCCCGGTCTTCGTCATCGACCAGCAACACCATTTTGCCGAGGCGATAATCTTCGATGATTTCTTCGATGCTGTTGAAGGCCATGCTGGACTCTCGATGTGGATGAATTTCGTGGTATACCATAATACAAAATCAACCAAGAGGTCACTATGAAGGCGTACTGGATTGCACACGTGGACATCAACGATCCCGATCACTACAGCCAATACACCCAGCGCGCGCCGAAAGCGTTCGCCGAGTTCGGCGCGAAGTTTTTAGCCAGAGGCGGGCGCAGCGAAGCAATGGAAGGGCGGGCGACGCCACAGCGCAGCGTGGTGATTGAATTCGACAGTTATGAGCAGGCCGTGGCGTGCTACCGCTCGGCGGCGTATCAGGAAGCGAAGAGCTATCGCGAGGAATGGGCGAGGGCGGAGATTGTCATCGTTGAAGGGATGGCGCCGTAACGTCTTGCTTGTAAACCCGCAGGAACTACAGAATCGAACGTGGCCGCGATCTTTTGATTTTTTTCTGGATCAGGAGATCGTCCGCCGGACGGAATTTAATGCCTGCGGGTTTGCACGGTGTGCTCTAAGGGAATATTGATGCGCATGACAAAAGGAATGTTTTCAGGTAGGCGAGTGGGCCTCTGGCTAGTGGCTGCACTATTTGTGAATGCAGTCTTTCTGGCTTTTCTGATTTTCGGGAACAGTGCGAAGGGACGCGATCTGGAGATGGTTAAAACCAAAGAACCCCTGCTGATCGAGGGGCAAGGTGGCGATGACAATTACTATGTCCTGCCGATGGGGACAACGCTATATCACGATAAAAGCTTTCCTGAAGGGCACGATCGTTATGTGGTGTATCTGAATCACAAAGGTGCCATTGCCCACGAAGAAGTCCCAATGAAGCCTGAATATGGCGGATCTTTTATCGATCCTCTTTGGCTCTCCAATATTGATGCCGATACCTTGAAGGACATTTTCAAGCGTTTCCCGCTCTCCAAGAAAGACATCTCCGCTGCTCTCAAAGCCAATGAAATCACCAAAGATGATTTGGCGGATATCATTCGTGCGATGCCGGACTGAGCACCTATCTACCGAGGAATCGGGCCGGGCTCTGTATCCCTTGCAAGTGACGGCTGATCAACGCATGAAATGAATCTTGCCGCTGTCGTCATTGCCCATGTACATGCCATACACCCCGGCCTGGCGTTCCTCGATGTAGCGTTCGAGGATCTGCCGGATCGCCGGGTAGTAGATCTGCTCCCACGGGATGTCTTCCGGGGCGAAGAATTTGCAGGCGAGGGTTTCCGGACCGTACTCGCCAGTGATTTCCAGCGCGATGGCGCGGAAGATGATGTAGACCTCGCTGATCTTCGGCACGCTGAAGATCGAATACGGCGAGACGATTTCCGCGCGTACGCCGCTTTCTTCCCAGACTTCGCGCAGGGCGGCCTGTTCGGTGGTTTCGCCGCTTTCCATGAAACCGGCGGGCAGGGTCCAGGTGCCGGGACGCGGGGGAATTGCCCGTTGGCACAAGAGGTATTTGCCGTCCTGCTCGATGATGCAGCCGGCGATGATCTTCGGGTTTACGTAGTGGATGTAGCCGCAACTGCGGCACATCAGGCGCTCGTGCGTATCGCCCGGCGGCACTTGCTGACTGAGGTCAGCGCCACCGCATTTCGGGCAAAAGCTCGGGCTGAACATGTCAGTGACCTATGCGCGGTTCTTTCAGCGCGATGGGCAGGGTGATTGGCGGTGTGTCGCCCGTCTCTTCCTGTTTGCGCTTGAGGTAATCGAGAGCGACGGCAGCCGCAGCGCGCACGTGATCGACGCACGCCTGATGCGCCGCCAGCGGATCGCCGCTCTTGATCGCCTCGACCATTTTTTCCATCTCGTGATTACTGGCGCCGCGACGGTTTTCCTGGGACACCGACGTCGCGCGCAGGTAGCTGATGCGCGCCTGCAACTGACGCAGCTGAGTGGCCGCGACATGGTTGCCCGAGCCTTCCAGCAGCACGTCGTAGAAACCCTGTACCGAGTCGATCACCTGCTGCAGCTCGCCATCCTTGAGCGCCTTGCGGTTCTCGTCGAGGGCTTTTTCCAGGGCCTTGATGTCCTTGGCCTTGGCGCGCAGGGTGAACAGCTGGACGATCAGGCCTTCGAGCACGCAACGCAGCTCATAGATGTCGACGGCATCGGCGAGGGTGATGATCGCCACGCGCGGGCCCTTGGCGTCGGCGAATTCCACCAGGCCTTCGGATTCCAGGTGACGCAAGGCTTCACGCACCGACGTACGGCTCACGCCCAGGCGATCGCACAGATCGCGCTCCACCAGGCGATCGCCCGGCAGCAGCTGGAAGTTCATGATGGCGCTTCGCAGTTTATCCAGCACGATTTCGCGCAGGGTGACGGGGTTGCGATTGACCTTGAAGCTGTCGTCGAGTGGCAGGCGTTTCATGGGGTCCGCTCTTTAAGGTGACTGTCCATGCCAGACGGGCATCAAAACAGCCGAGGGGTTAACTGGAGGCCTCGGCGTCGGCTTCGGCGAAGGCTTCACGGGCGAGCCGGAAACTGTCCACGGCTGCCGGGATGCCGCAATAAATACCGACCTGAAGCAGAATTTCGCGTATTTGCTCACGACTCAGGCCGTTACGCAAGGCGCCGCGCACATGCAGTTTCAGTTCGTGCGGGCGGTTGAGCGCCGAGATCATCGCCAGGTTGATCATGCTGCGCTCCTTGAGCGACAGGCCTTCGCGTCCCCAGACGTGACCCCAGCAGTATTCGGTGACCATTTCCTGCAGCGGGCGGGTGAAGTCGTCGGCGTTCTCGATCGAGCGCTGCACATAGGCTTGGCCCAGCACCTGGGTGCGGATCTTCAGGCCTTGCTCGTACTTTTCGTTGCTCATGTGTTTCTCCGCTCAACCCAGTGTCGGCAAAGCGCCGAGCTTGCCCTTGTGATAAATCATCGGCGTCACCGGTTGCTCCGGCAGGATCAGGTTCTTCACCGCGCCAACGATGATCGCGTGGTCGCCACCGTCGTATTCACGCCACAACTCGCACTCGATGATCGCCGTGGCCTTGGCGAGGATCGGGTTACCGAGCTCGCTCAAATGCCACTCGATGCCGTTGGCCTTGTCCTTGCCTTTGCCGGCGAAGGCGTAGGCCTCGGCGGTCTGGTCGGCGGACAGCAAATGGATCGCGAACTTCTTGCTGTCGCGCAGCACCGGGTAGGTGTCGGAAGCGTAGTTGGGGCAGAACAGCACCAGCGCCGGATCAATCGACAGCGCACTGAAGGCGCTGGCAGTGATGCCGACGATGCCGCCATCCGGGTCGAGGGTGGTGACCACCGTGACCCCGGACGGAAACGAGCTCATGACGTCTTTGTAAATGCCGGGTTCGATCATGTCGCAGGACTCCTAACGCATCACAAACGGATCAGGCATCGGCGCCTGGGAGAGGTTGATCCACACCGTTTTCAGTTCGGTGTAGGCCAGCACCGAATCGATGCCGCTTTCGCGTCCATAGCCACTGTTCTTGAAGCCGCCGATCGGTGCCATGGCCGACACTGCGCGGTAGGTGTTGACCCAGATGATCCCCGAACGCACGTCCCGGGCCAGACGATGGGCGCGGCCCAGATCGCGGGTCCAGATGCCGGCGGCGAGGCCGAACTGCGAGTCGTTGGCGATCGCCAGCGCTTCGGCTTCATCCTTGAACCGGATCACCGAAGCCACCGGGCCGAAGACTTCTTCCTGCATGATCTTCATCGAATTGCGATCGCATTCGAACAGCGTCGGTTCGTAGAACCAGCCGTCACCGACGCCGCTCGGGCGCTTGCCGCCCAGACGCAGACGCGCGCCCTCGGCGATGGCATCGGCCACCAGACCTTCAACCACCGCCAGTTGCTGCGCGGTGGCCATCGGGCCCATTTCGCTGCTGTCGTCCTGTGGGTTGCCGATGCGTATGCGCTGGGCGCGCTCCACTAGTCGGCTGACGAATTCGTCGTAGATTTCATCCTGCACCAGCAGTCGCGAACCGGAGACGCAGCTCTGCCCGGACGCCGCGTAGATCCCGGCGATGGCGCCGTTGATCGCGCTGTCGAGATCGGCGTCGGCGAAGATAATGTTCGGCGACTTGCCGCCCAGTTCCAGCGACAGCTTGGCGAAGTTCTCGGCGCTGCTGCGCACCACATGCCGGGCCGTGGCCGCGCCGCCGGTGAAGGCAATCTTGCGGATCAGCGGATGGCGGGTGAGGGCGGCGCCCGTGCTCGGGCCGTAACCGGTGACCACGTTGACCACGCCCGGCGGAATCCCGGCTTCGAGGGCCAGGCGCGCCAGCTCAAGAATGGTCGCCGAGGCGTGCTCCGACGGCTTGATCACGATGGTGTTGCCCGCCGCCAATGCCGGTGCCAGTTTGATCGCGGTCAGATAAAGCGGGCTGTTCCACGGAATGATCGCGGCGACCACGCCCATGGCTTCGTGCACGGTGTAGGCGAACAGATCGGGTTTATCCAGCGGCAGGGTGCCGCCTTCGAGCTTGTCGGCAAGGCCTGCGGTGTAGTGGAAAAACTCCGGCAGATAACCGACCTGACCCCGGGTTTCGCGGATCAGTTTGCCGTTGTCGCGGCTTTCCAGCTGCGCCAGTTGTTCCTTGTTCTCGGCGATCAGGTCGCCGAGACGACGCAGCAATTTGCCGCGCGCGGTGGCGGTCAAACCACGCCATGCCGGGCTGTCGAAGGCGGTCTGCGCGGCTTGAACGGCGCGTTCGACGTCGGCCTCGTCAGCGTCGGGCAGTTCGGCCCAGGGTTCGGCCAGCGCCGGGTTGAGGCTTTCGAAAGTCTTGCCGGAGAGGGCGTCGACCCATTCTCCGCCGATGCACATCTGGAAGCGTGCGAGCGTCATGCAACGATCCCCTTTATATGGTTTTGTCGGGAGTGTGCGGTGTCGAGAAATTCCAGCAGCGTCTGGTTCACCAGCCGTGGCGACTCTACCGGCATCATATGCCGTTGCTCCGGCAGCACGGCAACCTTCGCACCGGAAATGCGCGCGGCCAGTTGCTCGGCCATTTCCGGGGTCGATCCGGGGTCCAGTTCGCCGGTGGCGATCAGCGTCGGCGCCTGGATGCTACCCAGGTCGTCGGCGCGGTACATGTCCTGGGTGGCGAACAATTCGTAGGTGGTCAGGTAACCCTGCGGATCATTGCCGGCCAGGGTCTGGCGGATCGCGGCGATCTGCGCCGGGTTGGCCGCCTGATATTCACGGCTGAACCAGCGCGACAGCGCCGCTTCGGCATTCGCGTCGGGCCCGTGTTCGGCAGCTTGAGCGGTGCGGGCGATGACGCCGGCGCGTTGCTCTTCGCTGCGGTTGAACACGCTGTTGAGCACCACCAGGCTTTTCAGGCGGTCCGGGTAATGCAGGGCAAACGCCCGCGCCACCAGACCGCCCATGGAAAAGCCGATCACCGACGCCTCGGGCAATTGCAGGTGGTCGAGCAGTTCCAGCAACTGATCGGCATAGCCGAGCAGGGCGGTGCCGCTGGCCGGTCGCGGGCTGGCGCCATGGCCGAGCATGTCGTAGGCGATCACCCGGTATTGCGTGGCCAGGCCAACGATCTGGCCGCCCCACATTTCTTTGTTCAAGCCCACGCCGTGGATCAACACCACGGGTTGGCCAACGCCTGTCGCCAGATAACTGGTGCCGGCCGGGGTGAGTTCAGCGGTGAGCCGAATCATGGAGCGCTCCTGCAATGCCTTTTTTATTGTGATTACTGGGCTTTTTCGGCGGCCAGTTCTTCCAGATCGATGTAGCGGTTGCCGATGCGCGGATGCAGGCGACCACCGTCGGCGCAACCGAGCACCACGACGATTTCGTCGGCGCGCGGGGCGTCTTCGATCTGCATTTCCAGGGTTATGTAGTGCGAGCGCAGGCCTTCGTCGTCCTTGTGCATCATCGGGATCTGAATCGAAGTGCCCGGACCGCCGCGCTTGTTGGTGAAGCTCAGGTAGCTCTTGGCCTTGACCGCTTCGCGATAGTGATTGCCGAAGCGCAGAGTGTGGATCACCGCCGACGCGTGCTCGATTTCGCCGTCGGCGCCGACCACCGCGGCTTTGCCGTAAGCCTCGATCTTCTCGGCACCGCCGATGATGCCCACTAGACGCTCGACCATCATCGCGCCGAGGTCGGAGCAATTGGCGCGAATCTGCGGCTTGAGGTCTTCGACAAAGCCGTTGCCGACCCACGGGTTTTTCATCACGACGGCCAGGCCCACCATGGTCACCGGGGTGTCGGAAGCCTTGCCGCCTTCAATGAAGGTCTCTTCGACATAGCTGACGATCTTGCGAATTTCGAAACTCATGAGCTGCTCCGTAGGGGATAAAGAGTGTCTGTGCGTCTGATGGTATACCATAATACCGATCGTGCAAGCCTCCCATTCGAATTTGTACGAGATCAGATGGACGGCATGCGCAAGCGCCACGCCATTCAGGGGCGGCAGTTCAAATGTTTAGAGGCGTTGATCGGATAAGCGGAAGGCTTGAGATAACATTGTCCGATCTGAGAGAAAGGACGCTCGCGATCAATGCTCCCCTACATTGCTACCTATTTGATTTTCGCTTTCGTACTGGAAGTGGCCAGACGCTGCATGGATGGCCCGATGTTTGTCAGAACAGGTTCGAAACACTGGCCCTGGAAGCTCAACTACAGCATTCGATGGTGGGGGTTCGACGAGTATCTGGCGGCGCTGACCCTTGTGTCGCTGGCGCTGCTGCTGTTGCTCGCTTTATGGACCAGGCTGGGCAGCCCTGCGGATCTGAGTGTGGTCTTGCAGGTGTGGGTCACCCTGTGCCTGAGTTCATTGGTCCTCTCGATCAGATATTTCAATCTGGTCGCAAAATTCAGGGAAAACTTCTGGTGGCTGGCCCTCACCGCGGCCTTGATAACGTTGGGTATCGGCCAGTTTGCGAGTGCCTGGGCTGACTATTTCATCGTTCACTACACGCGAGTCGAAGCCACCCAGTTTCCCGTCGCACAAAAGACGCTGACGTTGCTGATACTTGCATTCACTTGGCTATACGCCGCGACGATGCTGGGCAGTCTCATTGTCATCGTCACATATATGTTCATGAATGAAGTGAAGCCGACATTCCGCGAGTCGGCGAAGCGCGATCCTCTGTCAGCGCCGTTCTGGAAAAAATACAAATCCGGTCGTAGCCACATCAGGCGCGCGACCATGCGCTGGATTGTCCTCGGCGTGTCTCTTTTCACCGTCAGCAGTTCATGGAGTGTGTGGGTTTTTGTTCTCAAGCATGTCGAAGAAGGTGTTCAGGAAGCGCTGATATTCGCCTCGTTTCATCTTCATCCGCGCGAATGCGCCATCCCCGGGATGCCCCATGGCGCCAGAGCGGCATTGATCAGTGAAAAAAAAGCGGTTGTCGCAATTCCGGGGGCCAAGGGTTATGTCTTCGAGACTATGCCCTGCGACATGCAGTCGATTCGGGTTCTGAAAGATGATGCGGCTCAGAGGTTGAAGCTGGATGATTATTTTTGACGAGGGGCAGCAGATCCGGGCTCATCAGCCCGGCGAATACCTCTTCATTCACTCGCAACCCGTTCCTTCGCGGTTAACAAAAGATAACGTTGCGCCGATTGTCAGACGTTTCGAATGCCCGATAGGATGAGCCAGCTTCCGAAGGGGCTCTGGATGGCGGGTTTCAGGACTATGCTTGTGACCAGGCAGTCACCGTGAGCACCCTTGCGGCGCCCTTAAGGTCCATGACCAACAATAATAAACAGGGGAAGGTCTATGAGTCGTTGCCGCCCGCCGGCGTTACGCAACACCGCGTTGCTGGCCACAGCACTCTCTCTGCTGGGCTTTGCCACATTGTCGGCGCCGGTTCTCGCCGCCGAAGCGCCAGCCGACGTGGTCTATTCCACCGAATCGGCCAAGGCCTCGAAAAGCCTGATGCTCGATGTCGTTCACGCCGGAACCCGGCTGGTGGCGGTTGGGGATCGCGGGCACATTCTCTATTCCGACGATCAGGGCAAGACCTGGACCCAGGCCAAAGTGCCGAGCCGCCAGTTGCTGACCGCCGTGTATTTCGTCGATGACAAGCACGGCTGGGCCGTCGGCCACGACGCACAGATCCTCGCCAGCGAAGACGGCGGCCTGACCTGGACCAAACAGTTCGAAGACCTCAAGCGTGAGTCGCCGCTGCTCGACGTCTGGTTCAAGGACGTCAACAGCGGCCTGGCCGTGGGTGCCTACGGCGCGCTGCTGGAAACCACCGACGGCGGCAAAAACTGGGAAGACGTCAGCGACCGCCTCGACAACGAAGACCAGTTCCACCTCAACGCCATCGCTTCCGTAAAAGACGCCGGCCTGTTCATCGTCGGTGAGTCGGGCAGCATGTTCCGCTCCGCCGACTGGGGCCAGACCTGGGAAAAACTCGAAGGCCCGTACGAAGGCTCGCTGTTCGGCGTGATCGGTACGGCGCAGCCGCAAACCCTGCTGGCCTACGGTCTGCGCGGCAACCTTTACCGCTCCACCGATTTCGGCAGCACCTGGGAGCAGGTCGAACTGAAAGCTGCGCGCGGTTCGCTGGAGTTCGGCCTGTCCGGTGCCACACTGCTCGAAGACGGCTCCATCGTCATCGTCGGCAACGGCGGCTCGGTGGTCAGCAGCAGTGACAACGGCGAAACCTTCAGCGTGTTCAACCGTCCGGATCGCATCTCGCTGTCGTCGGTCACCGCCGCCGGCAACGGCAATCTGATCCTGAGCGGGCAGGGTGGCGTTCGGGTGACTACTGCGAACGGCGCCGAGCTGGGCAAATGAGCCGAATCAATAATAAGAAGGCGGGGCTATGACTTCCTTGAGCACTCATCATCAGGACAAGGCGACGTTTCTCGAGCGCCTGATCTTCAACAACCGCCCGGCAGTGATCGTGATCTGCCTGCTGGTCAGCATTTTCCTGTTCTGGCAGGCCACGCTGATCCGCCCGTCCACCAGTTTCGAAAAGATGATCCCGCTCAAGCATCCGTTCATCGAGAAGATGATGGAGCACCGCAACGATCTGGCGAACCTGGGCAACACCGTGCGTATTTCGGTGGAAGCGAAGGATGGCGACATCTTCTCCAAGGAGTACATGGAGACCCTGCGTCAGATCAACGACGAGGTGTTCTACATCTCCGGCGTCGACCGTTCCGGCCTCAAGTCGCTGTGGAGCCCGAGCGTGCGCTGGACCGAAGTGACCGAGCAAGGTTTTGCCGGCGGCGAAGTGATCCCGCAGAGCTACAACGGCTCCCAGGACAGCCTCGATCTGCTGCGCAACAACGTGCTCAAGTCCGGTCAGGTCGGGCGTCTGGTGGCCAACGACTTCAAGTCGAGCATCGTCGACATCCCGCTGCTGGAGTCCTACCCGGACCCGCAGGACCAGGGCAAGTTGCTGGCGCTGGACTATCGCCAGTTCTCCCATGAGCTCGAAGACAAGATCCGCAACAAGTTCGAAGCGCAGAACCCCAACGTCAAGATCCACATCGTCGGCTTCGCCAAGAAGGTCGGTGACCTGATCGACGGCCTGGTGATGGTGGTGATGTTCTTCGGCATCGCCTTCGTCATCACCCTGATCCTGCTGCTGTGGTTCACCAACTGCCTGCGCAGCACTGTGGCGGTGTTGAGCACCACGCTGGTGGCGGTGGTCTGGCAACTCGGGTTGATGCACTTCTTCGGGTTCGGCCTCGATCCGTATTCGATGCTGGTGCCGTTCCTGATCTTCGCCATCGGCATTTCCCACGGCGTGCAGAAAATCAACGGTATCGCCCTGCAATCCGGTGAGGCGGACAACGCGTTGACGGCCGCACGGCGGACATTCCGTCAATTGTTCCTGCCGGGGATGATCGCGATTCTGGCAGACGCCGTCGGCTTCATCACGCTGCTGATCATCGACATCGGCGTGATCCGCGAGCTGGCCATCGGCGCTTCCATCGGCGTGGCGGTGATCGTGTTCACCAACCTGATCCTGCTGCCGGTGGCGATTTCCTATGTCGGCATCAGCAAGCGCGCCATCGCCAAGAGCAAGAAGGACGCGCATCGCGAGCATCCGTTCTGGCGTCTGCTGTCGAATTTCGCCAACCCGAAAGTCGCGCCGATTTCCATCGCCCTGGCGCTGGTCGCCTTCGGCGGCGGTCTCTGGTACAGCCAGAACCTGAAAATCGGTGACCTCGACCAGGGCGCGCCGGAACTGCGTCCGGACTCGCGCTACAACAAGGACAACAACTTCATCATCAGCAACTATTCGACCAGTTCCGACGTGCTGGTGGTGATGGTCAAGACCAAGTCCGAAGGCTGCTCGCGCTATGAAGCCATGGCGCCGATCGACGAACTGATGTGGAAGATGCAGAACACCGAGGGCGTGCAGTCGGCGATCTCGCTGGTGACCGTGTCCAAGCAGATGATCAAGGGCATGAACGAGGGCAACCTGAAATGGGAAACCCTGTCGCGCAACCCGGATGTGCTGAACAACTCAATCGCCCGGGCCGACGGCCTGTACAACAACAGTTGCTCGCTGGCGCCGGTGCTGGTGTTCCTCAACGACCACAAGGCCGAAACCCTGGATCGCGCCGTGCATGCGGTGCAGGACTTCGCCAAGGAAAACAACAAGGAAGGCCTGGAGTTCATCCTCGCGGCTGGTAACGCCGGGATCGAGGCGGCCACCAACGAGGTGATCAAGAAGTCCGAGCTGACCATTCTGATCCTGGTGTACATCTGCGTGGCGGTGATGTGCATGATCACCTTCCGCTCGTGGGCGGCGACCCTGTGCATCGTGCTGCCGCTGGTGCTGACCTCGGTGCTGGGTAACGCGCTGATGGCGTTCATGGGTATCGGCGTGAAGGTAGCGACGCTGCCGGTAGTGGCGTTGGGCGTGGGCATCGGCGTGGACTACGGCATCTACATCTACAGCCGCCTGGAAAGTTTCCTGCGTGCCGGTTTGCCGCTGCAGGAAGCCTATTACCAGACCCTGAAATCCACCGGTAAAGCGGTGCTGTTCACCGGTCTGTGCCTGGCCATCGGCGTGTGCACCTGGATCTTCTCGGCGATCAAGTTCCAGGCCGACATGGGCCTGATGCTGACCTTCATGCTGCTGTGGAACATGTTCGGTGCGCTGTGGCTATTGCCGGCACTGGCGAAGTTCCTGATCAAGCCGGAGAAACTGGCGGGGCAGAAGGGAAATTCTCTGTTTGCTCACTGATCCGGTTGGCTGAAATGAAAAAGCCGCAACCTTGAAGGGTTGCGGCTTTTTTTATGGTGTGAGAGCAAAAGCCCCCTCACCCTAGCCCTCTCCCAAAGGGAGAGGGGACTGACCGGGTTGTGCTTCGTCAACCATCGACCTGAAAAACCGAGTCGATTACGGATTCAAGGCAGATCGTTCAAGTCGGTGTATCTCTCCAATATCCCCGGATTGGTGCCCTCTCCCCCTGGGAGAGGGCTAGGGTGAGGGCAGGCGGACTAAAGGCTTACGAAAGATCCGCCCCAAGCACAACACTCAAGGCGCTGCGCGCATCATCCAGCTGCACCAACGTCGCATGCCGAGCCCCCAACGCATCCCGATTCTCGATCGCCGTCAAAATCGCCTTGTGCCGAGGCAACGCCAGCTCATGCAGATTCGGCCGCTGATTCGAATGCTTCAACGCCTCGGCAATCGCCACCGCAAGCATGTTGCACAGATTGGCCAGCAAATCGTTGTGGGTCGCATCGGCGATCCGGCTGTGAAAGTCCAGATCCGGTTGCAGCAAGGCTTCCGGGGTCGGCGCCGCTTCCATGCGCTGGTAAGCCTCGGCAATCGACGCAATGTCGGCATCGGTGGCGTGCTGGGCGGCGAGGGCGGCGGCGGCGGGTTCGATGATGCTGCGCACGCTGGTCAGGACGTTGAAGAACTCGTTCTGCGGGCTGCTTTGCATCAGCCAGTGCAGCACGTCCGGGTCGAGCATGTGCCATTCGCGGCGTGGCTTGACCACGGTGCCGACGCGCGGTTTCGAATACACCAGGCCCTTGGCGACCAGCACTCGGGTGGCTTCGCGCAACACCGGCCGGCTGACCGCGTATTCCTCGCAGAGCAAGGCTTCGGCGGGCAGCTTGTCGCAGGGCAGAAAGCGTCCGGAAACAATCTGCATGCCCAGTTCCTGGACGATGCGCGAGTGCATGCTTTTACGGTCGGAAGGTTTGCGGTAATCCATGGGGAGTGGCGCGATCCTGAGCGATGGAGATGCCGCGCATCATAGCAGGCACGGCGTAATCTGGAGCGAGGCAATGATCGTTCCCACGCTCCGCGTGGGAATGCCTGAAGGGACGCTCTGCGTTCCAGTTCTCGAATGGGACACAGAGCGTCCCGGGCTGCATTCCCACGCAGAGCGTGGGAATGATCAGGGCAGGGGGACGGCGGTGTTAGTGGGAATGGCGGGGGACTTCAGCCCCTCGGCAACCTACCAGGAAGTCGAAATCGCAACCCTGATCCGCCTGCAGCACATGGTCGATATACAGCTGACGATACCCACCCACCAACAATTGCTGCGGCGGTTGCTGATCCGCCATGCGCGCCGCCAGTTCAGCGTCCGGAATGTCCAGATGCAAACGCCCGCTGGCGCAGTCCAGCTCGATCCAGTCACCTTCCTTCACTGCCGCCAAAGGCCCGCCGGCCGCCGCTTCCGGCGCGACATGCAACACAACGGTGCCGTAGGCCGTGCCGCTCATGCGCGCATCGGAGATACGTACCATGTCGGTCACGCCCTGCGCCAGCAGCTTGGCCGGCAGCCCCATGTTGCCGACTTCGGCCATGCCCGGATAACCCTTCGGCCCGCAGTTCTTCATCACCAGAATCGAGTTGGCATCGACGTCCAGTTCCGGGTCGTTGATGCGCGCCTTGTACATGTCGAAGTTCTCGAACACCACCGCGCGGCCACGGTGCTGCATCAGCTCCGGCGTTGCGGCTGACGGTTTGAGCACCGCGCCCAGTGGCGCGAGGTTGCCGCGCAACACGCAGATGCCGCCGTCGGCGCGGATCGGATTGTCGAGGGTGCGGATCACTTCGTCTTCACCGTAGATCGGCGCGTCCTTGGTGTTCTCGCCGATGGATTTGCCGTTGACGGTCAGCGCGTTCGGATTCGGAATCAGATTGGCTTCGCCGAGGCGGCGCAACACGGCCGGCAATCCCCCGGCGTAGTAGAACTCTTCCATCAGGAAACGCCCGGACGGTTGCAGGTCGACAATGGTCGGCATGCCGCGACCGATGCGGGTCCAGTCGTCCAGATCCAGCTCGACACCAATGCGCCCGGCGATGGCTTTGAGGTGGATCACAGCGTTGGTCGAACCGCCAATGGCCGCGTTGACCCGGATCGCGTTTTCGAAGGCTTCCTTGGTCAGGATCTTCGACAGTTTCAGATCCTCACGAACCATCTCCACCGCACGCATGCCGGACATGTGCGCCAATACATAACGCCGCGCATCCACTGCCGGAATCGCCGCGTTGTGCGGCAGGGAAGTACCGAGTGCTTCGGCCATGCAGGCCATGGTCGACGCGGTGCCCATGGTGTTGCAGGTGCCGGCCGAGCGGGACATGCCGCCCTCGGCCGCGAGGAAATCGTCAATCGTGATGGTGCCGGCCTTGACCTGTTCGCTGAGCTGCCAGACCACGGTGCCGGAGCCGATGTCCTTGCCCTTGTGCTTGCCGTTGAGCATCGGCCCGCCGGTGACGACGATCGCCGGCACGTCGCAACTGGCCGCGCCCATCAGCAGAGCCGGGGTGGTCTTGTCGCAACCGGTCAGCAGCACCACGCCGTCAATCGGATTGCCGCGAATTGCTTCCTCAACGTCCATGCTCGCCAGGTTGCGGGTGAGCATGGCGGTCGGGCGCAGATTCGATTCGCCATTCGAGAACACCGGGAATTCCACCGGGAAGCCGCCAGCCTCGATCACCCCGCGTTTGACGTGCTCTGCGATCTGGCGGAAGTGCGCGTTGCACGGGGTCAGTTCCGACCAGGTGTTGCAGATGCCGATGATCGGCTTGCCATGGAACTGATGGTCGGCGATGCCCTGATTCTTCATCCAGCTGCGGTACATGAAGCCGTTCTTGTCGGCCGTGCCAAACCATTGGGCGGAGCGCAGGGTGAGTTTCTTATCAGACATGATCGATTCTCTTATTGTAAGACTATTGTTTGCGAGCTTCGGCTAAACATATGCGCAAAATCGTCGCTTTGGAAGTGTTGTCGCATAAATAGTATTACTATATAGTCGTTTTCGACGGAGGGATGGCCCTGGCGATTTTCCGCGAGAGGCGTTCCCCGAGGTTCCATAAAAACAACAATCGGAGACCGATCTCATGAGCCAGGAACTGCGGCTTGTCCGGCGCATCACGCTGAAACTGATTCCCTTCCTGATCCTGCTGTACCTGATCGCCTATGTGGATCGCTCGGCCGTCGGCTTCGCCAAGCTGCACATGGGCGCCGACATCGGTATCGGCGATGCTGCCTACGGCCTCGGTGCCGGGCTGTTTTTCATCGGCTACTTTCTGTTTGAAATCCCCAGCAACCTGATGCTCGAACGCTTCGGCGCGCGGCGCTGGTTTGCGCGGATCATGATCACCTGGGGCGCCATCACCATCGGCATGGCCTTCGTCCAGGGCCCGCACAGTTTCTACGTGATGCGCTTTCTGCTCGGCGCGGCGGAGGCGGGGTTCTTTCCCGGCGTTCTGTACTACATCACCCAATGGTTTCCGGTGCGCCATCGCGGCAAGATCCTCGGGCTGTTCATCCTTTCCCAACCCATCGCGATGATGATCACCGGCCCCGTTTCGGGCGGTTTGCTGGGCATGGACGGCATCCTTGGCCTGCATGGCTGGCAGTGGCTGTTCATCGTCATCGGCACCCCGGCGATCCTGCTGACCTGGCCGGTACTGCGCTGGCTGCCGGACGGCCCGCAGCAAGTGAAATGGATGGACCAGGCCGAAAAGGACTGGCTGACCGGCGAGCTGAAAAAGGACCTGCAGGAATACGGCCAGACCCGTCACGGCAATCCTCTGCATGCGCTGAAAGACAAACGCGTGCTGCTGCTGGCGCTGTTCTACCTGCCGGTGACCCTGAGCATTTATGGCCTGGGCCTGTGGCTGCCGACCCTGATCAAACAGTTCGGCGGCAGCGATCTGGTGACAGGTTTCGTGTCTTCGGTGCCGTACATTTTCGGGATCATCGGCCTGCTGATCATTCCGCGCAGTTCCGACCGTCTGAATGATCGCTACGGCCATCTGGCGGTGCTCTATGTGCTGGGCGCGATCGGCCTGTTCCTCAGCGCCTGGCTGTCGTTGCCGGTGGCGCAACTGGCAGCGTTGTGTCTGGTGGCGTTCGCGTTGTTTTCCTGCACGGCGGTGTTCTGGACTTTGCCGGGGCGGTTCTTCGCTGGTGCCAGTGCTGCAGCCGGGATTGCGTTGATCAACTCGGTGGGCAACCTCGGCGGTTACATCGGGCCGTTCGTGATCGGCGCGCTGAAGGAATACACCGGCAACCTCGCTTCGGGCCTGTACTTCCTGTCCGGGGTGATGGTGTTCGGGCTGTTTCTGACAGGTGTCGTCTATCGCTTGCTGGAGCGCAAGCATGTACTGCCAGTCGAGCAATTTGCAGCGAGCGCACGGGGTGCGACGCGTACCTGATTTCGATCCAGGATTTGTTTTAACAGGAGAACATCATGCATCTGGTTCAATTCGAATTGAGTAACGGCGAGCGCCGTGTCGGGGTGGTCGAGGACGGTCTGGTGCGTGAAGTGCAGGATGCGCGCACGGTTCGCGATCTGGCCCTGGCCGCGATCGAGGCCGGCAGCACCCTCGCGCAGCAAGTGCAAACCCTGGGCCTGGGCATCAGCCACGATTACGCCGAGCTCTTGGCCAAACAGCGCATTTTGCCGCCGCTGGATCACCCGGACCCGGCGCACCTGCTGGTCAGCGGCACCGGCCTTACGCACCTCGGCAGCGCCTCGGCCCGGGACAAGATGCACCAGCAGGCCGGTGACGAAGCGGCGATGACCGACACCATGCGCATCTTCAAGTGGGGCGTGGAGGGCGGAAAACCGGCGGCGGGGCAGGCCGGTGTGCAGCCGGAATGGTTCTACAAGGGCGACGGCAGCATCGTTGTGCGTCCCGGTCAGCCGTTCCCGCTGCCGCCGTTTGTCGAAGACGCCGGCGAGGAGCCAGAAATGGCCGGGCTCTACATCATCGGCCACGACGGCAAGCCGTATCGCCTCGGTTTCGCGGTGGGCAACGAATTCTCCGATCACGTCATGGAGCGCAAGAATTACCTGTATCTGGCCCACTCGAAACTGCGCAGTTGCAGCTACGGCCCGGAACTTCGCACGGGTGAATTGCCTCAACACCTGGCGGGCACCAGCCGCATCCTGCGCGACGGCGAAGTACTTTGGCAGAACGAGTTCCTCAGCGGTGAGGCCAACATGTGCCACAGCCTGGCGAACCTCGAATACCACCACTTCAAGTACAGCCAGTTCCTGCGTCCCGGTGACGTGCACATTCACTTCTTCGGCACCGCGACCCTGTCGTTCGCCGATGGCATTCGCACTCAGCCGGGCGACGTGTTCGAGATCAGCCAGGCCGAATTCGGCGCACCGCTGGTCAACGGCATCGCCCCGGTCGCAGCGGCATTCGAACCGGACAGCATCGGCACCCTTTAAGGAGATCCCATGACTCAGATTCTCGGTCACAACTACATCGGCGGTCGTCGCACCGCGGCGGGCAACGTCAAGCTGCAGAGCGTCGACGCCACCACGGGCGAAGCACTGCCCCACGATTTCATTCAGGCCACGGAAGCGGAAGTGGACGCCGCCGCCAAGGCCGCTGCGGCGGCGTATCCGGCGTATCGCAGCCTCAGCGCCGAACGCCGCGCGCAGTTTCTCGATGCGATTGCCGATGAACTGGACGCGCTGGGCGATGATTTCGTCGCCGTGGTCTGTCGCGAAACCGCACTGCCGGCCGGGCGGATTCAAGGTGAAAGAGGGCGCACCAGCGGCCAGATGCGCTTGTTCGCCAAAGTCCTGCGACGCGGTGATTTCTACGGTGCGCGGATCGATTTGCCGTTGCCGGATCGTCAGCCGCTGCCACGTCCGGATCTGCGCCAATACCGCATCGGCCTCGGCCCAGTGGCGGTGTTCGGTGCAAGCAATTTTCCGCTGGCATTCTCCACCGCTGGCGGCGATACCGCGTCGGCGCTGGCGGCCGGTTGCCCGGTGGTGTTCAAGGCCCACAGCGGCCACATGGCCACCGCTGAGCTGGTCGCCGATGCGCTGATCCGTGCAGCAGAAAAAACCGCGATGCCGGCCGGTGTGTACAACATGATCTACGGTGGTGGCGTCGGTGAATGGCTGGTCAAACATCCGGCCATTCAGGCGGTAGGTTTCACCGGTTCGCTGCGGGGCGGACGGGCGCTGTGTGACATGGCTGCCGCGCGGCCTCAGCCGATCCCGGTGTTCGCCGAGATGTCGAGCATCAACCCGGTGATTGTGTTGCCTCAGGCGCTGGCCGTGCGTTCGGAAACGGTCGCTCGCGATCTGACAGCGTCGGTGGTGCAGGGCTGCGGTCAGTTCTGTACCAATCCGGGCCTGGTGATCGGCATCCGTTCGCCACAGTTCACCGCATTCGTTGAGCAAGTCGCGGCGCTGATCGGTGATCAACCGGCGCAAACCATGCTCAATGCCGGGACCCTCGGCAGCTACGGCAAGGGCGTGGAAAAACTTTTGGTGCACGCTGGCATCGAGCATCTGGCGGGCAATCCGCAACAGGGCAATCAGGCGCAGCCGCAGTTGTTCAAAGCGGATGTTCGCCTGCTGATCGATGGCGATGAAGTGCTGCAGGAAGAGGTGTTCGGCCCGACCACAGTGATTGTCGAAGTGGCCGATCAGGCGCAGTTGAGCGCGGCGTTGAATGGCCTGCACGGGCAACTGACGGCGACCATCATCGGCGAGCAGACGGATTTCGAGCGCTTCCCGGAGCTGACGCCGTTGCTGGAACAGAAGGTCGGGCGGATCCTGCTCAATGGTTATCCGACCGGTGTCGAAGTCTGTGATTCGATGGTTCACGGCGGTCCGTATCCGGCGACGTCCGATGCTCGCGGTACCTCGGTGGGGACGCTGGCGATCGATCGATTCCTGCGTCCGGTGTGCTTCCAGAATTACCCCGACAGCCTGCTGCCGGAACCGCTGAAAAACGCCAACCCGCTGCGTATTCAGCGGCTGGTCGACGGCAAGCCATCGCGCGAAGCCCTCTAAGCCCCATGCCATGATCGTTCCCACGCTGCGTTTCGTTGATCGTTCCCACGCTCCGCGTGGGAATGCAGCCCGGGACGCTCTGCGTCCCATTCGAGAGCTGGAACGCGGAGCGTCCCTTGAGGCATTCCCACGCAGAGCGTGGGAACGATCAAGAGCGGGGCTTTGAGCTATCATTGGCCCTTTCCCCCTGAAAGACATGATTGCCATGACTGCCGTAACCGACACCCTTCTCAACGCCCTCGAACACTGCGGTATGGTCGAAATCGACGGCCTGCACGCTTTCGAATTCGCCCTCGACGAAGACGACAACCTGCACATCGAATGCATCGATGGCCGTACCGCCAAGCACTGGGAATTCACCCCGGCTCAGGTGGCGGCGGCGACGTTTGATGAAGACCTGCAGAGCTGGTTGATCGTCGGTTTTTCCAGCGACACCAAAACCGTTGGCGAACACCGTCTGGTGTGCCTCGGTGACGTACTGAGCAGTGCCGACGACGAGGATGAAACTGAATGAACATGCGTAAATTCTGGCCATTGCTGATGGCCGGCAGTGTCGGCGCGATGGGCCTTTCCAGTGCCTCGGCCGAGAGCTTCCAGTTTTTGGTGGGCTCCTACACCGCCGGCACCAGCGAAGGCATCTACCGGATGAACTTCAACAGCGCCACCGGCCAGATCGCCGCCAAACCGCTGCAAGTGATCAAGAGCGAAAACCCGTCGTGGCTGACCCTTTCGAAGGATCAGCACCGGGTGTTCGTGGTCAACGAAAACGGCCCGGGCCAGAAAGATCCGGTCGGCCGCGTCAGCAGTTATTCCATCGATCCGAAGACCCACGCCCTGACCCTGATCAATCAAGTGCAGAGCCTGGGCAACGAGCCGACCCATTCGAGCCTCAGCGGCGACGCCAGCCATCTGTTCGTCAGCAACTACTCGGTGGTTGAAGATCCGGGCGGCACCCTTGCGGTATTGCCGGTGGGCAGCGACGGCAAGCTCAAACCGGTGGTGCAGATGAGCGCGCACCCGGCGAGCCGGGTCAATCCCGAGCGCCAAGCCTCGAACCACGTGCACTCGACGGTGTCCTCGCCGGACGGTCGTTACGTGTTCTCCAATGACCTGGGTGCGGACAAGGTCTTCATCTACCAATTCGACCCGAAAGCCAACCCGGAACTGCCGCTGACCCCGGCGAAAACCGCGTCGGTGCAACTGCCAGCCGGCAGCGGCCCGCGTCATCTGCTGTTCAGCGCTGACGGCAAACATGCCTGGCTGACCATGGAAATGAGTGCTCAGGTCGCAGTGTTCGATTACAAGGACGGCGTCCTGACCCAGACGCAACTGGTCGATCTGGCTGCCGGCCAGCCGACGTCGGACAAAGCCGCCGCCGCGCTGCACGCGTCCGTCGACGGCAAATTCCTCTACGTCAGCAACCGTGGTACCGCCAATCAGCTGCTGGTGTTCGCCATCGACCCGGCCAGTGGCCAGCTCAAGGAACTGCAACGACGTTCGGTGGAAGGCGATCACCCGCGTGAGTTCAGCCTCGATCCAAGCGGCAAATTCCTGCTGATCGCCAACCAGAAGAGCAACCAGATTGTCGTGGTCGAGCGCGACGACAAGACCGGTTTGCTGGGCAAAACCGTGCAAAAACTGTCGATGGACGCCCCGAGCGATCTGAAGTTTCTCGTGCGTCAATAAGCCGCAGGCCCCGGTTTGCGGGGCCTGAAGCTATGTATTAATCCTGCTGATAACAGGTAATGTTGCAAAGCATTTCAAGCGATAGACCCTCGAGCGTTAAGTTTGCTTCACGGCCCAACCGGGCAAGCAAGCCAACTGAACACGAGGGTTACCGCCATGAACTTCAATCTCTTCTCGATCATCGCCGCTTCCGCCATCTCCGCCACCGTGGCTCTGCCAGCCAGTGCCAACGTTGAAATCAGCGACAAAAAATCCCACACCCAGAGCTACACCCAGAAATACCTGCAACAAAGCGCCAACTTCTACGCCGCGCTGGATCACAAAGCTCAACACTGAAATTTCCGTCACACCCTGGAACTGCCCAAGACTGCGATCCTTTGATCTTGTTTCTCAAAAAGCAAAATCAAAAGATCGCAGCCTTGGGCAGTTTTTTGCCTGCGCAACGACCGACGATAGCTATTTTCAAACAGCGAGATAGACCGGCTAAATAATCAACGAAGCTGATGGTTACTATGGAAAACCCTGAGTGGTTACCCCGGCTTTTTTGATCGATTCTGTGGACCTCGAAACATTGTCCACGGAGCACACATCATGGCCAGTTCAATCATCACTTCCGCTAAACGCGGCGCCTACGTGGCCATCGGTCTGTACCTGGTCATGGTGCTGTTTGTCAGTCTGGCGTCGCAGTCGCAACACAGCTTCGAAGCACCAATCGACGTCGCCCATCCCGGCATCCAGTTCGAACTCCGCTCGCAAAACGCGACGGTGGATTCAGCTGAACTCGCGGGAGTCGGCGGAGCATGAAAGGCTACAGACTCTGGGTCATTGCCGGGCTGGCGTTCATGACCAACGGCGCTTCGCTTTTGGGATTCGGTCAGGGCTCGGTCGGTGGACTGGCCCGGGCCATAGAGGCCAACCACAACATCGCGCATAACATCGAACGGGCCAATGCGCTGGGGCTGCTGGCCGGCAATCCGCCGGTGAAAACCCCCAGCGGATTTCTCGGTCCGTTCGAAGTGGATTGCTCGGCCATCGGCATGTGTGAAGTGCTGGCGTAACGTGCCTACTTTTTCATGATGCCGGTGAACAGCTCCGACTCCAGAAACCGCTGCAACCAGGCCTGCAACCGCACGTAAGGCGTCTGCGCAAACCAGTCACGATCCACGTGAGCGAACTGGCGAACGAACGGCAACAGCGCGATATCGGCCAGGCTCGGATGCTCGGTCAACAAGTAATCGCGACCCTCGAGCAACTCATCGAGCTGCTGCAAGAACAACGCACCTTCCGCGCGATAAACCTCCATCGGCTGTTCCGGATAACGCTCGGCGTACTTGTAGCGATTCAGGTGCACCTTGAACACTTGATCGTTGGCTTCGATCAACTTGGCGATCCTTGAATCGCCCCCCAGCAACCAGTCATCCGGATCGTTCTGCGCCAGCGCCCAGCGCATGATCTCCAGGCTTTCATCGATCACCTGACCACCCGCATCCAGCACCGGCACCGTGCCCTTGGGCGAGATCGCCAGCATCTGGGCCGGTTTGGCTTTCAGGCTGACTTCAACGATCTCCACCGGCACACCCGAATAACGCAGGGCCATCCGCGCCCGCATCGCGTACGGGCAGCGGCGGAAGGAATACAGCGTGTTCATTTCACCTCCAGTGTGCTCAAACCGTTGCCCTGGCGCTGTACCTGAATCTGCACCGGGATCCGCTCGTGCATTTCCTGCACGTGGGAAATCACCGCGACCTTGCGGCCCTGAGCCTGCAAGCCGTCGAGGGCGTCCATGGCCAGTTGCAGGGAGTCCGGATCGAGGCTGCCGAAACCTTCGTCGATGAACAGCGATTCGATCTTCAACGTGCTCGACGCCATCGAGGCCAGACCCAGGGCGAGGGCCAGCGACACCAGGAAGGTTTCGCCACCGGACAGCGAATGCACCGAGCGCAGTTCGTCGCCCATTTCGGTGTCCATCACCAGCAGGCCGAGCATGCTGCCGCCACGCTTGAGGCGATAGCGCTTGACCAGTTGCCGCAGCTGCACGTTGGCGTGATGCACCAGCAGGTCGAGGTTGTAGGCCTGGGCGATCTTGCGGAAGGTGTCGCCGGTGGCCGAGCCGATCAGCGCATTGAGCCGCGCCCAGCGCTGATACTCGGCATAGGCGTCGGCGATCTGCTGCGCGAGCGCCTGATTGGCGTTCTGGCGGCGCTGGTCTTCGGCCTGCTCGGCGCGCAGTTCGGCGCATTGCTGTTCGCTGGCCGTGCACTGGTTTTGCAGGTCGGCGAGGGCGCTGGCGAGTTGTTCGGCATCCAGATTGCCGTTGTGTTGGGACTGATGATCGAGCAGGCGCTGATCGCGTTCCTGCAACAACACCTTGGCCTGTTCAACGGCTTTTTCGTTGCGCTGCAAGCGCTGGCGCAGTTCATCGACTTGCGCGTCATCGACCCGCAGCAAGTCTTCGAGGCCACCGTCATCCAGCTCCGGATGGCGGGCGCGCCAGTCGGCAATTTTGCCGGCCAGATCGCGGTCTTCGGTTTCCAGCGCTTGCAGACGTTCCTGCTGCGCTTTCAGTTCGGCGGCGATTTGCACGAGCTGCGTACGCGCGTCCTGCAGCGCCTGAGTCGTCGTGGATTCGGCGTTGCGCGCCTGTTCCACCGCCTGTTCCAGTTGCTGCTGCCAATGCTCGGCGCAGGTGTGATCACCCAGCAATTGCGCAAGCTTCTCTTGGCTGGCCTGTTGTTGCCCTGTCAGCGTGTTGAGCTGCTGCTCAGCGTTTTGCAGCTGCTGCACACGGCCCTGTTGGCGGTCCTGTTCTTTCTCAAGCGTCTGCTGGCGTTGTTGCTGTTCGGCCAGCTCTTCCTTCTGTTGATCGACTTGCGCCAGACGTTCGGCAATCTGCCGGTCAAGCTGCATGAAGGTCGCGGCCGGTTCGGCGCGCAAGGCGTCGAGGGTGTCGCTCGGCAGCAGTGTGGCGAAGGCCGCCAGTTCTTCGTCCAGGCGTTGGCGGTCAGCGCTCAGCTCGCGCTGCTGATTGCTCAGGTGCTGCGACGCTTGGTGGTGTGCGGTTTCGGCCTGACGCAATTGCTGGGTCAGACGCGCCGCATCCTGTTGCAACGTGAGCAGGGCGGTCTGGCGCTGTTCGTCCTGGGTGATGCTCTGGTTCAGTTGATCGTTCTGGCGAGTCAGCCACGCGGCGCGCTTGTCACTGTCCTGATTCAGCAACGATGTCGCCAGCGGATGCGCCTCGATGCTCGGCGTCAGCGTTTGCTGTTGTGCCGCCAGTTGTTCCTGCTGTTGCAGCAATTCCTTTTGCCGGGCAATCACACCACCGACATCGGCACGTAGCTCGGTCAGTTTTTCTTTCAACTGATCGACCGCTTGCTGCGCGTTGGCCTGCTCGCTTTCGTCGTGACGGCCGAGGCTCTGCAGCAGGGCTTCCGGCTGGTGGTACGGGTGCTCGTTGCTGCCGCAGACCGGGCATGGCTGGTCGTCCCGCAATTGCGCGCGCAGCTCTTCGACACTGGCACTGCGGGCCAGACGCTGACGTTCGAGCAATTCACGGGTAACACTGAGGGTCTGTTCGGCGACGGTCAGCTCGGACTTGGTTTTCACCCCGTCCTGGGTCAGGCGCTCGCGCTCCTGTTGCGCATCGAGCTGACGCTGTTGCAGTTCGGCACTGCGCTTGTCCAGCTCCTGCTGACTGGCCCACAGGCGCGTCAGGTCTTCGATGGCGCGCAGTTGCTTGCGGTTGTCCTGCAACAGAGTGCCGAGGATGCCGATCTGCTCCGCGACGGCGTCCGGTTCGGCGCCAGCCTCCTTGAACAATACTTCCAGCTGCTGCTTTTGCGTGGCGAGCGCTTCGGTGGCGCGAGTGGCGTTTTCTTCGAGGGAAGCGAGTTCGCTTTGGCCCTTGTTCAACCGATTGCCAATCAGCATCAGTTGCTGCAAGCGATCGCGATAGGCATTCCACGCTTCGCTCAACGGTGCCAAGTGAGCGCTTTGCTCGAGATCGGCGGCGATACGTTGCAAGCGTTCGGCGACCTGTTTCTGCTGATCGAGCAGGGTCTGGATTGTGCCCTGGCCCTGGGCGCAGGCTTGCTCAGCGGCTTGCTTCGCTTCGGTGCCGGTTGCGACATCCTTGGCGAGGCGGGCGAGGGTGCTTTGCTCCTCGAACGCCTGACGCAACAGCGGCGCGCCTTCGCTCTGCTGCGTTTGCGCCTGGGTCAGAGCGATCTGCGCTGTGGCGAGATCCTGTTCCAGTCGAGTCTGGCGCTCAGCCAGTTCGCCTTGCTGCTGGGTGTGCGCGTGGATCTGTGCGGCCAGCGGCGTCAGCTGGGTATCAAGTTCGGTTTTGCGGGCGAACTGGTGCCGTTGCGGGGCAAGTTGTTCGAGGCGGGTGAGCTTCAGGCGCTCACCGGCCAGCGACTCCCGTTCGTGCTCGGCGCTGCGCAGTTGTTCGGCGGCGGCTTGTTGCGAGTCTTGCAGTCGCAGCAGCTCCTTGAGCCAGTCGTGCTGCTGCTCGATCTGCTTGAGCTGCGCCTGCTGCAACTTCAGTTGTTGCTGGGCGGCATTGAAGCGCTCGTCGAGTTCTGCGCGAGCCTCGGGGGCCAGCGGGGTCACGCCGGTAGCCTGATCCTGCAACTGCTTGTGGGCTTCGCGGGCCTCCTTGGTCTTGTCGAATGCGCGGCGGCCGAGGCGGGTGTAGAGCGCGGTATCGGTGAGTTTTTCCAGCAGTTCGCTGCGGTCGTTGTCGTCGGCTTTGAGGAACGCACTGAATTCGCTCTGGGCCAGCAGCACGGCGCGGGTGAATTGTTCGAAGTTCAGGCCCAGCGCGGCTTCAAGCTGAGTCTTGTACTCGCCTTTCTGGCTGGCGAGCAGTTGATCCTGATCGATGTCGCGCAGGCTCTGACGGCTGGCCTGCAACTTGCCGCCGGCCTTTTCCCGAGCGCGGTTGGCTTCCCAGCGCGCGCGATAGCGACGGCCATCGACGCCGACAAAATCCACCTCGGCAAAACCTTCACCCGTGCCGCGACGCAGCAGGGTGCGCGGGTCGCCAGTGGCGATTTCGCCGTCGGCGTCCGGCACCTTGGCGTCACGCCCGGTGTTGTTCAGACGCGGCACGGCGCCGAATAGCGCCAGACACAGCGCATCGAGCAAGGTACTTTTGCCGGCGCCGGTCGGGCCGGTGATCGCAAACAGTCCGGCGCTGGCCAGCGGTTCGGCGGTGAAGTCGATCTCGAACGGGCCGGCCAGCGAAGCGAGGTTCTTCAAACGAATGGCGAGAATCTTCATGGCTGCTCGCCCTCCATCTGGACGTCTTGCAGCAGCTCGGCGAAGTCCTTGAGGGTTTGCTCATCGACCTCGCTGCCGTAGTTGTCGAGCCAGGCGCGGCTGAACAATTCCTGCGGCGTGAGCTGGTCCAGTTCGATCAGCGCGCTGCCGTCCTCGGCGCCGTCAGCGCCCCGGTTGCCGGCGTATTCGGCGGCAATTCGCACCAGTCGCACAGCCTTGCCTTGCAGGGCGCTTTCGACCTGATGGCGCAGATCCGGCTGCGGTTCGTCGAGGCGTACCCGCACTTCCAGCCACGGCTGGCGCTGGGTTTCGGCCAGCAGGTCGATATTCGGCAGGTCCGCCAGTTGCAGCAGAATTTCGGCCAGCGGCGCAGGGCCGAGGCGTTGCAGATTGACCGCGCGAGGGATCAGTTTTGGCTCGACGCTGACCAGGGTTTCGCCGTCGAGCACGATGTCGAGAATCTGATGTTGATAGGCGATTTCCGAGAACGACAACGGGATCGGCGAGCCGCTGTAGCGAATCCGTTCTTCGCCGTTGACCTTCTGCGGCTTGTGCAAATGACCTAGCGCGACGTAGCTGATGCTCGGCCCGAACAGGCTGGCGGGCAGGGCTTCGGCGTTGCCGATGATCAGGCTGCGCTCGGAGTCCTCCGACACCGAACCACCGGCCATGTGCGCGTGGCTGATGGCGACTAGTGCCTGGCCTGGTTGGCGCTTTGCGTTCGCCGCTTCGATCAGCCATTCGTGCACTTGACCGATGCCGCGCAGATAGTTGTCGCCCAGATGCGCGCCGGTCACTTCGGCAGGCCGCAGGAACGGCAGCGCCAGGCACCACGCGGCGATCTCGCCGGACGCATTCGGCAGCGGCAACAACAGACGCTCCGCATCCAGTTGTCCGTCATCCAGCCACAACACCCGGCCCAGCGCATGGGTGCGCAAACGCCGCATCAACGGCGCGGGCAGTTCGATCCGCGAACCGGAATCGTGGTTGCCGGCGATCATCACGATGGTCAGCAACGGCTGCTGTTCGTGGGCGCTGACGATGAAATCGTAGAGGCGTTCCTGGGCTTTGACCGGTGGATTGACCGTGTCGAAGATGTCGCCGGCAATCAGCAGCACGTCCGGCTGCGCCAGCTTCAATTGGCGCAGCAGCCACTCGAGAAAACAGGCGTGCTCGAAATCGCGTTCCTGGCCGTGCAGGTTCTGCCCAAGGTGCCAGTCGGAGGTGTGAAACAGACGCAAGGCTGACTCCGCAATATAAAGAGGTGATGGCCACCGGGATGAGAGGGGCGGCGAAAGAGGGGAGAGTTTACAGATTATTGCGCCAGGAGGCGCTGACCCTGCCCGGGGACGTCAGTTGAAGGGTATTTGACGGCATGATGACCGTTCGTCGGCAACGCCGGGTCGTCGCATCCAATAATTGACGCCAAAATAGTGGCCATCTAATATCGCGCCATTAATTTGATATCAGTGTGCCGCTACGAGGGAACGAACAGGCGTTCATGGCTTTTGCCGTGATCGTCCGGGCAACGCTTGATCGCCTTGCGCAACTTTCTCCCTATCCGATTTTGCTCTGACGGGCGCCATCCGCAACCCCGTCGGAATCGTCGCGCCTGCCTTCAAATTGCCCATCCTGCCTGTGCATTGAGACCTTTACATGGACGTTCGTCAGTTCGCCTTTCTCGCTCGCCTGCCATCTGCCGCCGTAAAAAGCCGTGATCAGTTCTGCGGTATGCCCAAGCGAGGACTGGCGTTTTTGCTGGCCAACGTCATGTTCTGGCAGCCGATGTGGGCCCAGGCGGACGGCATCGTGGTGGCCAACCCTGGCACCACCCTTGATCGCGCCGGCAACGGCGTGCAGATCATCAACATTGCCACGCCGAACGGCAGCGGTCTGTCGCACAACCAGTTTCATGACTACAACGTCGGGGCGCAGGGCGTAATCCTCAACAACGGCTCCAACCAGGCTTCGTCCACTCAATTGGGCGGCTACATCATTGACAACCCGCACCTGAAAAACAGTGGTTCGGCACAGGCGATCCTCAACGAAGTCATCGGTGGCAGCCCGAGCCAATTGCGCGGCTACACCGAAGTGGCGGGGCAGTCGGCGCGGGTGATCGTCGCCAACCCGTACGGCATCAGTTGCAACGGTTGCGGTTTCATCAACACGCCCCGCGTCACCCTCACCACCGGCAAACCGGTGCTGGATGGCAGCGGTCGCCTCGACCGTTTCCAGGTCGATCAGGGCAGCGTCGCCATCGAGGGCGCGGGGCTTAACGCAACCAATGTCGACCGCTTCGAAATCATCACCCGCTCGGCGAAGATCAACGCCGAGATCCAGGCGAAAAACCTGACCATCGTTGCCGGGCGCAACGACGTCAACGCCAACAACCTCAACGCCACGGCCCGCGCTGACGACGGCAGCGCCAAACCGCAACTGGCCATTGACTCTTCGGCGCTGGGCGGGATGTACGCCGGTGCGATCAAACTGGTCGGCACCGAAGCCGGGGTCGGGGTGAAACTCGACGGCAAACTGATCGCCAGCGGCGGCGACATCCAGCTCGACGCCAACGGCCAGCTCAGCCTGGCCGAAACCTCGGCCACCGGCGCGGTCAACGTCAAGGCCGCCAGCCTGGAGACCCGCTCGGCGGTCTACGCCGGCACCTCGCTGAACGTACAGACTCAGGGCGATCTGACCAACCGACAGACCCTCGCGGCGCGGGACAGCATCAGCCTCAGTGCGGGTGGTCAATTGACCAACGCCGGGGCCATTGAAGCCGGGGTCAATGCTGATGGCAGTCGCAATGCCAATGGTGATCTGAGCCTGAGCGCGCAAAACATCGACAACCGTGGCAAGAGCCTGGTGGCCAGCCGCAATCTGGCGGTGAATGCCGCGCAGGTGCTGAGTAACCAGGGCGGCACGCTGAGCGCTGCGCAGATCGCAAGCATCGTTGCAGGGACACTGGACAACCAGAATGACGGGCGTGTGCTGAGCAAAGGCGCGCTGAACGTGACCGCCAGTCAAGTGCTCAACAGCCAAGGTTTGATCGACGCAAAGGGTAACCTGACGGCCACGATCGGTCAGTTGAACAACAGCAACGGCCAGGTTTCGAGTTCCGGTATCACTCGACTCAGCGGAACCTCCGTCAACAACCTCGGCGGCCAAATCCTGGGTGATCTGGGGCTTAACATTGATCTCAGTGCCGCGCTGGACAATCGCGACGGCATGCTCGGTTCCGGCGTTGCTCTCGATCTCAAGGCCGGTAGTCTCGATAACCGCGACGCCGGGGTCGTGGTCAGCGATGGCGGTCTTGTGGTGCGGGTCAGCGGTCTGCTCGACAACCGCAACAAGGGCGAAATCACTGCCAAGGGCGCCATTGACGCGCAGGCCGGTCATCTCGACAACCGTGACGGCAAAGTCATCGGCAAAGGAACGCTGGCACTGCGCAGTGATTCGGCAGACAACCGTGGCGGCGCGCTGCAAGGCGACGGGCAACTGACGCTGAACGTCGATCGACTGGATAACCGCGACAACGGTCTGATCATCGGCAAGGCTGGCATCACATACGCAGGCACGCGCCTGGACAACAGCAGTGGCCTGGTCAGTGCTGTCGGCCCGGTGGGTATCAAGGCTGGCGAGGTGCAGAACGCCAAAGGGCGGATCTCCAGCCAGGGCGACTTGACCGCGACCATAGGCCTGCTGCAACAGCAGGGCGGCGCACTGGTCGCACAGGGCAACCTGAGCCTGACCGGCACCACACTCGACAACCGTAACGGCGGGCTGATCGGCACAAAAAAAGCGCTGACTCTCGCGGTCGATGACATCGATAACCGGGCGGGCGAGCTATCTGGCAGCCTGTTGCTCAACATCAAGGGCCAGCGGCTGGACAACAGCGACGGTGGCAAGGTTCTCGCAGCCAGCGATCTGGAACTGGCGGTTGCCCGGTTGATCAACCAGAGCAAAGGCATGATCGTCGCCAGTGGTGCGACGAAACTGACCGGCAGCACGCTGGATAACACCGGTGGCTCGTTCGATAGCTTGAAGGGCCTGGTCATCACACTGGACGATGCACTGCTCAACGGCCAGGGGCTCATCAGCAGCGAAGGCACGTTGACCATCAATGCCGGCCGTGTCGATAACAATGCCGGCAACCTGACCAGCGCCGGCGCCCTGGCGTTGACCAGTCTTGGCGCGCTGCTCAATCAGGGTGGCTCCATCAGCACCGACAGCACTCTGAAACTCAAGAGCGCCAGTCTCGACAACAGTCACAGCGGTCTGATCTCCGGCAAGGACAACAGCCGGATCGACAGCGGCGATGTCGACAACAGTCAGGGCGGGCGCCTGATCAGCGGTGGAACGCTGGACTTCACGGCGGGGCAGGTGAACAACGCTGCAGGCCGCATCGCCAGTCAGCAAGCCATGACCATGTCGGTCACCGGCCTCGATCAGCAGGGCGGTGAACTGTTCAGCAAGACCAGCCTGAGTCTTGATTTGAACAACGGCCAGTTGAACAACCAGAACGGTTTGATCAATGCGCCCGGCGAATTGCTGCTCAAGCAACTCAATGGCGTGAACAACCAGGGCGGCGAAATCTCCAGCCAGCAAGCCTTCGCACTGACCGCCCATGACCTGGACAACAGCAACGGTAAACTGCTGAGTCAGCAAGGCTTGACCGTACGCATTGCGCAGGCGCTGAACAACGCCAAAGGCGTTATTTCCGGGGCATCGCTGGACAGTCACAGCGCCAGCCTCGACAACAATGAAGGCTTGATCAGCAGCCGTGGCCCACTGACGCTGACGACCGACAACACCCTGGATAACCAGCTCGGTACGGTGATTGCCGACGGCAAACTCGAACTGACGGCGCAGACGCTGGACAACCGTGGCGGCAGCATCGCCGGCAAGTCGGATGCCACCGTACAGGCGAAAAAGCTCGATAACCAGGACGGCCAGTTGATCGCCACCGGCGTCCTCAAAATCGATGCCGACCTGCTCGACAACCGTCAGGGCGGACTGCTCGGCTCGACCAAGGCGATGACCTTGAACGTCGACGACGTGGATAACCGCGGCGGTGAAATCAGCACCAATAGCGATCTGCAGGTGACCGGCAAAAAACTCGACAACAGTGACGCCGGCAAAATCTTCACCGGCCAGTCGTTGACGCTGACCGTTGAGCAACTGATCAACCGCAACAAGGGCCTGATCAGTGCCAGCACTTCGCTCGACCTGCACGGCGATTCACTGGACAACAGTGGTGGCGAGTTGCTCAGTCAGCAGGCCATGGCTCTGACGCTGAGCGGTGCATTCGACAACAGCCAGGGCAAGGTCAGCAGCGAAAGCGCCCTGACGGTCAAAACCTCGCAACTGACCAACATCAAGGGCAGCCTTTCCAGCGCTGCGGACCTGACAATCGAGAGTCGCGGCAGCGTTGATAACCAGGGCGGGGCGGTGGTCACCGATGGGGCGCTGGTGCTCGGCAGCACCCGCCTCGACAACCGTCAGGCAGGCACACTCAGCGCCAAGGGCGCGGCCAGCGTCACCACAGGCGACTTCGACAACAGCACCGGCAAGCTCAGCAGCGCCGACACCCTGAACCTTGTCGCGGGAAAGGTCACCAACCGCGATGGCGGGCAGATTGGTAGCCAGGGCGCTTTGACGGCGTCGGTCACAGGGCTTGAGCAACAGGGCGGCAAGCTTTTCAGCAACACTCGCCTGAGCCTGGACATGAACAATGGCCAGCTCAATAACCAGAATGGCTTGATCAATGCCCCCGGTACGTTGCTGCTCAAGCAGCTCAATGGCGTGAACAACCAGGGCGGAGAAATTTCCAGCGGTGAAGCCTTTACCGTGGCGGCGCAAAATCTGGACAACAGCAATGGCAAATTGCTGAGCACCCAGAGCCTGACGCTGCGCATCGCCCAGGCACTGGACAACGTCAAAGGCATGATCGGTGCGGCATCGATCGATGCCCGTGCCGGCAGTCTGAACAGCAGTGGCGGCAGTCTGGTCAGCCGCGGTGATCTTGACCTGACTGTCGATGGCCTGCTGCGCAACGACAGCGACGGCCTGGTGAGTGCGGCGCAAGCGTTGCGTATTCGCAGCGCCGACCTGAACAACCAGGGCGGTGTTTTGCAGGGCATCGGCGGCGTCACGCTCAATGCCATGGCCCTGAACAACCGCGACAAAGGCTTGATCAACAGCCAGGGCAGTCTGTCCCTGACGGCGACAGCGCTGGACTCCAGCGATGGCGGCGAAGTCTCTGCCGGCGGCGACATCGACCTGACCTTGACCTCCCTGACCCAGAACGGCGGGCGCCTGCTGGGCGACAAAGCCGTTACCGTGGATCTGGCCAATGGCGACCTCGACAACACCAATGGTTTGTTGACGGCCAAGGGGCCGTTGACCCTCAAGCGCCTGCGCGACCTGAACAACCAGGGCGGTGAAATCTCCAGCAGCCTGGGTTTCGACGTCATTGCCCGGGCGTTGAACAACAATGCCGGCAAGATCATCAGCGGCGAGAAACTGAAGCTCAGCGGCACCACCCTGACCAACCAGAATGGCTTGCTCTCGGGCTGGCAGCAGTTGAACGTCAGTGGTGACAGTCTGGACAACCGCGCCAACGGCACGCTCTCAAGCCGCAACGGTGACGTGTCGGTCGATCTCAAGGGCGCTCTGCTCAACAGCGGTAACGGCGCTCTGGTTTCGCAAGGCAGTCTGACCGTCAATGCCGGCAGCCTCGACAACAGCGACAAAGGCATCCTCAGCAGTGCGGCAGGGCAGACCCTCACGCTCAAAGGCGCACTCAACAACAATCAGGGCGGCCTGATCGACAGTGGCGCCGCACTGGACATCACCAGCACTGCACTGACCAACGTCGGTGGTTCTATCAACGCGCTCCAGGCGCTCACTGCCAACGCTACGAGCCTGGATAACAGCGGGGGCAAATTCGCGGCCAACGGCGCGATCAACCTGAACCTGTCGGGACAGCTGAACAACAACGCCGGCAAACTGGCGGGCACCGGTCCGGTCGTGATCAAAGGCGTCAGCGATCTGAGCAACCGCAACGGCCAGCTCGCCAGTCAAGGTTCGCTGCAACTGCTGACCGGCTCGCTGGACAACGGTAGCAAAGGCACCATTGCGGCCAAGGATGGCTTGTTGATCACCGCCAGCGCCGCCGTGCGCAACGATGCCGACGGCTTGATCTACAGCCAGACCGGCAGCCTGCAACTCAAGGCGGCGAGCCTGGCCAACGGCAAAGGTTCGATCCAGAGCCAGACCGGCCTGACGCTCGACGTTACTGGCGATCTCGATAACCAGAGCGGAAAAATCATCGCTCAGGAAGGCGACGTGACGGTCGGTGCGGCCAGCATCGATAACCGCGGCGGGATTCTGTCCAGCATCAAGGGTGCCCTCGAGGCACGTACCGTCGGTGTCCTGCGCAATGGCTTCGACCTGAACAACAATCGCCAGGGCGGCGTCATTCAGGCTCAGGGCCTGAAACTGTCGGCACTGGCCGGCCTGAACAACAATGGCGGGCGCATCTCGGCGCAAGGCGCCGACGCGAACATCACCACCGCTGCATTCGATAACCGTAATGGCGTGATCTACGCCAAAGGGCTGGTTGGCGTAAGCGGCACGAGTCTGGACAACGGTGCCGGGCAGATCGCCGCCGAGCGCATCGATTTTGGCTTGAGTGGTGCGCTGATTAACGGCGCGGGTGTCATTGAAAGCAACACCCGACTGACCGTCAAAGCGGCCAGCGTCAATAACCAGAGTGGCCGACTGCGTTCGCTGGGCACCTCTGGCAAGACCGAATTCCAGATCGGCGGCCTGCTGGATAACCGCAATGGCGTGCTGGAAACCGCGAACACCGACATGACCCTGGCCGTCGGCAGCTTCCTCAACGGTGGCGGGCAGCTCAACCACGTCGGTCGCGGCAAGTTCGATCTCTCCACGACCAACGTGATCGGTGCCGGCGGCAGCATTACCACCGGCGGCCTTCTGGATTTGACGGCCGACACCTGGAACAACTCCAGCGTGATTCAGGCCGGGCGATTGAACGTGAACGTCCGCCAGTTCAGCCAGAGCGCCAGCGGCAAGCTGCTGGCCTCCGATCTTCTGCAGATACGTGGGGGCAACTGGACCAACGACGGACTGCTCGCCAGTGATGGCCTGATTCATATGCAACTGACCGGCGCCTATGGCGGCAACGGGCGTATGTCGAGTCAGCGTGGTCTCAACCTGAGTGCAGCGCAAGTCAACATCGGTGGTGCCGGCAGCATCGCCGCTGGCGGATCGTCGACGATCAGTACCGGTGGATCGCTCGTCAACTCGGGCCGCATCACCTCCAGTGAAGATCTGACCGTGAACGCCGGCAGTGTCGCCAACTACGGCACGTTGGGTGCGGCGCAGAACCTGAACATCAACACCCCTTCATTGCTCAATGACCGCGGGTTGATCTTCAGCGGCAAGGACATGACGCTCAGTGTTGGCAATCTGACCAACCAGCATGGTGATTTCTACGGTCTGGGTAATGTTGTTGTCGGTGGTTACGGCGGTGCAGCGAGGGCGGCAGGCGTCTACAACATCTCCGGTTCCATGGAGAGCGGTGGCGCGTTCACGATGAATGCCGATGTCTTCGAAAACCGCTCCGAAGGCCCAGTGATGTCGGGTGACCGCAAACTGGTCTCTGGCTACATTGCCAATATTTGCAACGACTGCCGCGGCGGGACATTCGTTTTCACGCTTTCGGCTCATGAGCTTTATCAAAGTACTGACACTGATACCAGCGCCTCTGCCGTATTGAATGTAGGCAAGGACTTCGTTTTCCAGGGCGGGACTTTTCTTAACAGCAAAAGCACCGTGGCTGCCGGCGGCAATATCAGCATCACGGCCGACAGCCTCAAAAACATTGGTGCCAAGAGCGGCACCATCGAACGTACAAGCACTTACGTCCTGACCATGGGAGCGGGCGATACTCCACGGTTTTTCGAAAGCGTCGTAATGCCTTACAACCAGCGCAACAATCCTGATTTCCCGTATGTGTATTACATCGATCCGGCGGGTGCTATCCGTAAAGCCATTCCGACATCCGGTCGTGTCAGAGAAGGGAACCGGGACGGCGAGTGGTACAACGTGGTGGGTCTCAAGGACAGTGAGACAGGCGCAACGGTCAGTGCGTTACGTGGCTATAACATCGCACTGCCTGGTTTGAACTATGGCTTTGAATCCACAACGCCATCTCTTTATGACAAGAATAATCTGGTCGAACTGCCCGCTCAGTTGACTCAGTACAAACCTGAGTCCGTCACTGAAGTCGCTGTTGACAGCACAGGTGCAGCGAGCACAGGTACAAGCCGCAATGCTGTCATTCAGGCCGGTGGCAACGTTTCGATCACCGCCGTCAAGGACGTGGAGAACAGCGTCATCCACCAGGATTACGGCGCTACTGGCGGTACCAACAAAGTCGCAGACACTCGGGTTGGCAACACCGGCATAGCGGTCATCAGGATCAACAGCCAGTTGCCACCGGAGCTGGCCCAGCAGCAGGTCAATCCACTGACCTTGCCGGGCTTCTCCTTGCCGGTAGGCGACAAAGGTCTTTTCCGTCTGAGCACCCAGGGGGGCAGTGACCTTTCTCCTGTAGTCGCTACAGGTCCATCGCCCACCTGGACAATGACCGGCGAGTCGGTCAAGGCCGAGCAGCATCTGGTCGCAGGCACCAGCGGCGGTCCGCGCAATTTGCTGGTCGATGCTCCTGCACCGGTCTCTGACAGCACGCGCGCCGTCGATACCTTTCGACGCGACCCGACCATGGTCAAAGCGGTCGCCAGCACGCTGGATGTGAACGTTCCGGTGAATCCGGCCGGTCCCGGCAGGGGCGGACGTGGCAATGACGCCCGGGAGTCGATCGACAGTCGCCCGGTCACCCGCGTGACGGGCCTGCCAGACACCAAGGCCCCGGCGAACGGCCACAAATACCTGATCGAAACCAACCCGGCGCTGACCGATCTCAAGTCCTTCATGAGTTCGGACTACCTGCTCGGCAAACTCGGTTACGACCCGGACCAGAGCGCCAAGCGTCTCGGTGACGGACTCTTCGAGCAGCGTCTGGTGCAGCAAGCCGTGACCGCGCGCACCGGCCAGGCCTTCATCGATGGCCGAAGCAACAACGAGGACATGTTCCGCTACCTGATGGACAACGCCATCGCCAGCAAGGACGCCCTCAACCTGTCGATGGGCGTGGGCCTCACTGCCGAACAGGTGGCGGCGCTGACCCACGATATCGTCTGGCTCGAAGAGCACGAAGTGAACGGTGAAAAAGTGCTGGTGCCGGTGCTGTACCTGGCCCAGGCCAACGGCCGTCTCGGCCCGACCGGTGCGTTGATTTCCGGTAAGGACGTGACGCTGATTGCCGGCGGGAATCTGGATAACGTCGGGACGTTGAAGGCGACGAATGATTTGATGGCTATCGCCGGTAACGACGTTGTCAACAGCGGAGTGATTGAGGCGGGAAATCGCCTGGATGTTCTGGCGGGCAATGATGTCGTCAACAAATCCGGCGGCATCATCACCGGGCGGGATGTAAACGTGACAGCGATTCGTGGAGACGTACTTAACGAGCGAACCATTACGACCCAGACCAATAACACCCGCCTCGCCTCTCAAAGTCATGACTTCGCCGACAGCGCAGCAAGAATTGAAGCGGCCAATGATCTGACGGTAATGGCAGGCCAGGACATCAATGTTAAAGGCGCAGTCATGCAGAGTGGCCGGGACATGACGTTCAACGCAGCTCGCGACATCAACGTGACGTCAGCGCAGGTGGCGAACAGCGTCTATTACGACAGTCGGCACAACAGCAGCAATGTCACTCAGTTGGGTTCGGAACTGGACTCGGGTCGCGATGTATCCATGCGCTCCGGCCGCGACATAACAGTCGTTGCCAGCAAGATTGACGCTGAACGCAATGTCGCGATGGCCGCGACCGGTGACTTGACGATCAGTTCGGCCGCAGATGAGGAGCACTCCCTGTCGAAGAGCAAGAAACTTACAAAGCAGGAAGATCACGTCAGCCAGGTCATGAGCGATATCAAGGCTGGTGGCAGTGTTGCAATGAGTGCAGGTGATGACATGGCGGTGATCTCCAGTCGCATCAGCGCCGGTGACGAGGCGTACTTGGTTGCCGGAGACCGACTGGACATTCTTGCCGCGCAGGACACTGACTACTCGTTGTATGACAAGAAGAAGAAAGGCTCATTCGGGTCCAAACAAACCAAGCGCGATGAGGTGACTCAGGTCACTCATATCGGTAGTGAAATCACGTCTGGCTCCAACATGGTTTTGGCAAGCGGTGGGGATCAGCGTTACCAGGCTGCGAATCTGCAAAGTGGTGGCGATCTCACGATCAACAGTGGCGGCTCAGTCACGTTCGAAGGTGTGAAGGATCTGCATCAGGAAAGCCACGAGAAGAGCAGTTCCAGTCAGGCCTGGACGTCCATGTCGGGTAAAGGCAGCACCGATGAGACGTTGAAACAGACCCAGATGACGGCCGCAGGAAAGCTGGCAATCCATGCGGTTGACGGGCTGAAAATCGATGTCAGACAGGTCAACCAGCAAACCGTAAGCGAAGCCATTGATGCGATGGTCAAGGCGGATCCGAAACTTGCGTGGCTCAAGGATGCCGAGCAACGGGGTGACGTGGACTGGCAACTGATCAAGGAAACCCACGAATCGTTCAAATACAGCAATTCGAGCCTGGGTCAGGGCGCGATGCTGGCAATCATTATCGTCATGACCGTATTGACCGCCGGAGCGGCAAGTGGTCTGGCGGGCACAATGGCGGGTGCGACAGCTGGCTCGGGCTCGGCAATGGCTGCGGGATCGGCGACCATGGCAGCGGGCTGGGGGAACGTTATGGCAACCAGCGTAATGACCTCGATGGCCGGCTCGGCGACGGTGAGCGCCATCAACAATAAAGGCAATCTGGGCGCGGTCGTAAAAGATGTCACCAGTACCCAGAGTCTGAAGGGCTACGCTACATCCGCCCTGACAGCGGGCATCACTTCCGGGTATCTGGATGAGGCGTTTGGTGCATCGACCAATCCCACAGCAGGAATCACGAAAGGATTCGATCTCGGAAAGTTGAGCGGCATTGGTGACTACATCAAGTATTCTTTGGCCCAAAGCGCGACACAGGCCGGAGTAAGCACCCTCATCAATGGCGGTAGCCTTGGTCAAAACCTGATGACAGCGATTGCATCGCAAGCCAATAACGTCGCCATGGCAACCGGGTTCAACTTTGTCGGCGATTACGTGAAATATCCAACAGGCAGTTTCGAAAAAGTACTGGCCCATACACTGATGGGAGGGTTGCTGGCTCAAATCACTGGGGGAGATTTCAAAACGGGTGCGGCAGCAGCAGGCGCCAATGAAGCGTTGAGTGGAATTCTTGATGGAATGACCAAGGGCGACAAGCAACTTGAACTAATGGCTTCTCAATTGACCGGTATTCTGGCGGCGACTGCCGTCGGAGGTGATGTACAGCTTGGGGCGGACATTGCCAAATACGCAACGGCGTTCAATCGTCAAGGGCATGAGGAGGAAGAGCATGCCAAGGAAGAAGAGGCCAGTAAGGGCGACTTCAAAAAGGAAAACCTCGATAAAGCGACTTGCTACATGATCCGGTGCTGGGCCCAGTATGAAAGGGGGAGTGCCGAGTATCGTGCAAATTACCTCACGGAGGCTGATATGGCCGGGCTCAGCAATGAGTTGACCTGGGCTGATGCACAGCGTGACAGGGGTTTGTTTGACTATACTTATTTTGATTCAGTCTCGGATTTTGCAACGCGTGATGCCTTTCCTCTGGGAGCCGATGCTCTTCAGGCGGGTCTCGGGGTGGGAACCGTGGTATCGGGTTTCAGTCTGTGCGCCACTGTTGCAGGTTGCGCCTTTGGAGGGCCTATGGCGACGATTGGAGCAGGTAACGCTGTAGAAGGCAGTAGCGGTTTTTATAACCACATCTTTGGTGATGAGCCCTTCCGATATAATCCTGTAAAGGACGCATTTTCATACTTTGGAGGTGAGTATGGATCTGCTGCATACAGCGGTGCGGATCTGTTCTTCAGTGCAGGGTCGGGGTTCGTAAAAGTACCTTTGAGAATATCGTCGGACGGACTAAAGAACACCAAGTCGCTATTCGGTGTGACAGTGGAAAAATTTGATAATAATTTCGTCGTGCCTGTTTTTGGTAAGACTTTGCCTTTCGGGAGCGCTCTGGGTATGTATCTGTATGGTGTGACTGGAAAGGCGTCTGACTTTTATAAGGAACTAAATAGTGGCAAGTAGAAATATATTCGCCAGATCGGTCGTTTTGTTGTGTGTCGTCTGGTTTGTGTTCATGGTGTCTTTGCTGCTTTCTCTTGTAGTGGTTTCACTGTTGATGGCGGCGCTATATGTTTTTTTCGAGCCTGATTTCAGGTTGGTATTCAAGTGTGTCGGGATTCCATTGGCATTGGTTCTGTCGGCGCGATGGATTTACAAGAACCTGGCTCGTGTGAAAGACTTTGCTGATGGGTGAAAGGTGCGAGGTGGAAAGGAAGGACGGATTTATTTATTGCTTACTGTTGTAAATAAATCTGACCACTTCTTGAGAGCAGCAAAGCACAAGCAGAAAAAGGGGCGGATTTATTTGATTAATAAATCCGCCCCTTTTTTATTTTTTACTGAGCTACTTCGGATAAAGCGGCGGCAACCCACTGTCCCCAACCGGATCCTGCACCCGCTCCGCCGTTGGAATCGTACGGATCGCCCGCCACAAATCCTCACCCTGCCAATGCTGCCCCGTCTCGCTGTACAGCGCGCCGTTCAAACCATCGAGCGCATCCGACAGCGGCACAAAACGCGCCGCCATATCCGCCAGGGTTTCCGGTTGCTGGCGGGCCCAGGCGTCGAGGGCCTGGCGGGTGGCGTGGGGGTCGTTGGCCTGGCTGGCGCGTTTGATGTCGTCGAGCAGGGTGCGGGGGCTCGGGCCGGTTTGCGCGGCGCGCAGGATTGCCGGCTGCCAGCGGGCACGCCACCAGAGGCCGAAGCCGAGCAGGGTGGTGCAGGCGAAAACGAAGGTGCTGAGTTTCCACCACCACAAGGCTTCGCTGTCGGCCGCGCTGAGCGGTTGCGTGCTGCCCGCCGGGGTGTCGACTTGCAGGCTCGGGTTGTTCGCCACCTGCAGGGTGCGCGCCGGCAGGCTGGTGTGTTCCAGGTGATCTTCGAAGGTGTTCCACCAGACCACGTCCACCGTTGGCAACTCGATCGAACCGCTGCGGCTCGGCACCAGTGCTTCGCGTTCTTCACGGCTGCCGATCAGGCCGCGGTCGCTGCTCTGGTTGTTCAGCACCGGTTGATCCGGATAGCGGCGCAGGCCGTTGGCTTCGGTGGCGGGCAGGGCGGGCAGTTGCGAGCTGGCCAGGCCTTCGACCTTGAGGGTCAGGCTGCGGGTCAGGGAGTCGCCGACCTGGGTGTGTTCCGGCTCCGGGTTCCAGCTTTCGCTCAGGCTCAGGCTGCGGGCCGGCAGCCACGGTGCGTCGCTGGGGTACGTCATCGGTTTCGGTTTGACCGTCAGCGAGGTGGCGGTGGAGCTGACGCGCATCAGTTTGCCCGGCTTCGGCCCCTGCGTCGTGGCGTCCTGCGAGGGCTGGGTGTCGACGAGTGTGGCGCTGAAAGTCTGCGGGGCGATGCTCAGCAAGCCGCTGTGCTGCGGATAGATCGCATAGCGCATCTCGATCACGCCATGGCGCACACCGTTGATGTCTTTTTCGTAGGTGCGCATGTCGCCCAGTTGCTCGATGCGCGCGTCGGCGATCTGCAACGGCGTCAGGCTGCTGTCGTCGTACAGCGACACCGAATGGTAGATGCGCAACGTCAGGATGGCCTGGGCCTGCACGTAGACGCTGGTCTGGTCGAGGCTGGCTTCGATGAACACCGGTTCGCGGGCATTGTTCTCTTCGCGGTTGTCACTCTCGATCACCTGCACGGTGATCGGCTGGCTCTCGACGTCGCCCAGTTTCAGCGGCGGGATTTCAACGCTGCCGTTCTGCTTGGGCAGCAACGTGATGATCCAGCGAGTGGTGGCGCGGTTGTCTTCGTTGAGTGTGTTCAACTGGTTGACCTGACGCGTGCCGCGCACTTCGAACAGCGGTTCCAGCGGGCTCAGATCCGGTTTGCCGAACTGCGTGACATCGTTGGATTCGAGGGTGAGTTCGACCGTCTCGCCGGAGTTCAGGCGACTGCGATCCACGCTGGCTGTCAGCTCGGCCGCCTGGGCGGTGGCCGTGCAGATCAGCAGGGGCAGCAAGAGAGCGGTGAAACGGGTCATCGAATGTTTTCCTGATCCTGATGTTGTTGCTGTTCGTACCAGAATTTGCGTCGCAGCAGTTCGCCCGGGTCATCCGGGATCTTGCCCAGCCATTGTTCCAGCGCCTGCTGTTGCTCGCCTTCGAGGTTGTCCTCATTGGGGCGCAGCAGCGGCGCAGTGTTCTGTTCCTCGCCCGGTTCGCTGTCCGGCAACTCGTTGGCACCCGGCAGCGGCGGGGTGGTCGGTGGCGGTTCGCTGGCGGACTCGCCGGTCTGCGACTCGCTTTGGGTTTCGCTTTTGACCGCTGGTGGTGGAGCGGTCGGTGGCGGCGGTTCATCGCCCGGTATGTTTGGCTGCGCCGGTTTGTCTTGCGGTTCGGCCGGCGGCGGGGCGTTTTTCTGTTTCAGCAGGTTTTCCACCAGCGCCTTGTTGGTCAGCGCCGGGCGCAGATCCGGCTGGCGTTCCAGGGCCTGTTCGTAGGCGTCCAGAGCCGCTTCCAGCTCGCCGCTTCTGGCCAGGGCGTTGCCACGATTGTAGTGGGCGTGGGCGTCATTGCCCTCGGCGAAATGCTGAGCGGCGCCACTGTAGTCGCCGGCCTCGTACAACGCCACCCCTTGCCATTGCGGATCTTCGAAATGCTTCGCCGCTTCGGCCGGGCGCTTCTGTTTGAGCAGATGCAGGCCTTGCTGATCGGGGCGCAGCCACAGGTCTTCGAAGTCGAAGGCATAGCTCGGTTGCGGCAATGCCAGCAGCAACGGCAGGCAGAACAACCAGCCACGCCGCCCGGCGCACGCGGCGAGCAACAACAGCGGCAACAGCAGCCAGTACCCCTGATCGGCCCAGGTGTCGAGGCGCACGGTCTGGCCATCGTCGCGCAGGCTGCGCGGGCCATCGAGCAGGCCGAGGTCGCCCAGATCGGACTCATCCAGCCGCGCGCTGCGGTACTCGCCGCCGACCGCGTTGAGGAAGGCGCCGAGGCCCGGGCTGTCAAGTTGCGGCACCCGGATCGCGCCTTGTTCATCCTTGAGGAAACTCCCGTCCTCCTGAGCAATCGGCGCGCCCTCAGCGGTGCCGACACCGAGCATCAACAACTGCGCCGATTGGCCGCTTAGTGCATTGCGAATACCTTGGCGTTCCTCTTCCGACAGCGAAGAGCCAATCAGCAGAATCCGCCCCTGACCCAGCGCTCCCTGCTTGAGCAGCGCCAGCGCCTTGCCAACCGCCAGATCGGCGCGATGGCCGCTTTCCGGCATCAGCGAGGGCTTGAGCGCGTCGAGCAGGTTGCGACTGGTCGCCAGGTCATCCGACAGCGGCACCAGCGTATGGGCGCTGCCGGCGTAAACGACGATGGCGGTCTGGGCATCGCTGCGCACTTTCAGCAGGTCGAACAGCTTGCGCCGGGCCTGTTCCAGTCGCGTTGGCGGCGAATCGGTGGCAAGCATTTCCGGGGTCAGTTCCAGCACCACCACCAACGGGTCGGCGGGTTTCTGGCTGGTTTGTTCGACCCGCTCCCAGCTCGGCCCGAGCAACGCCAGAATCGTCAGCAGCCAGGCCACGCTCAGGGCGACCCACGGCAGTTTGCTGTCGCGACCGCTGCCGCCACTGAGCAGCGTGGCGTGAAAGGCCGGCGGCAGAATCATCTGCCAGCGACCGGCGCGTTTCTGTCGGTGCCAGAGCTGCCAGATCAGCCAGCCGAGCGCCGGCAGCAGCAACAGCCACCAGGGACGGAACCAGTGCGGCCAGAGAGCGATCATCGGCGCCTCCGCAAACGCAAACGCTTGAGACGGTCGCGCCAGTCAGGCAGGGGGCTTTGCAGATACAGCTCCTTGGTAAACAGTCGTTGCAGCGGGTTGTCCGGCCACAACACACGGGCCACCAGCAAAATACTCAGCAGCAGCGCGAATGCCAGCGGCCACTGATACAACGCCTGCGCCGGACGGGCCTGGGTAGGTTGCTGAGTCACCGGTTCGAGCTGGTCGAGGGTGTCCTTGATCGCTTGCAGTTGCTGGCCGTCGCGGGCGCGGAAGTATTGGCCGCCGGTGACCTCGGCGATGGCCTTGAGTGCCGGTTCGTCGAGATCGAGGGTCGGGTTGCCGCCGAGCAACGCCGTGGCGCCGCTTTCTTCGGGATCGGCGCCGATGCCGATCGGATATATTTTCACGCCTTCGCTGGCGGCCAGTTTGGCGGCGGTCAGCGGGTCGATTTCGCCGCCATTGTTCGCGCCGTCGGTGACCAGAATCAGCACCCGACTCTGGGCCGGGCGCATGCGCAGGCGCTTCAGGGCCAGGCCGATGGCGTCGCCAATCGCGGTGTTCTTGCCGGCGATGCCGATCCGCGCTTCGTCGAGCCAGACCCGAACGGTGCGCCGGTCAAACGTCAGGGGTGCTTGCAGGTAGGCCTGGCTGCCAAACAGGATCAGGCCAACGCGGTCGCCATCGCGACTTTCGAGAAAATCACCGAGCAAATGCTGAACCAGCGACAGGCGACTGACGTCTTCGTCGTTCCATTGCATGTCCGGAAAATCCATCGAGCCGGACACGTCCACTGCCACCAGCAGATCACGACCGCTGGCGGCAATCGGCAGCGGTTCGCCGAGCCATTGCGGGCGGGCGGCGGCGATCAGCAGCATCAGCCACAGCAACATGAACGGCGCTTGCTGGCGCCACGCTGGCAGATTGGCCCGGGCGCGGCGGCGAGCGAGGCCTTCCAGGTCACCGAGGAAACTCACTTTCAGCGCCGGTTCGCCGCTGTCGGCCACCGGCAGCACGAGGCGCATCAGCCACGGCAGCGGCAACAGCAGAAAGATCCACGGCCAGGCGAACTCAAACATGTTTGCGGATCCAGGTGTCGACTGCCTGGGTCAGGCCGGCGATGGCTTTGTCGTCGAGCTTGCACTCGGGTTTGTAGGCGCCTTCGACGAGCACCATCCAGCGGGTCAGGCCGGCGGCGGGGCAACGGTTGTCGAGAAACGCCAGCCATTTGCGGCCGTTGAGGGTATGGCTCTGGCTGTAGGGATAGTGGTTGCGGCACAGGCGTTTGAGCAGGCCGTTGAGCTGCTGCAGCCAGGCCCCGGCCGGGGCGCCGTCGTAGGGTTTGGGCATCTGCGCCAGTTCGGCGAGTGCGGCGATACGCACCGGATCGAGCGGCAGTTCGGCGCGCACGACCGGTTTTTTCTTGATCGGAATGAAACGTCGCAGCCGCCAGATCACGAAACCGATTACCGGCAACAGTAAAAGCAGCAGCCACCAGCCCGGCGCCGGCGGCCAGAAGGCAATCGGTGGCGGGGAGATCAGTGGTTGCAGTTGTTCGAGGCCGTTCATCGACCTTTCCCCGGACGTTGCGGGTTCAGGAACTCGCGCATCTGCTCAACCATTTCGCTCTGGGTGCTCAGTGGCATCAACAGCACTCGCAGCTTCTGCGCGAGCAATTCCCAGCGAGCGATCCGCGCTTCGGCCTGGGCGCGGTAGGTCTGGCGCAGATCGAAATTGAGGGTGTCGAGTTCCAGCTGCGCGCCACGTTCGGCGAATCTCAGCAGGCCGGCGGCGGGCAGGGCGTGATCCAGCGGATCGGACAGCGGCAGCATCAACAGATCGCAATGGCGCGACAACAGGCTCAATTGCTGCTCGGCGCTGTCGGACAGTGCGCGCTCGTCGCAGATCACGATCACCAGACTGCCCGGTCGCAGCACTTCGCGGGCCCGGCGCAACGCCACGCCAAACGCATCGCGATCCGGCTCCCGCTCGCTGTGCAGCGACTGATTGACCTTCACCAAGCGGTTGAGCAGTTGCAACAGGCTCTGCTTGCTGCGGCGCGGTTTGATTTCGTAATGCTCGTTGTCGCCGAACACCAGTCCGCCAACCCGGTCGTTATGACCCAGCGCGGCCCAGCCGATCAGCGCCGCAGCCTGCGCCGCGAGCACCGACTTGAACATCAGCCCGGAGCCAAAGAACAGCCGCGTGCTTTGCTCGACCATGATGAAAATCGGCCGTTCGCGTTCTTCATGGAACAGTTTGGTGTGCGGTTCCTGAGTCCGCGCGGTGACGCGCCAGTCGATGGTGCGCACGTCGTCGCCGGCCTGATAGACCCGCACCTGATCGAAATCCACACCACGACCACGGAATTTCGAGTGGTGCAGGCCGATCAGCGGGCTGCGCTGGCTCGGCGTCGAAAACAGCTGCACTTCGCGCACGCGGTGACGCATCTCGATCAGCTCGGCGAGGCTGATGCGGATGCCCGGTTCGGACGGCAGGGAGGCGTTCATCGGGGTCAAGCGACGGCTACGACGTCGAGAATCCGTTGCACCACGCGATCCTGATCGATGCCAGCGGCTTCGGCTTCAAACGACAGAATGATGCGGTGACGCAACACGTCGAACAGCACCGCCTGGATGTCTTCCGGGCTGACGAAGTCGCGACCGGCCAGCCAGGCGTGGGCGCGGGCGCAGCGGTCGAGGGCGATCGAGCCGCGCGGGCTGGCGCCGTAGGCAATCCACTCGGCCATTTCCGGGTCGAACTTGGCCGGGTTGCGCGTGGCCATGACCAGTTGCACCAGGTATTCCTCGACCGCGTCCGCCATGTACAAGCCAAGGATTTCCTTGCGCGCGGCGAAGATCGCCTGCTGGCTGACCCGGCGTTCGGGCTTGGTTTCGCCGTTCAGGGCTTCGCCGCGGGCCTGTTGCAGGATCCGACGCTCGACGGCGGCATCCGGGAAGCCCATTTTCACGTGCATCAGGAAGCGGTCGAGCTGGGCTTCGGGCAACGGATAGGTGCCTTCCTGCTCGATCGGGTTCTGCGTGGCCATCACCAGGAACAGCGGCGACAGCTCGTATGTACTGCGCCCGACACTGACCTGACGTTCGGCCATGGCTTCCAGCAGCGCCGATTGCACCTTGGCCGGGGCACGGTTGATTTCGTCCGCCAGCACCAGGTTGTGGAAGATCGGGCCTTGCTGGAACACGAAGCTGCCGGTTTCCGGGCGATAGATCTCGGTGCCGGTGATGTCGGCGGGCAGCAGGTCCGGGGTGAACTGAATGCGATGGAACTGGGCTTCGATGCCCTCGGCGAGCTCTTTGATCGCTTTGGTCTTGGCCAGACCCGGAGCGCCCTCGACCAGCATGTGGCCGTCGGCGAGCAGGGCGATGAGCAAGCGCTCGATGAGTTTTTCCTGGCCGAGAATCTGCGTTGAAAGAAAGGTTCGCAGCGCCAGCAGCGCTTCACGATGTTCCATCGATGACTGTTCCTGGAAAGGGTGGCCACAGGCGTTCGGATAACGCCGGGGCTGGGGGCGTTACTTTAATCCATCGCAGGGGGTGGCGACTAACGGCATTTTGCGCAAAGTGCGGGAAATGACCGGGGCAATTGTTGGAATTTTGTAGGGCGGGGGAGGTGCGGTGTTCTTTCGGGCCCTTTCGCTCGCGAAAGGGCCGGCCCAGATGCCATCAAATCTGGCTGATATAGGTGCCAGTACCATCAAGAATGTTCTTCAGGGTTTCCTCGACTTCAGCCAGATCCACCATGTCCGGATTGAAAGTGATTTCCAGCACATCATCCCCGTTCAACGCATCGGCATCCGCTGCCGCGATTTCGATCTTCAGCAGGGTCTTGGTCAGGGTGACTTTCACGCCATCAAGGGTCGACGGCTCGCCGTCCAGCGTAATCTCCAGCTCGTCCTCGTCCGGGTAGCGGCTCATCAGGAACATGTCGCCCTTGTCGCTGTGGCAGCAGAGCATGGCCATGTTGTCTTCTTCGTCGTCGCACGGGTTGACGATCAAAAGGGCGGTGGTCATTTGCATGGGGAATTCCTGCCTCGGCGGGCTTGTTGGTCGCAATTGGGGGCGATTTTGCCAGCCCCCGGGAATTTCTGCATGTGAGAGTGTCAGAGGATGTGTTGTGAACGCGACACAGATCAATGGTCATTCCTGGCACGCCTGTACCGTAAAAACGGGCATTCAGACCGGCGTTCCGCCCCATGAATGCTAGTGTTTATCGATGCGCAGGCCTTGGTTTACGTGCCAATGACCGAATATGTCGCAGCACCGCAAGCAGACACATTGTCGCACCCATTAAGCTGCGCAACGGATGAGCACCCGTAAAGGCATTGCCAGGGCCCCGCGAGCGGCGCCGGGCAGTCGTTTTTGCAGATGCCCATTCATGGAAGGTGAATGTGACCTGAGTGTCTCGTCCAGCTTCACCCACCTGTCACCCTGTTTCCTCTGCCCGAGAATCAGGAACAGGGCGACGGAACGCCCCGAAAGGGGTTTTGCACGCGACGCTTTCCATCAATAACAAGCCCAAGCGGAGTACCACAGATGGCGTTCTTCACCGCAGCCAGCAAAGCCGACTTCCAGCACCAACTGCAAGCGGCACTGGCGCAGCACATCAGTGAACAGGCACTGCCACAAGTGGCGCTGTTCGCTGAACAATTCTTCGGCATCATTTCCCTGGACGAGCTGACCCAACGTCGCCTCTCCGACCTCGCTGGCTGTACTCTTTCTGCGTGGCGCCTGCTTGAGCGCTTCGATCACGCGCAACCGCAAGTGCGCGTCTACAACCCCGATTACGAACGTCACGGCTGGCAGTCGACCCACACCGCGGTCGAAGTGCTGCACCATGACTTGCCGTTCCTGGTGGACTCGGTGCGTACCGAGCTGAACCGTCGCGGCTACAGCATCCACACCCTGCAGACCACCGTGCTCAGCGTGCGTCGTGGCAGCAAGGGCGAATTGCTGGAAATCCTGCCAAAAGGCACCACCGGCGAAGGCGTGCTGCACGAGTCGCTGATGTACCTGGAAATCGACCGCTGCGCCAACGCGGCCGAATTGAATGTGCTGTCCAAGGAACTGGAGCAGGTCCTGGGTGAAGTCCGCGTCGCGGTCTCCGATTTCGAGCCGATGAAGGCCAAGGTGCAGGAAATCCTCACCAAGCTCGATAACAGCGCATTCCCCGTCGATGCCGACGAGAAGACCGAAATCAAGAGCTTCCTGGAATGGCTGGTGGGCAACCACTTCACCTTCCTCGGCTACGAAGAGTTCACCGTTGTCGATCAGGCCGATGGTGGCCATATCGAATACGACCAGAACTCCTTCCTCGGCCTGACCAAGATGCTGCGTACCGGTCTGACCAACGAAGACCGCCACATCGAAGACTATGCCGTGAACTACCTGCGCGAACCGACCCTGCTGTCGTTCGCCAAGGCCGCGCATCCGAGCCGCGTGCACCGTCCGGCCTACCCGGACTACGTGTCGATTCGCGAAATCGATGCCGACGGCAAAGTGATCAAGGAACACCGCTTCATGGGCCTGTACACCTCGTCGGTGTATGGCGAGAGCGTACGTGTGATTCCTTTCATCCGCCGCAAGGTCGAGGAAATCGAGCGCCGTTCCGGCTTCCAGTCCAAGGCTCACCTGGGCAAGGAACTGGCACAGGTGCTGGAAGTGCTGCCGCGTGACGACCTGTTCCAGACTCCGGTCGACGAACTGTTCAGCACCGTGATGTCGATCGTGCAGATCCAGGAACGCAACAAGATCCGCGTGTTCCTGCGCAAAGACCCGTACGGTCGTTTCTGCTACTGCCTGGCCTACGTGCCGCGCGACATCTACTCCACCGAAGTTCGCCAGAAAATCCAGCAAGTGCTGATGGAACGCCTGAAGGCTTCCGACTGCGAATTCTGGACGTTCTTCTCCGAGTCCGTGCTGGCCCGCGTGCAACTGATCCTGCGCGTCGACCCGAAAAACCGCATCGACATCGACCCGCTGCAACTGGAAAACGAAGTGATCCAGGCCTGCCGCAGCTGGCAGGACGACTACGCCGCCCTGACCGTCGAAACTTTCGGCGAAGCCAACGGCACCAACGTGCTGGCCGACTTCCCGAAAGGCTTCCCGGCCGGCTACCGCGAGCGTTTCGCTGCGCATTCGGCCGTGGTCGACATGCAGCACCTGCTCAACCTGAGCGAGAAAAAGCCGCTGGCCATGAGCTTCTACCAGCCGCTGGCCTCCGGCCCACGCGAGCTGCACTGCAAGCTGTATCACGCCGATACCCCGCTGGCCCTGTCCGACGTACTGCCGATCCTGGAAAACCTCGGCCTGCGCGTGCTGGGTGAATTCCCGTACCGTCTGCGTCATACCAACGGTCGCGAGTTCTGGATCCACGACTTCGCGTTCACCGCCGCCGAAGGTCTGGACCTGGACATCCAGCAACTCAACGACACCCTGCAGGACGCGTTCGTCCACATCGTCCGTGGCGATGCCGAGAACGATGCGTTCAACCGTCTGGTGCTGACCGCCGGCCTGCCATGGCGCGACGTGGCGCTGCTGCGTGCCTACGCCCGTTATCTGAAGCAGATTCGTCTGGGCTTCGACCTCGGCTACATCGCCAGCACCCTGAACAACCACACCGACATCGCTCGCGAACTGACCCGGTTGTTCAAGACCCGTTTCTACCTGGCCCGCAAGCTCGGCAGCGATGATCTGGACGACAAGCAACAGCGTCTGGAGCAGGCAATTCTGACCGCGCTGGATGACGTTCAAGTCCTCAACGAAGACCGCATCCTGCGTCGTTACCTGGACCTGATCAAAGCGACCCTGCGGACCAACTTCTATCAGACCGACGCCAACGGCCAGAACAAGTCGTACTTCAGCTTCAAGTTCAACCCGCACTTGATTCCTGAGCTGCCGAAACCGGTGCCGAAGTTCGAAATCTTCGTTTACTCGCCACGCGTCGAGGGCGTGCACCTGCGCTTCGGCAACGTTGCTCGCGGTGGTCTGCGCTGGTCCGACCGTGAAGAAGACTTCCGTACCGAAGTCCTCGGTCTGGTAAAAGCCCAGCAAGTGAAGAACTCGGTCATCGTGCCGGTGGGTGCGAAGGGCGGCTTCCTGCCGCGTCGCCTGCCACTGGGCGGCAGCCGTGACGAGATCGCGGCCGAAGGCATCGCCTGCTACCGCATCTTCATCTCGGGTCTGCTGGACATCACCGACAACCTGAAGGACGGCAAACTGGTACCGCCGGCCAACGTCGTGCGTCATGACGACGATGACCCGTACCTGGTGGTCGCGGCGGACAAGGGCACTGCAACCTTCTCCGACATCGCCAACGGCATCGCCATCGACTACGGCTTCTGGCTGGGTGACGCATTTGCGTCCGGTGGTTCGGCCGGTTACGACCACAAGAAAATGGGCATCACCGCCAAGGGCGCGTGGGTTGGCGTTCAGCGCCACTTCCGCGAGCGCGGCATCAATGTCCAGGAAGACAGCATCACCGTGGTCGGCGTGGGCGACATGGCCGGTGACGTGTTCGGTAACGGCCTGTTGATGTCCGACAAGCTGCAACTGGTTGCCGCGTTCAACCACATGCACATCTTCATCGACCCGAACCCGGATCCGGCCACCAGCTTCGCCGAGCGTCAGCGCATGTTCGATCTGCCGCGTTCGGCTTGGTCCGACTACGACACCAGCATCATGTCCGAAGGCGGCGGCATCTTCTCGCGCAGCGCGAAGAGCATCGCCATCTCGCCACAGATGAAAGAGCGCTTCGACATCCAGGCCGACAAGCTGACCCCGACCGAACTGCTGAACGCCTTGCTCAAGGCGCCGGTGGATCTGCTGTGGAACGGCGGTATCGGTACTTATGTCAAAGCCAGCACCGAAAGCCACGCCGATGTCGGCGACAAGGCCAACGATGCACTGCGCGTGAACGGCAACGAACTGCGCTGCAAAGTGGTGGGCGAGGGCGGTAACCTCGGCATGACCCAACTGGGTCGTGTGGAGTTCGGTCTCAATGGCGGCGGTTCCAACACCGACTTCATCGACAACGCCGGTGGCGTGGACTGCTCCGACCACGAAGTGAACATCAAGATCCTGCTGAACGAAGTGGTTCAGGCCGGCGACATGACCGACAAGCAACGCAACCAGTTGCTGGCGAGCATGACCGACGAAGTCGGTGGTCTGGTGCTGGGCAACAACTACAAGCAGACTCAGGCCCTGTCCCTGGCGGCCCGCCGCGCTTATGCGCGCATCGCTGAGTACAAACGTCTGATGAGCGACCTGGAAGGCCGTGGCAAGCTGGATCGCGCCATCGAGTTCCTGCCGACCGAAGAGCAACTGGCCGAACGCGTTGCCGAAGGCCATGGCCTGACCCGTCCTGAGCTGTCGGTGCTGATCTCGTACAGCAAGATCGACCTCAAGGAGCAGCTGCTGGGCTCCCTGGTGCCGGATGATGACTACCTGACCCGCGACATGGAAACGGCGTTCCCGCCGACTCTGGTCAGCAAGTTCTCCGAAGCCATGCGTCGTCACCGTCTGAAGCGCGAGATCGTCAGCACCCAGATCGCCAACGATCTGGTCAACCACATGGGCATCACCTTCGTTCAGCGACTCAAAGAGTCCACCGGCATGACCCCGGCGAACGTGGCTGGCGCTTACGTGATCGTGCGCGACATCTTCCACCTCCCGCACTGGTTCCGTCAGATCGAAGCGCTGGACTATCAGGTTTCCGCTGACGTGCAGCTGGAGCTGATGGACGAGCTGATGCGTCTGGGCCGTCGCGCTACGCGCTGGTTCCTGCGTGCCCGTCGCAACGAGCAGAACGCTGCCCGTGACGTCGCGCATTTCGGTCCGCACCTGAAGGAGCTGGGCCTGAAGCTGGACGAGCTGCTGAGCGGCGAAATCCGCGAAAACTGGCAAGAGCGTTATCAGGCGTACGTCGCCGCCGGTGTACCGGAACTGCTGGCGCGTATGGTGGCGGGTACGACCCACCTCTACACGCTGCTGCCGATCATCGAAGCGGCCGACGTGACCGGTCAGGATCCAGCCGAAGTGGCCAAGGCGTACTTCGCCGTGGGCAGCGCGCTGGACATCACCTGGTACATTTCGCAGATCAGCGCCTTGCCGGTTGAAAACAACTGGCAGGCCCTGGCCCGTGAAGCGTTCCGCGACGACGTCGACTGGCAGCAACGCGCGATCACCATCGCCGTTCTGCAAGCGGGCGGCGGTGATTCGGACGTGGAAAACCGTCTGGCACTGTGGATGAAGCAGAACGACGCCATGATCGAACGCTGGCGCGCCATGCTGGTGGAAATCCGTGCCGCGAGCGGCACCGACTACGCCATGTACGCGGTGGCCAACCGTGAGCTGAACGACGTGGCGCTGAGCGGTCAGGCAGTTGTGCCTGCTGCGGCGACTGCGGAGCTTGAGCTTGCTTGAGTAGCCGTTGAATGAAAAAGCCCCGCTCTCGAAAGAGGCGGGGCTTTTTCATGCCTGTGTTCGGCGGTATTGATGTGTTGATGCACAGAACCAACCCCCTCACCCCAGCCCTCTCCCCCAGGGGGGCGAGGGGGAAAGGGAGCCGATTTGTGTGCTTTTCAACACTTGAGTTCGCCTCGGTATTTCACGTCGGCGTAACTCTAACAAACACCTCGGTCAGTCCCCTCTCCCTTTGGGAGAGGGCTAGGGTGAGGGCAGCGGCCTGACAGTCACTGCAACTTATGTAGTTGTTTACTATCAAGCATCGACACATTACCTGCCGACCTGGTCAATAAATTACTGAGCGACTGGTCAAACTTCTGCAGCGCCCGAACTTGCACATTCTGCTGTTCATTAATATCCGCCACGATATCTTCCGAACGTTTGTAATCCGCCCATAACGGACTCAAGGCTCTGGCATCCGTTCCTTGGGCCGTGCCGATATAGTTGAACTTCCCGTCATAAAAGTCCGCGCTCACATCCGCCTTGACGTCCGAACTGCGCGACGTAATCAACTGGCTGTGAGTGTCGACGATCGCCACCACATCCGGGTTGGCCGCGCGCAGGCTCTGCATGTCCGGGTACACCGTCACCGAGCCGAACTGGCGTTGCAGCGAAGCTTTCACCCAATCCACCGCCATGTCCGGTTTCGAGGTAGCGACGTAGGCGTCGTGGATCGGCTGCACCAGCAGGCTCTGGCCGAAACCGGTGCCGGCGTTGGCCTGGTAGTTGCGCAGGTAGTCGCGGTTGGTCTGGGTGCTCGGGCTGTAAATCACGCCCAGCGACACGCCCGGGCCGGCCTTCACGGTGGTCATGTGGCTGCGGCCCACCGGGTGGGGCAGCAACGTGTCGAGTGACGATACCGCTTTGGGCGCGGTGGGTACCGAGCAGGCCGTCAGTGTCAGCAGTGAAAGGAACAGAGTGCTGGCGAACGCAGGTTTCATGGTGTTTCTCCCGTGAAACAACTTCAGTCGGAAAGTTTAAGTTGCCACTGTTTGTGGCAGTTGAATCAGACTAAACCTGTGGCGGTTTTATGAAACGACCAATCAGTGAAGTTATCAGGAGGCCAATAGTTTTATTTGCTGTAAGCCGGGCAGGCTAATTGCGGCCAGCATTAAAAACGCCCAAATCGACGATTTGAGCGTTTTTATTTATGGCTGACGTAACAGCAATCAGTTTTCCAGGGGGATCAATACTTTCTCATCGGGCGACAGCACCATGAATACCAGCAATTTGGCCGGTTTGCTCTTGCTGGCGTTTTTCGAGATCAAATGCTCGGAACCGGCCGGCTCGTACCAGTACTGGCCTTTCTTGTAGGTGATCGGTTGTTCACCTTTGACCTGGGAAACGATCTCGCCTTCGAGCACGTAGGCCATGGCCGTGCCGTCGTGTTTGTGGGCAATCGAAGACTGGCCGGGTTTGTAATCGACCTCAATCATCATGGCTTTTTTGCCGGGCACGTTTTTCAGCATCTGATCCTGCAGCACCGAGATTTTCTCGGATGGGGAATCGGTGCCGTGGGCCAGTGCCGAAGCGCTGATGGTGAGGGCCAGAGCGGCGAGCGGGGCGGCAAGCAAGTGCAGGACTTTCACGGTGATCACCTGATAAGTGGGGGAGTCGGTGATCACAGTAGTCCGCGTGCCGGGGTATTCAAACGGCCAATATTCGGGAAGTTCGGGTGACCAATCTGGGGGATTTCAGCGCACTCAAATACGCCATCGCTGGCAAGCCAGCTCCCACAGTTTTTTGTGTCGTTCATATGATTTGTGAACAATACAAAACCTTGTGGGAGCTGGCTTGCCAGCGATGGCGTCCGTAAGTCAAACGATCGGAAAGGAGTTGAAATCCACGCTATTGGCCAGACGGCTGTCGATCAGGTCGATGAAGCCCTGGGCTTCCGGGCGATTGAAATGCGCCTGCATCGCCGCTTCCGACTGCCAGCGGGCGCTGACCGTCCAGCGGTGGCTGTCCTCGGGGCAGCGGTCGACCATGTAGGAATCGCAGCCCGGCGTTTCGCGCAGGGTTTCGACGATCTTCTGCAACTGCTTGCCCAGCTCCTCCGATCGGCCGGCGGCAGCCTGCACCTGTACGGTGTTGATCACTTCGTTGGACATTGCTCACACTCCTGAATCAGGCCGGACGAATCCTGCTCATTGAGGGATAACGCTTGTGCAGAATAGGCCTGCACCCCCGGATCACCAATAACCAATCGGCGGTTAATCGTTTAGTCCAATCTAGCCAACAACCTGTTGCAGAATGTCGCGCAGGCGGTCGAGCGCGATATCGATGTCCAGCGTCTCGATGGCGCCGAAACCGAAGTACATCCCGCTTTTGGCCGGCTGCTGATAATAGAAGCCATCGATGGCGTACAGCCCGACTTCGACCTTTTTCGCCAGTTCGATCACCAGCGGCAAGTCGATCGGCACCTTGCAGAACACCGCCATATGAAACCCCGCGCTGGGCGGCACGGCTTGCAGCCACGGCGACAGGTCGGTGGCCATGCGCGCCAGGATCCGCTCGCGGCGCTGGGCATAAATGGTGTGGCAGCGGCGGATGTGCTTGAGCAGACAGCCTTCGGCGATGAACTTGGCCAGCGCCCATTGCGGCAGGGTGGAAGCGTGCAGATCGGTCAGTTGCTTGGCGCGGATCACCGCCTCGAGAATCGCCGGCGGCAGGATTGCGTAGCCGAGGCGCAGCTCGGGCAACAGGGTTTTCGAGAAGGTGCCGACGTAGGCGACGATGCCGCGCTGATCGAGCTTGTGCAGCGAATCGGTCGGGCGGCCCTCGTAGCGGAACTCGCTGTCATAGTCGTCCTCGATGATGATCGCGCCCAGCTCATGGGCCCGTTCGAGCAGGGCTTCGCGCCGCGCCTGACTCATCGGCATGCCCAGCGGAAACTGGTGCGACGGCGTCACGTAAATCAGCCGCGTGCCTTCGGGAATCCGCTCGACCTGAATGCCCTCGGCGTCCACCGGCACGCCGACCACCGTCGCGCCATGAGTGCCGAACAGCAGCCGCGCCGGTGGGTAACCAGGATCTTCCATCGCCACCAGACTGCCGGGGCGAATCAGTACCCGCGTGATCAAGTCCAGCGCCTGTTGCGCGCCGTTGCAGACCACGATGTCCTCGTCCTGACAGTTCACGCCCCGGGAAAACGCGATGTGCCGGGCAATCGCATTGCGCAGCGCCGGCAGGCCTTCCGGCACGCTGTAAAAACCTTTGGAATTGGCCATCTGCCGCAGTGCATGAGAGACGCAGCGGCGCCAGTCATCCTGGGGAAACTGGCCCTTGCTGGTGGCGCCGCCGATAAAGTCATAGCGCAGCGAACCCTCGAGCGTTGGATGCCGCAGGAACACCGGCAGATTGCGCCAGCTCTCGATCACCTCGGAACTGGCCAGCTCGGAATGGCTTTGCTTGCGCTGTACCGGCGTCGAGCGGGCGTTGACGTAAGTGCCTTTGCCGATGACGCCGGTGAGGAAATTCTCGTAGGTGAGCTGCGCGTAAGTGTCGGAAATGGTCTTGCGCGAAATCCCCAGTTGCTCGGCGAGCAAGCGGCTGGGCGGCAACTGGGTGCCGGCGGCCAGACGCCCGGATTCAATGGCGCCGCGCAGTTGCTGGTACAACTGACCGGCCAGGTCCTTGCGGCCATTGATCACGACATGCAGTTCCATACCGACGGGGCGCTCCGGGCGATTGAGTGTGCCGGCCAGATTACTCCCGAATGCAGTATCGACAGAAGTTGTGTAGTGCAAATCCCCCAAATTGGCATAGGGCCCTGTGGGAGCTGGCTTGCCAGCGATAGCGGTGTATCTGCTGACATCTATGTTGAATGTGATTGCCCCATCGCTGGCAAGCCAGCTCCCACAGAAATGTTGTTTTACTTGAATCAGTGGTCTGCCGTTTTTTCGTGCAATTGGGGCTGTAACGTTGCCCAACCAGCGCCTACCGTGAAATCACTCTTCTGCTGCCCGAGGCCCGCCCATGTCCCCGCGTCTGGATTACTACAGCGCTTCACCCAAAGCCATGAAAGCGATGATTGCCCTGGAAGCGCTGACCAGCAGCCTGAGCATCGAACCGCCGCTGCTGCACCTGATCAAGATCCGCGCCTCGCAGCTCAACGGCTGCGCGTTCTGCACCGACATGCATTCGGTGGAAGCGCGACGGGCAGGGGAGACGGATCGACGGCTGTACGCCATCGCGGTCTGGCGCGACAGCGGCTTCTTCAACCTGCGCGAGCGGGCGGCGCTGGCCTGGACCGAAGCCGTCACGCTGCTGGCGGACAGCCGGGTGCCTGACGATGTTTACCAGCAGGCGCGGGAACAGTTCAACGAGACAGAGCTGGTGGACCTGACCATGGCCGTCAGCACCATCAACAGCTGGAACCGGTTGGCGGTGAGCTTCCGCCAGATTCCCAGCGATTGATCACGAGCCGTTGATCGCTCCCACACTTTCGATCGTTCCCACGCTCCGCGTGGGAATGCCTCTGGGGACGCTCCGCGTCCAGTGACGCAGAGCGTCACGGGCTGCATTCCCACGCAGGAGCGTGGGAACGATCAAAGCTAGTTCGGTGGCCGTTGCGGTTTCACCGACGTACCAAACGTGTTGCCCATCCGCGTACTGGTGGCCGCCGGCGTCGCCAGCCCCACCTGATTCGGCGGGCGTTTATTGACCGGCACATTCATCGCTTCCTGATTCTTCTGCGCAGCCGCCGCACCATTGGGGTTGTTGCCCATCTGCTGGCTCAGGCAATCGTAATTCGGCGCCTTGTAGCCACCCACCGTCACCTCGACGCAGCCCAGCGGCTCCTCCGCGTGCGCACCGCCCAACACCGTCAGCAACAACCCGCCGAAGACGACTTTCCAGACTGATTTCATGCGTGCCTCCTGGCCGGCCCGAAGGGGCCGCTCTGGCTCCAGAGTCTAGTGCAACGGTCGCGCCGATCCCGTGATGGTTTTTTTGCAGTGGCCGTCACACCAGATTCATAAACAGCCCTCAGGATGACGGTTTTCAGGGATACATCAGCCGTGCAGCGAGGCCGTGCCAGGGAGGATGTTGTGCGCTCAGCGCTCATGCGCCAGCTCTGTCTGGGGCTGCTGCTTGGCTTGTTTCTGAGCCGCGCCAGCGCCGACCCGGTGCCGGCGACGATGCGCATGACGCTGCACATCCCGGCCCAGGAACTGGCCCACGCCCTCGAACAGTTCAGCCGCGCCACCGGCATGGCGGTGCTGGTCGACAGCCAGTTGAGTCGCGGTCGACGCTCATTGGCGGTGGACGGTGAATTCACCGCCGCCGAAGCATTGCGCCGGATGCTCGGCGGCAGCGGCTTGATGGCCAAGTACAGCCGCGACGACGCGTTCACCTTGCAGGTTGCGCAAGTCGAGGAAGTGCCAATGCCGGCGGAGAAACCGACCCCCGCCAGCGCAGCCGTCAACCGCAGTTACGCCACAGCGGTGCAGGCCGCGATTGAACGCAACCTGTGCCGTTCGCCGCTGACCCGGCCCGGCAGTTTTCGCGCGGTGTTGCAGCTGTGGATCGGCCGCGACGGCGTGGTGCAGCACAACCGGTTGGTCACCACCACCGGCGATGTTCGGCGCGATGCAGCGCTGGTAGACAGTTTTCACACGCTCAAGATCGACCGGCCGACACCCGGCGCATTGCGCCAGCCAGTCACGTTGCTGTTGTTACCCGAATCGTCAGGAAAGCGCATGGAATGCACACAATGGGAAGGAGTTTCCGGGGGATGAAAGACGCCGGACAAAGTTCGATGGTCCAGCTGTTCCTGACGTCCTACGAGGACTTTCGGGTGCGCCTGCGACGCCGTCTCGGCTCGGAGGACCTGGCCAACGACGTGCTGCACGAAACCTACCTGCGGGTCGACCGCATGGAGGCGCCGCCGAACCTGCTGCGGCCCAACGCCTACCTCTATCGCATGGCCCTGAACATCGCCGCCGACCGCCGCCAGGCCGATGCGCGGCTGCTCACCGGCAGCGAAGTCGAAGAACTGCTGCAAGTCAGCGACGAAGCGCTCGACCCGATGCGCGTGGTCGGCGGCCAGAAGGAAATCCAGTCCCTGCTCAGCGCCCTCTACGAGCTGCCGGCGCGGCGCCGTCGGATCTTCATCGCCGCACGGCTGGAAGAAGCGCCGCACCTGGAAATCTCCCAGCGTTTCGGCATCTCCACGCGCATGGTCGAGAAGGAAATCAAGGCTGCCCTCGGACACTGCGCGGCCAAACTGGAAAGAAAAGTGTTTCAGCGGTTCGGTCGCGGGGCCGGAAAACCGTCTAGTGAATGAAGCTCCCGATCAACCCGTCGAGTACCTGCGCGTTTGAACATCTTCCGTCTGACACCTGCCGAGCCCACGCCTGCCGAGCGTCTGCAAAGCGAAGCCCGCGACTGGCTGATCCTGCTGACCTCCGGCCGCGCCACGGTCGCCGACGCCCGAGCGCTGCGCCAGTGGTGCGCCCAAAGCCCCGAACACGCCCGCGCCTTCGAAGAGTGCAAGGCGTTGTGGCACCTGCTGCAACCGGCGGCCGAAGCGACACAGGCGCCACGCCGGTTTGGACGTCGGGCCTTTCTTGGCGGCGCGATTGCCGCGTCGGCGGCGTTCCTGCTGGTGCGCGGCACGATTCCGGGCGGGTTCTCCGGGCTCGGCGCGGATTACATCACCGAAGTCGGCCAGCAACGCCGGGTCGAACCGGCCGACGGCCTGAGCCTGGAACTGAACACCCAGACCCGCATCAACCAGCGTTCGGTGGATGAGGGCGTGCAGGGCTTTGAACTGGTCAGCGGCGAAGTCGAAGTGCAGACCGCGCGGTTGCCCATGGCGATGCAGGCCGGTGGCGGCTGGCTGCGGGCGAGCAGGGCGCGGTTCAACCTGCGTAACCTCGATCAACAGGTGTGCGTGACGTGCCTCGATGGCGCGGTAGAAGTGGAAGTTGAAGGCCGCAGCCTGCGCCTGGAACCGGGCCAGCAATTGACCTATGACGCGCAACAGGTTGGCACTGTGCAAAGTGTCGACACGGCGGCAGTAACCAACTGGCGCCAACAGGTCCTGGTGTTCAACGGCACGACCCTCAGCCAGATGATCGATGAGATCAACCGCTACCGCCCAGGCATGTTGCTGCTGCTCAACCGCGAACTCGGCCAGCGCCGCGTACAAGCACGTTTCTCCCTCGACCAACTGGCCGGCGTAGGCGCGCTGATCCGCGATGCCTACGGCGTCAAATGCACCCAGTTGCCGGGCGGCGTAGTCGTCCTCAGCTAACTCACACAACAGCCACAAACACCCTAAAACCCTGTGGGAGCTGGCTTGCCAGCGATAGCGGTATGTCAGGCAATGAGATGTTGGATGTGAAGGCCCCATCGCTGGCAAGTCGAATCGTCGCACCGCAGCTCCCACAGGGACCTCAGTGACTTCAATTACTGCAACGGCCCCATCACCTGCCGATACTTCTCCACCCCCTGCGCCGTCTCCCGAGTCAACCGCACCTCCAGCCCCAACGGATCCTCCCGCCGATTCCCACTCAACTGCCGCCACCCCTTGTCCGCCTCCCAAACCCTCACCTGCAAATCACTCACCTCACCCAACACCGCCACCCCAGCCGTAGGCGCCGGCAACGGATACCGACTGCGCGCCGGCGCCACCGCGCGATACAGCGTGTCCCCCTTGAGCCACCAGCGTACCCGCTGCAAAGCCCCCGGTTGATCCGCCGCGCTCCGAATGATATCCAGTCGAAACCCCTTGCTGTCACTGCTGCGCACCGTAACGGCAGGCGGCGCGGTCGCCGGTTCATCCTCAGTGCCGACCTTCTTCGGCTCCGTCAGCTCGATCCCGGCGCGCATCTCCACATCCCGCTGCATCTGATTCAACGCCCGCAACAGGCTGTCGCTCTGCTCGCCACTGGCCTGCAAATGGCTGTCGGCGCGCGTGACACTGTCCAGCCCCTTCCAGGCAATCAGACTGACCACCGCCATCAACAGAATCGCGACCATCACCTCGATCAGCGTAAAACCTTGTTGTCTGTTCATTGCACGCTAATCCGGCCCGAAGCATCCCGCAGCACACTCAACCGATTGAGCCCGTCAGACAGCGTCAACTGCAGCGGCGGATTGATCCACTCCGCGTTCAGCACCACCTTCTGCTTCGGCTCCACCCGCACCTCAAGCTTCGGACTCTGCCAGGGACGCGGCCGCAACTGCGGGTCCCGATCGAAATGATCAAAGCCCTTGCCACTGTCACTGCGCCGACTGAACCGAAACCCCTTGCCATCGCTCAACCACGCAATCGGCCGGCCATCGGCGCGGGCCTCGGCCTGAGCAATCTGCAGCAACTGCGCCACGCGCTCGGCGTCCTTGCGCAGCAACTGCAACGGATCGGACTTGATACTCAGACTGATCGCCGCACTGGCGATACCGATGATCACCAGCACCACCATCAACTCGATCAGCGTAAAACCCTGCTGCCTGCACCGGTTCATCGAATGCGCACTCCCTTGCGTCCAGCCCCGTCCCAAAAAACCATCCTGCACGGCCAACATGTAAGGCGTGTGAAATAAAACCGTGAGAATTGCCGCGTAGTCTGGTCACCGGGACTAAAAGGAGATTCAGCCCATGAGATACACCGCACGCTTTTCACCCCCCCAAATCATCCAGGCCGCCGCACTGCTGGCCGCCCTGGTCGGCATCGCCACCTGGTCATCCCTGCTCCTGACCACCGCCGAATCCCACACCCCGGCGGCCACCCCGCAACTGCTCGCTGCGCGCAGCGATAACCCGGCGTTGCAGTGGTTTTCCAACCGCACGGCGCCGGTGGAGATCAAGGTCAGTGGGGTGATGGCGGGGAGTCGCGGGGCGGTGGCGATACTCAGCCTGAATGACGGGCCGCCGAGGAGTTTTTTGCAGGGGGAACGGGTGAGTCCTGGGGTGAAGTTGGTGGCGGTGGAGGGGGATGGGGTGGTGATTGAGCAGGGTGGGGAGAGGGTGCGGTTGGGGGTGGAGAGGTTGGGGGAGGGGGTGGAGATGCCTAGGTTGGTTAGGCCGTGAGTTGGTGGGGGAAGTAGATATTTTGGCGTTTCAGTAGGGGGGACTGAATCGCCGGGAATGTACTTGGTTGCTTTTGAACAACCGAAGGAAACGTGTCGTAAATGTCCGCTTTCGGCCATTAACGGCTGTCCGATCACTTCTAGTGGTCAAGTGCTTCATTATATTTACCGATGAGAAATATCCTTGACATAATTCTTCTTAATAACTGGAATAAATCTTATTATTACGTCGTAAAATTTACACGTGTTGCGCAAATGCTCATGCATCAGTTTTAACTCATATTGAGCCATCAGGGGTATTTCAGTTTTAGCGGGGGCGGTTGAGCGCTGATCATAAAGCAGCCACAGGCAAACAACATAGTCTTTCCCATGTATATCTGCTATATCTGGTTTTATGTAGTCTAAGTATTCTGCTTTTTTTGTGCTGCTAGACAAGTCTATATGGGACCTAATCTCGCTCAGAAAAATTTGATCATTAATAAAAGCATGGCAATAGAATTGAGCCTGCGAAAATAGATAATTTGTTGAGGAGGAGTTTTTATATGGCTTGCAATGAATAATCCGAATAATACTATCGTTGGTTAGATCTAGGATGTCACAAAATTCTTTGTCTTTACGACCTGAGCCGATTTTAAGTTTTGCTTGATCAAAAAGTACGCATGAGGGACGAATTTCACATATTTTTTTATTAAATATGCTCTCTCTATTCTGCATTTTTACGTCATCACTGATATCTATCCCCCTATAAATCTCCTCGCTTACTTCTTCATGTAGCGTATTTTTTGTGAAATTAGTTATTTCAGTATAGAAATCGTTGTCTACCTCCAGCCATTTTCCGTCGCTTAATACAAAATATTTATTCCCTAGGCTATGCTCAAAAGATAGGCAGTTATACAGGGGCCATTTTTTATATCCTAGTACCTGGTCTTCCTCATATGAGTATGCATAAATAAATTTTGATTTAAGTTTTGCTGATGTTATTTTGTTAAATGCCATATGTTCGAAAACTTGACAAATGTCTAAGTATGCATAAGTCCTGTCAGCGTTTTTTTTATGGTTCGAATAAGCGAAGCCATAATCTGGATCAATTAAGACCTCGGGAATTCCAAGGCTAATATTGCTCGTATTTTTTAAGCGCAGCTGAGTGACTAAAAGCTCGTCTAAAGCGTTGCTTTCTGTTTCCGTTGCCTCGTCGAAATGCTTGTAGTTTGGGAATAATTTAGTGTATTCCTTGCTTGCATAAGCCAGTATAAATTCTTCACAATAGTCGACTAATATCTGCCAATTTAGCTTCTCTTTCCCAATGATTTTTATAGTTAAATTATTCCGACCTTGAAGGGTTATGTTTTTGTGGTCTTTCATGTGAGCTGAAATGTATCGCAGATCTTCTGCTTCACTTAGGCCAAAAGCGAAAGAGTCGACCGGCTTGTTAACCTGTCTGTCAATATGTGTTGGTGTTATAGAGTGGCTCTCACTTTTTGTTTGACGTATTTCTTCATTGCCACACATATTCATCGCTGTTTTTATACCAAAGTCCGGTTCAAAAGCATCGCGATCAAGATAGCTCACGGCACTCCGCCCAAAGGTTGCAGCAAAAACTCTACTATTTACTGTTAAAAATAAAATCCCATTTGGGCTTTTGCTTTTTGCACTGAAAAGTGGTCCTTCGCCTGAAGGAAGTTTTTCGTTGATGAAGTTTAGCCATGGTGGGTTTGATTTGGTGGTGGAGGTTTCAAAATATATAAACTGACAATCTGTGCCGTTGATTGAGAATCTAAACTCTCTTGCTGATAAGTTTTTTAAAACGTCTTTTTTTTGATCAAGTATCGAGTCGAGTGTTTTATGTTCTCTTGCGAGAAAAAAAGATATTTGTGCGATTTCAACTCCCTGTTCGGTCATGGCGCTCCCTCGGGTTAGTCACGCATTACTCACAGCTAAGCATTATTATTTCTTATGTCAACAATATCCCTTAGCTTTTTGCCCTCTGAACGGGGACTGAAGCCGAGTTTCTTGGAGGACATGTCATGATTATCATCGCTACCCGCAGCGGTCAGCTCTGGAACAAAGGAAAACAGGTCGGTCAGAAAGCTCCACTCAAACTGAGAGATATTTGGGCCATTTGGGGTAAGGCTCCAAATTGCAGCACGAACCCGTGATCCTGCGCTCTTCGATCTGACCATTGACAGCAAGCTTCGGGCCTGCGACCTAATCAAGCTTCGCGTGCGCGACGTCGCCCATGGCGAGCATGTATCACCAAGATTCATCGTGATGCAGCAGAAGACGTGGTGGGCTTAGAGAATTCCAAGCATGCGTTGGATTAGCGCTTGCATCGTGCCATCAGTCTGGATTATGAATGACAGGGTGAGTTGCTCCCCTTAGCATAGTCTGTAGGTTGCTAAATGCTTGTTTCAGTTAACAACTGTAAAGCGGGTGGGGCGAAAATAAAAACTGGTTAGTTACCATGCGAATACACGGATAACGCACAGATTAGGGAATAGCATGCTTAGAGGATTGGCTTATTGGGTGCTAAAGAACGGATGGAATCTATTTAGCGTTGTCGGAGTGGTAGGAACCTTCTATTTTGCTATCGCGTATGTCCCAGACTATGTAAAAGATATTTCTGACAGCAAAATAAGTGTTGCTCGTGAAAGCTTGGCATCCGATATACAGGAGATTATTTTTTACAACAAAAAGCTCGAAATCCCCGATGTTGCTGCTCTTATAAAGGCGCGTGAGATTAAGCTCGGATTTAAATATCCGTACACAGCCCAGGATCTATTGCTGGAAGTGCAGGATCGATTCGTTAGCAATAAGTTTATACCACTAGATAAGCGACAAGAGCTGGTTAGCACAATCAACGAAATTTTATCTAGATCACCTTCCGAGCCAATCCGCCCCCCTGCCAGTTTTGAATGGCATACAGTTATCTCCTATATTGTTTCAGTGCTAGTTGCATTAGCCGCTGCGCTTGGAGGGAAAAGTCTTACTAATAAGCTTCGGGCGGATCGAGAAACAGTAATCGACTTGGCCAGCGGAGATTCTTTCATAAATGAAGCAGCGTTCGCACCCATAATCGAAGCCAATAAATACGAGTCCTTGATTGCGGAAATCTTAAAGGACTTTGGTGTGGAATTCTCTCAAAACGCGTTTCCACATCCTGGACACGACTTTACTATTCCAGGTGAGAGACCCCCACTCTTAGTAGAAGTCAAAGCTTATAGACAACTAATGGGTCTGGGTAGCGTGCGAGAGATTTGCGCAGCGCTTACACGTCCCGGCTGGGATGGTATTTTGATTGTTGCGTCTGGCCTTACCAAAAATGCGGTGCATTTTATTGATCAATTCAACCTAAGGAGAGAAGAAAAAATACATGTTGTAACTGGTTGGGATAAAGAAAAAATCAAAGAACAACTGGCACAGATTCTAAAACCTTAGCCGAGCGTTGAGGTGGTCACGTTTACCTATCGAAGAAAAAATCAATACTGGAGGTTGATGTGGGTAAGGACTGGAAAGATATTGAACGGCTAGTTCGTGCCTTAGAGCAGTCGGTCTCACCCAGTGCAAAAGTTGAACATAATGTTTTTTTGCCGCATTTGGATTCGTCAACCGGTGCAAAGTCACAATGTGACATCGTGATTACAGATGGCAGTGCTGCTAGACCCAGTCTGACAATTGTAGAGGTACAAAGTAGAAAGACACAGGTAAAGATCAACGAGTTTTTAGGTTGGTTGAGCAAACGAGATTTGGTCGGTGCGCAAAAGTTAATATGTGTTTCCAGGCGAGAATTTTCATCAACCATAAAAGAGCAAGCAGCTAAACAAGGTGCTCGTGTTGCCTTAGTCCAGCTACGTGAGCTAGCACCTGAAGCGTTACCCTTGGATTTCATTAACTTTCACCTTCAGTATAGGCACTTTGAACTACGTTCGGTGCTTAAGTTTCGTGCAGGCATTAGTCGAAGTCATTTAGACGAGCTAGGGCTTCGTGAGGATTTTTTTAGGAATGCAAGCCGCGAATCCAATGTCGCCGAAAAAAATTGGTCTTTTGATAGAATAAATTTAATTTCTTTAGAGGAAGTATTGAAGGCTGCACTAGATGATAGTGGAGATTTTTCTGGGGTGAATAGACTTCTTATAAATATGGATGCTGAGAATCCAATATACACCTTTTTTGGCGGACAGTTTATTCATGCTTCCATAGATGTAGAGTTTGACTGTGTGAATAAATTGTACTCGGTGCTTATGTCAACATTGGCTTATGAACAAATTGAGTATGGTGCATTAGGGTGGGTGCTGGAGGGCCAACTAAAAACGGACTATGGGGATATCAACGTCAAAATACCTATTACCAGAGAGGAAGGGGGGGTGTTCAAGATGAGGGATCAGGATGTAATCATGGTTGGTGCGCCATCAGGAAGCATGGAAATTTATGAAACAGGTTCAAAGTCACCTTGGCGCAGTTGATTCGAAAAAATCAGCTGGTGCAGTTTAATGAATTGCATCAGTTTTTAACTGCTAACAAGCGGCGGTATTGGCCGCTAGCAGCCGCTTGCGTACGTCCTTTTTTTGGCCGAAAGTAGCTGTCGTTATTGGGCGTAATGACAGCTAAACGCAGAATACACGTGCCGTAATCATCGTGGATAGCCATCAAAAAAGCATCAAACAAGGGGACACCCATTAGCCGGTCTCAAGTCAAGGTTAAAAGCCACCGCGCCCTGCAGTTTTCAACTGTAGGGTTTGCTCTCCCACTCAACCTGATCGGTTGAACCCGTCGAACCCGTTTCCTCTTCATTGGCTACGAACGAGTCGTGCCAGACACCCATTTGGATCAAGCGGTAGCGATACAACCTGCACCGCCCTGGCAGTTAACTGCCCCAGAGAAACGTTGGTGCTGCCAATGCGTCCAAAACGTGTCACAGAACTGTGGCTCGTGCAAAACACACGTCCAGTCCCAGCTGGCTCACCTGGCAGACGACCCGGTTACAACACACTCAGGCGGTGATGGTCGGTCGCCACTCAGATTTAGTGGTTCGAGCCCAGTCCCTTTTTGGTTGGCCAACCATCACCTCATTCGTCCCTCAGGCGAAACAGCGTCTGGCATCAAAAGGCTGTTTCTCCTTCAGGATGTGATAACTCGCTCGCGCCAGCTTGTGTGCCAGTGCCTTGGTAGCGACCACGGCATTGGTCTTGGCTTTCTTCTTCTCGAAAAAGCGTTTGGCATCCTCGCTGAAGCGCCGGGCGAAATTAGCCGCTTCGATATAAGCCCAGATCAAATAAGCGTTGCCGTTCTTGGCGTTGCCTTCACCTTTCTTTTTGCCGTTGGAGTAATGCGCACTTTTTACGCAGCGAGCGTAAGAGGCGAAGTGGCCTACGTCGGCAAAGCGCTCAATATTTCCGGTTTCCAGCATGATGACCGTGGCCAGCACTTCGCCAATTCCGGGCATCGTTTTCAACAAAGAAAACTCCGGGCGCAAATAGGCTTCGTGCAGTAATCGCTCTTCAAGAAAATCAATCTGGATCTGCAATGCCTGAACAATGGCGACATTCGCTTTCATTGCCAGAGCCACATCCGTCGGCAGGCCCAGCCTGTCGACGGATGTGGCTGACAGCCCTTTGACTTCATTGCAGCTCAACCGCTGGCCAAACTGGCGCGCCATGATGTTCTCGACGGACAGAATGTGCTGAGTCCGGCTGCGTACCAGTTGAATACGTTTGCGTGCCAAATCTCGCAGCGCACGTTCTTGCGGCGGATGGATATATCCGGTCGGTAAAATCCCGAGTCGCAGCAAATGAGCCAGGAAAGTCGCATCATCCTTGTCGTCAGAATGCTTCAAACCGTCGTAGCGTTTCATCGCCACGGGATGGGCCAGCTTCACCTCAAAGCCCGCTGCCTTGAGGCCATCGACCAACCAATACCAGTTGTAGGTGGACTCAACCACGACGCCAACCAATTCAGCACGGTGAGGCTCGAGCAGCGAAAGGATTGGCGTTAGCTGGTTGGGGCAACGTCGACTGACCAGTACTCGATCCGTTTCGTCGGTAACCACCACAACACTGTTGTTCGAATGCAGGTCTATGCCACAGAATTTCATCACGGCCTCCTACGCAAAAGACTAAGTTCGCACCTTGAATTTTGCGCCACCTCCGTGAGGTGGGGAGGCCGGCCAGATGATTCTCAGATTTATT
>NZ_WTVE01000011.1:0-123552 GCF_022496685.1 Pseudomonas sp. B707 | reverse complement strand
CCCATTAGCCGGTCTCAAGTCAAGGTTAAAAGCCACCGCGCCCTGCAGTTTTCAACTGTAGGGTTTGCTCTCCCACTCAACCTGATCGGTTGAACCCGTCGAACCCGTTTCCTCTTCATTGGCTACGAACGAGTCGTGCCAGACACCCATTTGGATCAAGCGGTAGCGATACAACCTGCACCGCCCTGGCAGTTAACTGCCCCAGAGAAACGTTGGTGCTGCCAATGCGTCCAAAACGTGTCACAGAACTGTGGCTCGTGCAAAACACACGTCCAGTCCCAGCTGGCTCACCTGGCAGACGACCCGGTTACAACACACTCAGGCGGTGATGGTCGGTCGCCACTCAGATTTAGTGGTTCGAGCCCAGTCCCTTTTTGGTTGGCCAACCATCACCTCATTCGTCCCTCAGGCGAAACAGCGTCTGGCATCAAAAGGCTGTTTCTCCTTCAGGATGTGATAACTCGCTCGCGCCAGCTTGTGTGCCAGTGCCTTGGTAGCGACCACGGCATTGGTCTTGGCTTTCTTCTTCTCGAAAAAGCGTTTGGCATCCTCGCTGAAGCGCCGGGCGAAATTAGCCGCTTCGATATAAGCCCAGATCAAATAAGCGTTGCCGTTCTTGGCGTTGCCTTCACCTTTCTTTTTGCCGTTGGAGTAATGCGCACTTTTTACGCAGCGAGCGTAAGAGGCGAAGTGGCCTACGTCGGCAAAGCGCTCAATATTTCCGGTTTCCAGCATGATGACCGTGGCCAGCACTTCGCCAATTCCGGGCATCGTTTTCAACAAAGAAAACTCCGGGCGCAAATAGGCTTCGTGCAGTAATCGCTCTTCAAGAAAATCAATCTGGATCTGCAATGCCTGAACAATGGCGACATTCGCTTTCATTGCCAGAGCCACATCCGTCGGCAGGCCCAGCCTGTCGACGGATGTGGCTGACAGCCCTTTGACTTCATTGCAGCTCAACCGCTGGCCAAACTGGCGCGCCATGATGTTCTCGACGGACAGAATGTGCTGAGTCCGGCTGCGTACCAGTTGAATACGTTTGCGTGCCAAATCTCGCAGCGCACGTTCTTGCGGCGGATGGATATATCCGGTCGGTAAAATCCCGAGTCGCAGCAAATGAGCCAGGAAAGTCGCATCATCCTTGTCGTCAGAATGCTTCAAACCGTCGTAGCGTTTCATCGCCACGGGATGGGCCAGCTTCACCTCAAAGCCCGCTGCCTTGAGGCCATCGACCAACCAATACCAGTTGTAGGTGGACTCAACCACGACGCCAACCAATTCAGCACGGTGAGGCTCGAGCAGCGAAAGGATTGGCGTTAGCTGGTTGGGGCAACGTCGACTGACCAGTACTCGATCCGTTTCGTCGGTAACCACCACAACACTGTTGTTCGAATGCAGGTCTATGCCACAGAATTTCATCACGGCCTCCTACGCAAAAGACTAAGTTCGCACCTTGAATTTTGCGCCACCTCCGTGAGGTGGGGAGGCCGGCCAGATGATTCTCAGATTTATTTTCCAGAAAATAGATCTGTCCCCTTGTTTGTAAATAATCAGTCCCCTTTGTTATGCCCTTTTCTTTGGGCCGAATTTAAGTGGAGTGCTGATTTGGGTCTGGCGTGTTCTGAGCTACAAGATCTCAAACGAAAATGTCTTCGCCTTATGATCTTCGGACTGATAAAATTTTCTGCGGACTGTGTCAAATAGATATCTTGCAACGGACACAGCTACTGTGTCGCTTCCCTTTTTACGTCTTATACTTAATCTGTTGAATTGCATTGCCTGCGATCCGCGTTCGTTGATATTAACACCTGTGCTGCCGCAACCTACGATTAATAATTTTCCGCCACTATCCCCGCTTTGATTAATTTGCTCTTCATGGCCGTGATGCCTATGGCCGTGCAGAACAATGTTGAAGTTGTTTCGGAGAAGCTCTGATTTTATGTATCCTGCGTCTTGTAGTATGTAATCGGGCTTTCTTGTATTTGCTTCTAATGAATCAACCGGAATAAGGTGGTGGTGCAGCATCGCAATCTTAAGAGGCTTTGTATTTTGACATAATGCATTGACTTCTTCTAAAGCGTTCTGGAACTGGCTCTCGCCGATATAGCCTCGATGATCATCTGGTCCTTCTAAAACGCAAGAGTTAAATCCGACTATGATGCAGTTCCATTTGTCGATGAGGTTGTGCACTTCATACAATCTTTCCGGCTCCACCTGGTTGTCGATGCTGAGTCCAAGGCTGTTTCTAAATCTTATGTAAGGAGTGAAGCCGGCGTAGCGAGCCTCAGGATCTGCTCTTTTCATATCCCAGTTAACATCATGATTGCCAGGGACTATTGCTATGTTTTTCGACCAGCCGCTAACTCCACCACTCAGTGATTGAGCCACCGCAGTTATAAAAACAGCAGCCTTATTAAACTCAGGGGTAAGCGCCATCTGGGTAAGATCTCCAGTGACCGCTAGAAAATCACCTAAAGCATAGCTCTGAGATAAAGATTCAATGATGTATTTTTGAAGACTGGGCTTGTCGGCTTCAGGCACATGATCTCCAGAAATTGGGAGATTGTCAAAGTAGTGGTTGCTACCAAAATGCAAGTCAGAAATGTGGACAAGTGATAGTTTCATGTCGAAAGTTTCTTCAACTTCTTCTTCTGAACTACCTTCAAGTCTTGGGGGGGTTGCAGAAATATAGGCTTTAAAAAGTGGGTCAGTAATTTTGTAATACTGATCGGAAACTTTTTCTAATTCGGAACCGTATGCTTCTTTTTGTAGTTCTCCGAACCAATAAGAAGGGTTGTCAATGCCTTGAGCTTCCGCCTCTGGATAAATTGCTGCTGAGCTCACTATTTCTTCTTTTTGAAGTGCAATTATTCGAAGGAGTTTTTCGCGGTTTTTTGAACTGCCTATCACCTTAAGATATCGTGACTCTAGGAAGCTATCGATGTTGTTTTTTACAATGTTTTGCAGTGCTTCATTGATTAGTTCTTGCGAAACGGAGATTTTCTTTTTTTTGAAAGCAATTTTTAATGTTTCTTTACCTATAAGATGTAGCAGGTATGGATGGCCGCTTACCAACTTGACGAGGTTGTGTACTGCACCGATCTCAAAAGTAATCTCACCAGAAAGATACTCTTGAGCTTTTGCGATGATAATTGATAGCTCATCTTCAGACATGTTTGGCACTCGAAGTGTTCCAGTGCTGAGTTGGCGCTTAATTGACTCATGATCTCTGACGAGCTCTTGTTCGGTCTTGCCGATGCCTGTGACGACGAAAATACACCGTGCAGGATTTGCCTTTATTAAGGAAGCAAATCCTGTGTGGTCTTCGATTAGTTCAAACTCATCAATGAATATAGCTAGGCCATCTCCTGCTAGTTCGGAGATTTTTGAGACGCGCTGCCAAAAGTCAGAAACTAATTTAGGATTTAATTCGCCTTCTAAGTCGTAAACGCCGAGCTCTTCGAGTCCAAGTAGGCTTGACCATTGTGCTAAAGCAGACTCATCAACCAAGAGCCGATATAGTAGTTGATTTATATTTCGGACGGATGAGTCGCGTACAAAAAAGCATGTCACATAATCAAAGCTTTCGTCGGCTAAGTCTGATCCGATCGAAGTCAAGAGTTCATTGTTTCCTGAAGCGATTATCGCTAATTGCCTAGCTAGCGAAGATTTACCAATGCCGCGGTTGCCATGTATGAAAATATGGTCACTCGAAAGCAAAAGTTCCGCGCCTTGGTCTAATTGTTTCTTTCTGCCAGAGAATCTCTGAGGATCAGAAATTTCTTTCGCTGGTTGAAAGGCATCCAGTATGTTTCGAATCAAAACTGCCACTTTTCATGCATCCTTGTATTTCTATAGGCTGTAATCCTGAAGCATTTTGCCATCATGCCTCAAGATGATCCACCCTTGGCAACGTATCTCTTTCGGAGGTAATTCAGAGAGTCGGTTTGGGAGATTCTAACTGCAGAAAATGATCGGGTATTCGCAAGGTAATCACCTGTGAACCCCCTGCAATGGAGGCAACGTTTGTCGGGTGCCTTTCCAAGAATTGTTCATAAAATTAAGATAATCGATATAGGCCTGTAAGCTTAGGATGACCATAAGAGATGCTAAAAATAGAATTTTTGGCCTAGATCGCCAGTCTCACTTCTGACAAATCTAGGCCATTTCTTTCCGTCTATTGAGCTACAGCGCTCAGCCGCTTACGTCTTCACTTCAACATGATCCAACGCCTGATTCACCGCCAACTCGCTCAACATCACCAACTGCGCAATCCCGATCGCGGTTTTGCGATGAGCAGGCTCCAGCGTGGCAGCGAAGTTGTTGAGCATTTCGCTCGCCGATCCCAGCGATTCGCTGGCGTTGGCCAGGAGGGATTCAGTGTTGTAGGCCGGGTTGGCCAGGTACATGGGGTCGTGTTTGTGGTGGCTGCCCATGATGCGTTGTTGTGGGGTGAGGTAGTGGTCGAGGGCGCGTTCGGCGGCTTCGTTGAGGGTTCGGGAGTCGGGGAATTTGTAGGGGGAAACCGGATCGGTTTCGGGGGGATTGGGTGTCGGCTTGAACATAGATGTAACTCCTCATGCTTCAGAAAGGGAGGCCATCCAAATTCGCTACCAAACGAAGGTGGCGGCCATGCTCAGGTTGGTAGACCGGCACATGAGGAACCCGGCGCACCCGAAGGTGCCCTGTGCATGACCACCATAAAGCCGAGACGAAACGACGCCACGAATGGTGATGCTGTGCAGAACTCATGTGCGGGCTACCAAACCCGATCACTGTTTTTCAGTGACCAGGAAACGATAAGACCCGCGCACTAGACGCACAAGCCGGCGGATTCTGGCGTAGTCGTAGGTAATGACGCAAGGTTGTGTAGCCTTGGGGACGTTACGGTTGGTGTCTTTTAAACGTGGTTTTTGGGAGGCGTTAAACGGGTGGTTCAAGAGCGGCCCTCACCCCAGCCCTCTCCCGGAGGGAGAGGGGGCCGACGGAGGTGTCTGGCGTTGTACATCGACCTGGGCGACCGAGTTGATTATGGGTTTGGAGGCGGGCGTTCGAGTTGATTATGGGTTCAACGCGGTGCGTGCGTGGTGGTGAAGATTTTCAGGTGGTTGTCGGAAATATCTCTCGGTCGATTCCGCTGCATACCAGCGGTCCGATGCTTCGGGAGGGCTAGGGACTTTCGGGGCGGCTAAGCAACGTCTCCAGCCGCGCAAGCGGCGGCGCATCTTGGCTGCGATCAAAAACCTGCACACCAACCTTGAGCAACCGCCCATTCTCCACCCCTCCAATCACCTGCTCACACCGCAACAACAACCGCCCCTGATCACACTCCATCGCCTTAACCCCCATCGGCAATCGCCCCTCCAATCGCAACTCCGCCATCCGACTCTGCGCCGCAATCATCGCAATCGAGCGATCCCGCAAAACCCCGCTGCTCTGCGTCATCAACCCCGCCACACGAACAGCGGCGGACATGGCGACGGCGATGATCGCCAGTGCGACGAGCACTTCAATCAGGGTGAATCCGGCTTGCGGGGAGGGGGTGCGCATCGGGGGCTCGGGCAGTCGGGCAGCCCTTGACGCTAACGCCCGTGCTTGACAGCTTGACGACGAAAACACCCGAGAATTTTCAACATCCCTGACATATCTTCTTGCAACACTGCGCGTCGAATCGAATCAAGCCAGGGAATGACGAGATGGATATCGCGCAATTCATACAGCCCAACCGACCGAGCCGGATGCCCCGTGGGCAGCAGGGTTTCACGCTGATCGAGATCATGGTGGTGGTGGTGATTCTCGGGATTCTGGCGGCGATGGTGGTACCCAAGGTGCTCGATCGGCCGGATCAGGCGCGGGCCACGGCGGCGAAGCAGGACATTGGCGGGTTGATGCAGGCGCTGAAGCTGTATCGCCTCGATCACGGCACTTACCCGAGCCAGAGTCAGGGCCTGAAGGTGCTGGTCGAGCGGCCGGCCGATGCGAAGAACAGCAACTGGCGCTCGTACCTGGAGCGTCTGCCGAATGACCCGTGGGGTCGTCCTTATCAGTACCTCAATCCCGGTGCCAACGGCGAGATCGACATCTTTTCCCTCGGCGCCGATGGCCAGCCTGACGGCGATGGCGTGAATGCCGACATCGGTTCCTGGCAGTTGTAAGGCCGGTCATGAACAGCCAATCGAACCAGCAGGGGATGGCGATCATCAGTGCGCTGCTGATCGCAGCGGTGGTCGCGGTGATCGCCGCCGGCATGCTGACCCGCCAGAGCGTTTCGACCCGGGCGCTGGAGGCCGAACAATTGCGCGTGCAGGGCCGTTGGGTGCTGCACGGCGGGTTGGAGATCAGCCGGCAATTGTTGTGGGATGCGCGGCAGCGCGATCCGCTGACCCGACTCGATCAACCTTGGGCGCAGCGGTTGAACACCCAGGGTTTCGAGGGGCGGCTGGAGGATGAGCAGGGCAAATTCAACCTGCGCAATCTGGTGGCCAACGAGCGGATCGATGATGCGCAGGTGCAGGCGTTCGAGCGCTTGTGCGAGTTGATTGGTGTGAGCAGCGGCTTGAGCCGGCGCATCAGTCAGCGGGTGATCGGCTCTTATCCGCATCTGTTGAATGCCCAAGTGGTGGACAAGCCTGTGGCGAAAAGCACTTTCGACAGTGGGCGCGCCACGTCGCCGTCCGCTTCGCGCAAACCGCAATCGCCGACCTTGCCGATGCTGCGCACGCTTGACGATTTGCGCAGTGTCGACGGGGTCAACGATGCGCTGTTGGCGAAACTGGCGCCGTACCTGACGGTGATTCCGGCGACCACCTGGCTCAACGGCAACACGGCCACGGCGCCAGTGCTGGCGGCTTATGTGCCGGGGCTGTCGCTGGAGCGGGCGCAGGCGTTGATCAATGAGCGTGACGCCGGGCGCTGGTTTATCAATCGTGGGGATTTCGTCAATCGCCTGCGACTGCCGCAACTGGAGATCACCAGTGTCAAGGTCGGCATCACCAGCGACTGGTTCCGGCTGCGCGGGCAGGCGCGGCGCGATCAGCGGCGGGTCAGCCTCGATGCGTTGCTGCATCGCAGTCAGGATCGTTTGCCACAAGTGATCTGGTCGCGGGTGGGCGTATGAGCCAGTTGCGTGTGAGTCTGCCGCCGCTGGCGGAGCTGGGTCTCGACAGTGAAGTGGATTGTGCGTGGCTGGATCGTCAGGGGCAGGTCACACGCCAGGAACGCGTGCGGCTCGGCGCGCTGCCGAAGCAGCCGCTGGTGTGTTTTCTGCACCCGTCGGACAGCCTGCTGGCGAGCATTGATCTGCCGCCGCTGCCCGCGAACAAAACCGCTGCGGCGGTGCAATGTGCGGCGCAGGCCTTGATGCTCGGCGACAGCGCCGAGATGCACATCGCTCACAGTGCCCGCAATGAAAGCGGCCAAGTGCAGATTGCCTGGGTAGCACGCAAGGATTTGCAGCACCTCGGGCAATTCGGTTTGAACCTCAAAGGCCTGTACCCGGCGGCCTACAGCTTGCCGGTGATGGCCGGCGGTGTCGGCTGTCTGCACGACGATCATCTGTTGCTGCGCCACGGTCCGAATGCGGCGCAGGTGCAGCCGATGATCGATGAAGCCTGGCTGCTGGAAACCGGTCTGCCGGCGCACTGGATCGGTGATGGCGCACCGGAGGCGGTGCAATCGACCTTGGCCGACACGCAGCGAAACGCCGGCCCGTTGCCGAATTGGGGCCTGCACGGCGGCCTCCAGCAACCGGGCACCGAACATCGCGGCTGGGGTAGGGCGCTCGGTTGCTGTGCGCTGGCGCTGGCGGTGTGGGTGATCGGTTTGAACCTGTACGCCGCCCGCGAGGCCGGGCAGGCCCAGCAGCTCAAGGCGCAGATGGCGCAGCGGGTGAAGCAGGCGTTTCCCGAGTTGCCGGTGATCCTCAATCCGCTGCAACAGGCCCGTCAGCAAATCGCGGCGCGCCAGCAAGGCGCGGTGGATGCGCCGGGGCAGGATTTCACGCGATTGGTGTCGCAGGCCGGCAGCGGCATGCCGTCCATGGCCGGTACGGTGCAGCGGCTGGAGTTTGTCGACGGCGCGTTGCAATTGAGTCTGCTACCCGAGGCAAGGCGTTCGGGCAACGACAAGGACTGGCAAGGCACGCAGGCCCAGGCCGGCATCAGCATCAGCCCGAATGACGACGGCTGGGTCCTGCGCCCGGCCGGCGAGGCGACCGCCGCCACCGACAACGACGACAGCAGCGGAGCCGAAGATGAATAGCCCATCGCTTGCGAAATACCGCGCCGGTTGGCAGCGCTTCAATGCTCAGTTACAGGCCCGGTGGCAGCCCTTGGCGCTGCGGGAAAAACGCATGGTCGGCGGGATGGCGGCGCTGTTGCTCGGGCTGTTTGTGTGGGTGGCGTTGGTTCAGCCGCCGCTGAAGAAGATCGCCGCCTCGCAAGTCGAAACCCCGAAACTGCGCGCCCAGGCTGAAGCGCTGGAAGTGCTGTTGCGCGACGTCAGCGTGCGCCCCGACGGGCAGAACCTGGAGCAGTCGCTGCAGCAAACCTTGCAGGCAAGCGGACTGGGCGGCCATTTCCAATTGACGGGCGCGTCCGCCGGTTGGCAGTTGACCTTCGACGCGGCACCGGCCGACGCCGTGCTCGACTGGCTGCTGAGCCAACCGCGGAATTTTTCACTGCAAGTGGTCGAGGCCCGTCTGCAACGTGCAGACGACGCCGCGACCGATGACACCGCCGGCACTCTGTCGGGCACCGTACGCATGGATCAGGCGCTGGGCGCTAAGGAAGCTTCATGAAGGGGTCAGGATCCAAACGCATGGCGTTGCCGATGCTGTTGATGGCATTGAGCGCGTGCAGCAACACCACACCACCGAATCAACCGCCGCTGCTGGTGGACAGCGAACTCGGTCGGCCGTTGGCCAACACTCAGCGCAGCGGCGACGCGGTGCTCGACCGCGAGCGTGCGCAGGCTCAGGTCAAACCGGCGCCGAAGCAATTGCACAACATCACCGAACGCGCCCGCAGCGGTGGTTCGGCGCGGGGCACGACGTTGCCGGCCAATCCGTTGGGCGATCAACCGGTGACGCTGAATTTTGTCGACGCCGATATTCAAGCGGTGGTGCGGGCGTTGTCGCGCTCCACCGGCCAGCAGTTTCTGGTGGATCCTCGGGTCAAGGGCAACCTGACGCTGGTCTCCGAAGGCCAGGTGCCGGCGCATCAGGCTTACGACATGTTGCTGGCGGCGCTGCGCATGCAAGGTTTCAGCGTGGTGGATGTCGGCGGCGTGGCGCAGGTGGTGCCGGAGGCCGACGCCAAATTGCTTGGCGGGCCGATCTACAGCGCTGACAAACCGGCCGGCAACGGCATGCTCACCCGCACGTTCCGCCTGCAATACGAGAACGCGGTGAACCTGATCCCGGTGCTGCGCCCGATCGTGTCGCCGAACAACCCGATCAACGCCTATCCGGGCAACAACACCATCGTCGTCACCGATTACGCCGAGAACCTCACGCGGGTCGCGCAACTGATTCAGGGCATCGACACCCCGAGCGCCATCGACACTGACGTGGTGCAGATCCAGAACGGCATCGCCGCCGACATCGCGCCGATGGTCGCCGACCTACTCGACGCGCCGGGCAATGACCCGACGCAGAAAATCGCAGTGATCGGCGACCCGCGCTCCAACACCATCATCATCCGCGCCGGCAGCCCCGAGCGCACGGAGTTGGCGCGCAACCTGATCTACAAACTCGACAACGCGCAGAGCAATCCCAGCAACCTGCACGTGGTGTACCTGCGAAACGCCCAGGCCGGCAAACTGGCCCAGGCCCTGCGCGGATTGCTCACCGGCGAGAGCGACAGCGGCACCAGCGACAATGCGCGTTCGGTGCTCAGCAACATGGGCAGCTCCACCAACTCGGGCGGTGGGCAGAACGGCCAGAGCGGCACGCAAACCAACGGCAGCACGTCGACCACCAACAACGGCAGCACCGGCGGCAGCTACGCCCAGGGCAGCAGCGCTAGCAGCGGCAGCAGTAATGCGCAAAGCAGCGAACAGAACGTCGCCTTCAGCGCCGGCGGCGTGACCATTCAGGCGGACGCGACCACCAACACCTTGCTGATTTCCGCGCCGGAACCGCTGTATCGCAACCTGCGCGAAGTCATCGATCTGCTCGATCAGCGCCGCGCCCAAGTGGTGATCGAAAGCCTGATCGTTGAAGTCGGCGAGGACGACGCCAGCGAATTCGGCGTGCAATGGCAGACCGGCAACCTCGGCGGCAACGGTGTGATCGGCGGCGCCAACCTCGGTGGTTCGGGGATCAATGTCAACGGCAAGACCAGCCTCGATGTGCTGCCGCAAGGCCTCAACCTCGGCTACGTCAACGGCACCGTCGACATTCCCGGGATCGGCAAGATTCTCGACCTGAAAGTGCTGGCCCGGGCGTTGAAGAGCAAGGGCGGCACCAACGTGCTGTCGACGCCGAACCTGCTGACCCTGGACAACGAAGCGGCGAGCATTTTCGTCGGCCAGACCATCCCGTTTGTCAGCGGCAGTTACGTCACCGGCGGCGGGGGCACCAGCAACAACCCGTTCCAGACCGTGACCCGCGAAGAGGTCGGCTTGAAGCTCAACGTGCGGCCGCAGATTTCCGAGGGCGGCACGGTGAAGCTCGACATTTATCAGGAAGTCAGCAGCATCGACGAACGCGCTTCGGCGGCGGCCAATTCGGCGGGGATCGTCACCAGCAAACGCGCGCTCGACACCAGCATCCTGCTCGACGACGGGCAGATCATGGTGCTCGGCGGTCTGCTGCAGGACGGCTACAGCCAGAGCAATGACGCGGTGCCTTGGTTGTCGAGCATTCCGGGGATCGGCGCACTGTTTCGCAACGAGCGTCGCTCGATCACCAAGACCAACCTGATGGTGTTCCTGCGCCCGTACATCATTCGCGACAGCGCGGCGGGGCGCAGCATCACGCTGAACCGCTACGACTTCATGCGCCGCGCTCAGGGCGGTCTGCAACCGGAGCGCAGTTGGGCGATGCCGGACATGCAGGCGCCGCAATTGCCGGCCACTGCCCAAGGCGTGCCGGCGCCGGTGTCCGGCCCGCGCGCGACCATCAAAGCGGTGCCGCTGCAATGAGCGCATTGCCTTACGCCTGGGCCAAGGCGCAGCGGATTCTGCTGCGCGACGGCGTGCTGACGGTGTGCCCGTCGACGCCGGGCTGGTCGATCAGCGAGGTACGACGGCAGTTCGGCGCGGCCAGGCTTGAGCGGGTGCGCGATGACGAACTCGACGGCTTGCTCGCTACTGCCTACGCCGACACCGGCAGCGCGGCAGCGGTGGTTGGCGCGGCGGAAAACGAAGTCGACCTCGACCGTCTGATGCAGGACATGCCGGAAATCACCGACCTGCTCGACACCCAGGACGGCGCGCCGGTGATCCGCATGATCAACGCCTTGCTCACCCAGGCGGCGCGGGACGAGGCCAGCGACATTCATATCGAACCGTTCGAAACCCATTCGGTGGTGCGCTACCGGGTCGACGGCACGCTGCGCGACGTGGTCTCGCCGCGCAAGGCGTTGCACGGTGCGCTGGTGTCGCGGATCAAGATCATGGCGCAGCTCGATATCGCCGAAAAACGCTTGCCGCAGGACGGGCGCATTGCGTTGCGCGTGGCCGGGCGGCCGATTGATATTCGCGTCTCCACTGTGCCCACCGGTCATGGCGAACGGGTGGTGATGCGTCTGTTGGACAAGCAGGCCGGGCGTTTGCATCTGGAAACCCTGGGCATGGATGCGCAGGTGCTGGCCAAGCTCGATCACCTGATCCGCCAGCCCCACGGCATCGTGCTGGTCACCGGCCCGACCGGTAGCGGCAAGACCACCAGCCTCTACGCGGCACTGGCGCGGCTGGATGCGAGCACCAGCAACATCCTCACCGTAGAAGACCCGGTGGAATACGACTTGCCGGGCATCAGCCAGATTCAGGTCAACGCCAAGATCGACATGACGTTTGCCCTGGCATTGCGGGCGATTCTGCGGCAAGACCCGGACATCATCATGATCGGCGAAATCCGTGACCTCGAAACCGCGCAGATCGCGGTGCAGGCTTCGCTGACCGGTCACCTGGTGCTCGCGACTCTGCACACCAACGATGCGGTGTCGGCGGTCAACCGCTTGGTCGACATGGGCGTCGAGCCGTTTCTGTTGGCCTCGTCGATGCTCGGCGTGTTGGCTCAGCGCCTGGTGCGGCGGCTGTGCAATCAGTGCAAACAGGAAGACCCGGCCACGCCCGGCACCTGGCGCCCGGTCGGTTGTGCGGCGTGCAATCACACCGGTTACAGCGGCCGGACCGGCATTCATGAGTTGTTCTGCATCGACGACGACATCCGCACCCTGATTCACCAAGGCGCAGGGGAGCAGGCGTTGCGCGCGGCGGCGAGCAAGGCCGGGATGTTCAGCCTGCGCGAGGACGGCGAGCGCTGGATTCGCAGCGGTGCCACGGCCCCTGAAGAAATCCTTCGTGTGACACGGGACGCCTGATGAATCGCTATCGTTTTGAAGCCGCCGATGCCAGCGGCAAGATCGAGTCCGGGCATCTGGAGGCGGACAGTCAGGGCGCTGCGTTTGGCGTGCTGCGCGGGCGTGGTTTGACGGCGTTGTCGGTGGAGAAGGAGAGCAATGTCTCCCAGCATGGCGGCGGTGGATTGTTTAGTGCCAAGCTCTCGGATAACGATCTGGCCTGGGCCACGCGACAGCTTTCGAGCCTGCTCGGCGCCAGTCTGCCGCTGGAGGCGGCGCTGAGCGCCACGGTCGAACAGGCCGAGAAAAAACACATCGCTCACACACTCAGCGCCGTACGTGCCGACGTGCGCAGCGGCATGCGCCTGGCCGAAGCGCTGGCGGCGCGACCACGGGATTTTCCGGAGATTTACCGGGCGCTGATCGCGGCGGGCGAGGAGTCCGGTGATCTGGCGCAGGTGATGGAGCGGCTGGCGGATTACATCGAGGAGCGCAACAACCTGCGCGGCAAGATTCTCACCGCGTTCATCTATCCGGGCGTGGTCGGGCTGGTGTCGATCGGCATCGTGATTTTCCTGCTCAGCTACGTGGTGCCGCAGGTGGTCAGCGCGTTTTCCCAGGCGCGGCAGGATCTGCCGGGGCTGACTTTGGCGATGCTCAATGCCAGTGATTTCATCCGGGCGTGGGGCTGGTTGTGCGCGGGCGTCATGGCCGGTGCGTTCTGGTGCTGGCGCCTGTATCTGCGCAACCCTGCGGCGCGCTTGAGTTGGCATCATCGGGTGCTGAAGCTGCCGCTGCTCGGGCGTTTCGTACTGGGGCTGAACACTGCACGGTTCGCCTCGACGCTGGCGATTCTCGGTGGCGCCGGGGTGCCGTTGTTGCGGGCACTGGAGGCGGCGCGGCAGACCTTGTCCAATGATCGTCTGAGCCTGAGCGTCAATGAGGCCACCGCCAAAGTGCGCGAGGGCGTCAACCTGGCGGCTGCGCTGAAAGTGGAGAACGTGTTTCCCCCAGTGCTGATTCACCTGATCGCCAGCGGCGAGAAAACCGGTGCGCTGCCGCCGATGCTCGAACGCGCTGCGCAAACCCTGTCCCGCGATATCGAGCGCCGGGCGATGGGCATGACTGCGTTGCTTGAGCCGCTGATGATCGTGGTGATGGGCGGGGTAGTGCTGGTGATCGTGATGGCGGTGCTGTTGCCGATCATCGAGATCAACCAGTTGGTGCAGTAGTTTTCTCAACTTTTTTTACCGGCGTCTGATCTCACCCGAGCGCCAAAAACAGCATCCTCGGGTTCTCCTTTCTGTCATCTGCAACGGCCCTTCAAGGGCTGTGGCCGATTCCCTCAAAAAGCTTGCCGCAGACACTCCGCACAACCCCCGGAACACCCGAGAAAATCCCTCGAAAATCAGCCTGCACCTCCCGAGGTTTTTTCCTTTATCTGTCACCGGAAACTGCGAATTTCTCAGTGCGACTTAACCACGGACCCCGCTTGCGAAGGTCGGCGGTGAGTCCTCCCAGTGTCATGCAAGTCCCCTGAAAACCTGTGTTCACAACCAACGTTGAAAAGGAGATTCTTCATGTTCAAGCGCACTCTGATCGCAGCTTCCCTGACCGTCGCTGCCCTGGCTTCCGCCCAGGCCATGGCTGCCAACGTAACCGGTGGTGGCGCGACTCTGCCTGCCGCTCTGTACAAAGGTTCTGCCAACAGCATCCTGCCAGCCAACTTCAGCTACCTGGGTACCGGTAGCGGCACCGGCAAGACCGCTTTCCTGACCAACAACTCGGCACTGTTCAACACCACCGGTTCGGTTCACTTCGCCGGTAGTGACTCGATCCTCAGCGCTTCGGAAATCAGCACCTACAACACCAACTTCGGCGCTTCGTACGGCCCGCTGATCCAGCTGCCTTCGGTGGCCACTTCGGTTGCCATTCCGTACAAGAAATCCGGCCAGACCGCTCTGAACCTGACCAGCGCTCAGCTGTGCGACGCCTTCTCCGGCGCCAAAACTACTTGGGGTGATCTGCTGGGCACTTCCGACACCACGCCGATCCGCGTTGTTTATCGCAACGTTTCCAGCGGCACCACGGAAATCCTGACCCGTCACCTGAACTCGATCTGCCCGACCAGGTTCGCCACCAACTCCACCTTCGCCAGCGCTCGTCTGCCAGCCGGTTCGACCCTGCCTTCGACCTGGGTAGGTGTTGCCGGTACTGCTGACGTGGCCACTCAAGTCAATGCCGTTGACGGCTCCATCGGTTACGTTGGTCCGGACGGTGTGAACGCCGCCAGCAACGCCGTGGTTGCTCGCGTCAACGGCGTACAGCCAACCACCGCCAACGTTTCGCTGGCTCTGGGTTCGGCGACTCTGCCAACCGCGCCTTCGAATCCTGCCCAGTGGGTACCGGTCGTTCCTAACCCAGCCAGCGGTTACCCGATCGTGGCTTACACCAACTTCATCTTCGGCCAGTGCTACAAGGACGCCACCGTGGCCGCTGATGTCAAAGCTTTCCTGACCACCCACTACAGCAACCCGGGCAACAACGCTGCCACCATCGCTCACAGCTTCACTCCGGTTCCAACCAACTGGAAAGCGGCCGTGACTGCCAACTTCGTCACCAACACCTCGGGCAACAACCTGGACATCAACAACGCCAGCGTCTGCAACGCTGTCGGCCGTCCTTTGTAAGCCTCGCTTCACGGCAATGAAATGGCAGCAGCCTTCGGGCTGCTGCCATTTTTTTTGGCCGATCTACACCTCGTTCATGAAGTTTGTGTGACATCCGTTCGGTCGCGGCCCCCGCCAACCGCCTATGTCGTAACAGCAGGGGCAAGCCGACCTGCGGCCTCATGTGGCAAACAAAAAGGATCTCGTAGTGATGCTCGCTCGCCCATCCCGTCGCAGTACCCGTGTTCAGCCTCAGCAGCGCATGGACGCCGATCCGGCGCTGTGGTTGCTCAAGCCCCTGGCGCAGGCGATTGCCTTGTGTCTGGTGGCAGGCAGTGCCGAGGCGGCGACTGCGTTCAGTTCGGGATGGTTCGCCGCCAAGGGCGCGGCGCAACAGGCCGCCGCAGCGCGCCCGAGCGTGGGCGGATTGCCGGGGATGACGCCACCGCTGGCGCAGCAGCAAAAGGCCAACCAGCAGTTGCAGCGCTCGATTCAGACCTTGAACAACACGGTGGCCGCGATTGCGGCGCAACAGGCGGCGCAGGCGGCCGGTCGTGCGGCGGCGCTGGGCACGGTGCAGTTTGTGCCTGATGGTCTGGGCGAGGGCGGTCTGAAGGTCGATAACAGCCTCACGCAAGGTTGGCAGAACGCCAAGGGCCCGCAGCAGACTCAGGTTGATGGCAAGACCACGGTGAAGATCGAGCAGACCGCCGACAAGGCGATCCTCAATTGGGAGACCTTCAACGTCGGGCGCAACACCACGGTCGATTTCGTCCAGCAGTCGAACTGGGCGGTGCTCAACCGGGTCAACGATCCGAATGCGCGGGCCAGCCAGATTCAGGGCCAGATCAAGGGTGACGGCACGGTGATGCTGATCAACCGCAACGGCATCGTGTTCAGCGGCACCAGTCAGGTCAACGTGCGCAACCTGGTGGCGGCGGCGGCCAACATCACTGACATTCAGTTCCGCGACCGCGGCCTGTATTTCGACAGCACCGGCAGCCAGCCGACGTTCACCGAGGCGGCCGGCAAAGTGCTGGTGGAGCGCGGCGCGTCCATCGAGACCGCGCGGCCGGCCAAATCGACCGATGCCGGCGGCTATGCCTTGCTGCTCGGCAGCGAAGTGCACAACGACGGCAGCATCAACACCGCCAAGGGCCAGACCGTGCTCGGCGCGGGGGATCGCTTTTACATCCGCAAAGGCTCGGGCACTGAGGGCAATGGCTTCTCGACGACGTTCGGCAACGAAGTCACGCCGGGCTTCAAGACCGGCAGCGCTGCCGGCAAGGTCAGCAACAACGGCCTGATTCAGGCCGCGACCGGCGACATCACCCTGACCGGCCATGAGGTCGTGCAAAATGGTGTGTTGCTGGCCAGCACCTCGGTCGCCACTCGCGGCACGATTCATTTGCTCAATCCGGCCACCGACACCCAGGGCAGCGTGACGCTGGGGCAGGGCAGCGCGACGGCGATCCTGCTCGACAGCAGCGATCTGACCGCCCTCGACAGTCAGCATCAGGCGGCGCTGACCGGCGTTACACCGAGCAACCGGATTCGCAGCGATCAGTCGCGCATTGATATCCAGAGCGGCGGCAGCGTCGAGTTCCAGAACGGTTCGATCACCCTGGCCACGGGCGGCCAGGTTGCAGTGGCGGCGCAGCGTCGCAGTCTGGTGCGTGACGGCGCATTGATCGATGTCTCCGGTGCCATCGGCGTGAAAGTCGCGATGGAATCCAACAGCATCAAGATCAACGTCCAGGGCAACGAGCAGCGCGATGCTTCGGTCAATCGCGACAAGGGTGCGCTCAACAGCAATGACATCTGGGTCGATGTGCGCGAACTGGTCTACGTCCCGGCCGGCACTAACGGCTACGCCACGGATCGCTGGTACACCGCTGGTGGTCTGCTGGAGGTCGGCGGTTACCTCGGCACCCAGGGCCACAGCGTCGGCGAGTGGATGGCTCAGGGCGGCATGGTCAGTTTTGCCGGCAATGACGTGGTGACCGAGAAGGGCTCGCTGATCAACCTGTCCGGCGGCACGCTGGACGTACAAAGCGGCGAGATTCGCCAGAGCTGGCTGCGCGGGGCCGACGGGCGCCTGTATGAGGTCTCAAAGGCACCGGGGGATCTGCTCTACACCGGGCTGTACAAAGGCTTTGAAGACAGCAGTGAACGCTGGGGTCAGACGAGTTATTACTACAACCCGTTGATTGCGCCGTCCAGTCGTCGGGAGTCGGGCTACACCGTGGGACGCGATGCCGGGCAACTGGTGATCGGCACCCGCAACGCTGTGCTCGAAGGGCAAATGCTTGGCGAGGTTTATCAGGGCGAGCGCCAGATCCAGGCACCGCGTGCCGTACTCGATGGCTATGCGCAGAGTCAGACTGCGCTGGCGCGGCGCGGGCAGTTGATTGTCGGCAGTTATGACCCGGCGTACGTGGCGGCTTCCGGTGGTTTGCTCTACGGCCTCAACCCATTGTTCGATCAGGTGCAGGTCGGCGGCGAACGTCCGCTGGCCGGCGATGATCGGGAGCTGACCGGCGCCGTATCCGATGCGCGCAGCGGCAAGCTGTTTCTTGATGCCGGGCAACTCAGTGACTGGCAACTGGGCACGCTGAAAGTGGCGGCCAAGGAACGGATCAATGTCCAAGGTGCCGTCACCGTCGACAATGGCGGCGACATCACCCTTTACGGGCCGGACGTGCAGGTCAACGCAAACCTGACCGCGCGTGGCGGCAGCCTGCATCTGGGCAATGTGCTCAATCAGCTCAACACCGATCGCCTCACCGACACCCGACTCGTCGCGCCGACCGGCAAGGCCACCCGCGTGAGCGTGGCTGAAGGGGCACAACTGGACACTCGCGGTCTGTGGAGCAACCTGCGCACCAACCCTGACGATACCGCCAGCCTGGCGTATCTGGATGGTGGCGTGGTGTCGATTCGCAGCAGCGGTGACATCGAGATCGGTGCCGGCAGCCTGCTGGACGTGTCTTCCGGCGGGGCGATTCTGGCCAATGGCAAGACCCTCGGAGGCAAGGGCGGTGACGTGACGCTGGAGGCCGGCGCCTTGACCGCGTCGGGTGACAGTCATCTGACTCTGGACGGCCAGCTGCGGGGTTACGGTGTGTCTGGCGGCGGCCGTTTGTTTCTGCAGACCGGCGATGTGCTGATCGGCCAGACCGATAAGCGTCAGGCCGACTCTGTGTTGCAGCTGACGCCGACGCTGTTTGAAAAAGGCTTCTCGACCTACAACCTGATTGGCCTGAACCGGATGGAAGTGACGGATAACACCGTCATTGATGTGTCGATGCCGGTCTATCGCTTCAGCGAGGCGGCCGCCAATCAGGTCAGCGGTGCCGCGCCGCAGCGGGCACTGGAGCTGTGGACGCCGCCGCTCTATCAGGAAAATCCGACCAAGGCCCAACTGACGCAGCGTGCCGGTGCCAGCCTGACGCTGCAGGCCGGTAGCAGCGAAGTCAGGTTGCTCGATCCTGCGCACACGACCCTGAGCCTCGGCCAGGGCTCGCGCATCAGCGTCGACCCCGGGCAGAGCATCAACTTGCGCGGCGCGGGACAGATCACCCTCAATGGCGAACTGAATGCCTGGGGTGGCACCCTCGACATTCGCCAGCAACAGTTCGGTTTGAACGACGTCGCCGACAACTCACAACTGGCTGACAACGCAGCGCACAACCGCTCGATCTGGATCGGCGAACACGCGGTGCTGGATGTGGCTGGCCGCGCGGCCACGGCGGTGGATGCGCTGGGTCGTACTTACGGGCTGGTGGGCAAGGGCGGCACGATCATCGTCGGCGGTGAAATCGATGCGAAAAAAACCACGGCAACGTCGGCCGACGCCTATGTGATCGTGCGTGAGGGCGCACGACTGGACGCGTCCGGTGCTCAAGCCACGCTGGATATCGCCGGGCAGGGCCCCACGCCGATAGCCACCGATGGTGGACGAATCAGCCTCAGCTCCTATAACGGACTGTTCATCGATGGCAGCCTGCGTGCAGTCGCCGGTGGTGCGGGCGCAGCCGGCGGGCGTCTGGACATTGCACTGGAGACGCCGCTCTACGACCTCAACCTCGCCGCCAATAAAGTGCGTGCCGCCAGGGAAATCATCCTTGGACAGGGCGCAGGCAAGTCCCTGCTGCCGCAGGATCTGCAACCCGGTGCCGCTGCTTCAGCCTTGCAATACGGTCGTGCCCGCCTGGGCGCCAATCAGTTGATGGCCGGCGGTTTCGACAACCTGAGCCTGCTGAGCAATGGTTTGCTGTCGTTCGACGGCGATGTCGATCTGCACAGCCGCCAGAGCCTGAGTCTGTATGCCGGCGCGTTGGCGTTGGCCGACGGCGCCAGAGAGACTGCGCGGATCAATCTGTCAGCGCCGTATCTGCGGTTGTCGGGGACCGGCAAATACTTCGACGCGCCGGGTTATCTGCGCCCGCGAGTCATGAACACTCCGACGACCCAGGTGGCACCCGCCACGTTCAACGCCACGGCGGACCTGCTGGATCTGGGCAACAGCCTGTCGTTCGGCACGGCGGGGAAGATTGCGTTACTCAACGGTGCGGCAATCGAGGTCAGTCGGCGCGGCTTTGATCAGGTGACCTTGCACAGCCGGGGGGATCTGCGCTTTCTGGCTCCGACCGGGTACACCACTAAAACGGAGTTGTGGACGCCTGGGGACCTGAACCTGCAGGCCGCGCAAATCTATCCGGCCAGTGATGTCACTGCCGAGGTGCGGGTCGGTTATCAGAGCGTGCACCCGGGCGCCGACCCGGCGCGCACCTTGCGCATCACCCGCGCCGGAAGCGCCCCGGCCGCCGTGCCTTACTCGGTGTTTGGCGACTTGACGCTGGCTGCCGGGCACATCGAGCAGGGCGGCGTTATTCGTGCGCCGCTGGGCATGATCCGCCTGGGCGACGAGACCGTGGTCAACACCCATGACCTGCATTTGTTGCCGGGCAGTGTGACGTCGGTCAGCGCGGACGGACTGGTCATGCCCTATGGCGGCACCACCGACGGCATCGACTATCGATACGCTGGCAAATCGGTTGTGCTCAAGGGGATTACCGCAGAAACCGCCGGTGTAACGCTGACCTCGCGGTACGTCGATGTGCAGCAGGGAGCATTGATCGATTTGTCTGGCGGCGGCGACCTGCGAGGGGCCGGGTTTGTGTCCGGGCGGGGCGGCTCTACCGATGCACGCTTCAATCCGCTGGTGCGCAATGCCACCGACGGTTCGTTCAGCTTGCCAGGCCTGGCCAGCAATCCGGTGTACGCCATCGTGCCCGGCAATCAGAGCACCTACGCGCCGATGCTCGCCGAAGCGGGAGCGGTTGATCCGCGCATCGGCCAGCAAATCACCCTCGGCGCCGGCGTGCCGGGGCTGGCGGCAGGCACCTATACGCTGCTGCCCTCGACGTTCGCCTTGTTACCGGGGGCGTTCCGGGTCGAGGTCAACGGCCAGGCCGCAGCGGGTGTCACGCCTGGCGCGTTGCCTTTGCGCAATGGTTCATGGACCAGCTCGGGGTTGATGTCGATCGCCAACACCGGGCTGCGTGACAACCTGGCCAGCCAGGTCATCCTGACCTCGGCCGATGTCGTGCGCCGTTATTCGCAGTACAACGAAACCGGTTTTACTCAATTCGTCCGCAGTGACGCTGCACGGCGTGGCGTGCCACGGGCGTTGGCGCCGATGGATGGCAAGTCGCTGAATCTGTACTTGATGTCGGGCGCCGAGCAGGGTATTGCGCTGGATTTCGCCGGACAGGTGTTGTTCAAACCGGCCACTGGCGGCGTGGTCGGGACGGCGGTGGTGAGGGGCGCGCGGGATGTGGAACTGCTCGGCGACGGGCATCGGCGTACCGAGGGTTTCAGCGGCGTGTCGCTGTATGCCGACAGCCTCAACAGATTGGGTGCAGGCCGTCTGACCATCGGCGCGCAACCGGCGATCGATTACAACACGGCGGGCAATATCGTTTCGTTCATCGGTGATACATCGAATATCACCCTGCGTGAGGGCGCCATGCTGTCTGCGCCTGAAGTGCTGCTGCGTACCACCAGTACCCGTGGCAGCATCACGCTCGAAGCCGGTTCGGGGATCAACACTCTGGGGCGCGGCGACGCACCGTACGATTCATCCGCAGGCTTTATCTATGCTCCGGGCACGGCAGGTCTGCTGGTGGTCTCGAACGGTTGGACCAACGTGCTCGCGCCATCGTTGTCGACCCCTACCTCCGGCGCGGGGGATATTCGCATCGGCAACTGCCCGACGAACGCCTGCACCAACCCGACGCTGCTTTACTCCAATGGCAGCATCACGGCCGCCACAGACAAACAGTTCGAGCTCGACGAAACGGTACGCTTCGGTACTCGCCATCTGACGCTGGCGGTGGGGACGATCAATGCCGGCAGTGCCGAGGCCTTGAGTGCCGCCGGCAGTCGTGTGCCGACCGGCCTGACCCTGAACCAGAACGTGCTCGACCGGCTGTTGCGCGGTGATACGCAGTTTGGCGCTCCGGCCCTGGAGACCTTGAGCCTGACCAGTCGCGATGCCTTCAATTTCTATGGCAGTGTCAGCCTCGACACGCTGGATCGGCAGACCGGCGTCAGCAAACTGCAGAATCTGATACTCAGCACACCGGCCATTTATGGCTTGGGCCAAGCCGCAGACGTTGCGAGCATCCGCACTGCGAATCTGGTCTGGAACGGCGCCACGCAAGCGCCCGCTGCTGTCATCTCTGGCGGCGCCGGCACCGGTCAGGGCACACTCGACATTCAGGCCCAGCGCATCGAATTCGGCTACGGCCCCAACCCGCAGGCCAGTGGACTGGAGCAGAACGATCGCCTGGTGCTGGGCTTTGCCAACGTCAATCTGACCGCCAGCGACCGCATCACCGCCAACCACAAAGGCAGCCTTGCGGTGTATCAGGCGCAAGGCGCATTCGACCCGGTCGGGGGTTATGCCTACAGCGGCGGCAACCTCAACCTTCGCACCCCGTTGCTGACGGGGGAGGCGGCCTCGGTGAACCTGCTCAAGGCCGGTAACAACCTGACTCTCACGGGCGCCGGTACCCCAGCGGCGGCCAATGTCCTGGGCGCGGAACTGACGCTCGATGCGCGTAATGTCACGCTCGACAGTCGCATTGCTCTGGCCAGCGGCAAACTGGTGATCAAATCGGCAGAAGACCTGACCCTGAACAGTGGCGCTTACCTGGATATGGCCGGGCGTACCCTGGCGTTCAACGATGTGAACAAGTACAGCTGGGGCGGTGATGTGGCGCTGTACAGTAGCCACGGCAATATCCGTCAGCTCGCGGGCTCAATCATCGACCTGTCGGCGCAGAACAATCAGGCCGGCAATCTCAGCGCCATCGCCTTGGCCAGCGATGCCGGGATGGTCGATTTGCAGGGCCAGATCCTCGGCGCCAGCAGCGGCAGTTATGACGCGGGTGGCACATGGGTGCCGTACAAGGCCGGTGGCGTGGACATCCGCGCGCAACACTTGAATGGCGATCCGAGCCAGCAATTTGCGGCCCTTAACCAGCGCTTGAACGCAGGGCAGGTTTTTGGCAGCCGCAGCCTGCAACTCAAGCAGGGCGATCTGTTGATCGGCGACGGGCTCAAGGCCGGTGAGGTCAATGTCTCGGTGGACAACGGTAGCCTGACCGTCGCGGGGCTTGTCGACGCGAGTGGTTCAAGGGTTGGTTCGATTCGTCTGTCGGCGAAGAACGGCCTGACCGTGACTGGCAGCGCCGTGCTCGACGCCCATGGCCGTGTGCTGCGGGTCGACAGCTACGGAAAAATCATCGATGCACCGAACCGGGCGATGGTCGAGCTCAACTCCGGCGCCGGAACGCTGACGCTGGGCTCCGGCGCACGGATCGATCTGCGCCACGGCACCGACGCTGCACCGGGGCCATTGCCCGGGCAGTCCGATGGATTGCCGCGCGGTACGCTGGAGTTGAACGCACCACGTCTGGCCGGCGGCGACATCGCCATCGATGCCAGCGGCGCACTGAACATTCAGGGCGCCCGTTCGATCGGGCTCAATGCCACGCGCCGTTACAGCGATGCCAGCGACGGTGCAGACCCGGCGGCCAGCGGACGTCCGTATCAGGTGATCGATCAGGCCTACCTTGACCGCATCCATGGCGACAACACGGCGTTCATCGATGCCGCGTTGCTCAACAGCAACCTGCTGCAGAACAAACTGGCCGGCCTGAACAATGCGTCCTATGCCGATGCCTTCCATCTGCGACCGGGTGTCGAGATCGTCAGCAAAACCGCCGACGGCGATCTGGTGGTGCAGGGCGATGTGGATCTGTCCGGTTACCGCTATGCCAGTCTCAATCCGCATACGCAGAAAACCGCAGCCTATGGATCTGGCGAGTCTGGCAGCCTGGTGATTCGCGCCGGCGGCAATCTCGATATCCACGGCAGCCTCAACGACGGTTTTGCACCGCCACCCGAGACGGTCGACGATGCGGGCTGGAAACTGTTGCCGGGGATTCAGCCGTTCGGCGGTGATCTGGTGGTGCCGGGTGCAGGCGTCACACTGGCGGAGGGCACGCTGTTCCCGGCGGGCGTCACGCTGAACTACGACGTGCCGCTGCAAGCGACGACCCTGGCCGCTGGCACGTTGTTGCCAACCGAAGCGACCTTGGCCGCGCCGTACACGCTGGGCGCCGGTACGGTACTGGCAGGCGCGGTTCACGATGCCTCGGGCCAGTTGATTTTTGCCGCTGGAACGCTGCTGACCGACAACGTCACATTGCCGGCCGGCAGCCGCCTTGGCGCGGGCATTCGCTTGAATGACGTCACGTCTGTCAAAGCGATTCGCTGGCCTAAAGGCGTGCCGTTGCCGGGGAGCGTCGAAGCCGGTACCAACGCGATCAAAGGCGTGCGCTTGAGTGGATCGCTGGCATTGCTGCGCGGTTCTTTGATTCCGTCGATGACCGACGTAGTGCTGGCCGATGGGACGGCCTTTATCGAGTTGCGGCCATTGAACGGCAACCAGCAGGGGCGCAACTGGGCCGTTGCCAGCCTGTTACCGGCCGGCAGCGCGTCCTGGTCGATGCGGGTGGTGGCGGGGGCCGATTTGGGTGCCGCTGATACGCGTGCGATCAAGCCGGTTTCCAGCGACGGCAATCTGCGTCTGGCCGACACTCATTACGGGCTCAAAGTCACTGAAAAGGCACCAACCCTGGTCTGGGGTGAAGGCAACCTGGGTGGCTTCACCCCGGGCGAACCAGTGCCTGACGAGCTCAAGGAATGGTGCGACTGGGCACCGAACTCCTGCGTTTCTGCACCGCGATGGACGTGGGCACCGGACAACTGGATGGGCATGCCCCCGGGGTCACCGATAAGCGATGACGACGTGCTTGCCTGGTGTGGGTCTTTCCCTGAGCTGTGCGTGGAAAACAAACCGGGCATCACCGTCAGGACCCGCACACAGATGTTCAGCGTACTGCGTACCGGTACCGGGGATCTGGACGTGCTCGCCGCCGGTGATCTGAGCATGGACTCACCGTTCGGCGTCTATACCGCCGGCACCCAATCCGAAGAGATCGATCCGCGCTTCAACCAGCCGCGCGGACGTCTGTCGGACAACGGTTCGGTGCTGGGCAGTGCCGGCAGCGATTACGAGCGGTGGGTCACAGGCAACGACAGTCTGTATCAGGCCTGGTACCCGCAAATGGGCGGCAACCTGACCATCAACGCCGGTGGTTCGATTTCGGGGGATGTGCTGGGTCGGCGTGGCCCTTCGGCAACCCTGGAAACACCTGAGCAAGTGCCCAGTGTGGCGGTGGGCAACTGGCTCTGGCGTCAGGGAACCGGCAACAGCGATGTGCCGACGGCGTGGTGGATCAACTTCGGCAGTTATGCGACTCAGCCGTTGCCGGATCAAGGCGTCGATACCGGGCCGTTCCTGGTTGGCTTCACCGGTTTCGGCACGTTGGGTGGCGGCAACATCAGCCTGCGCGCAGGTGCCGATGGGGGCATGGTCAAGGCGTTGGGCGAAAACGCCAACACCAATCTTTACCCCCGTGGCCAAGGCTTGATCGTGGCGGTCGGGAGTACCGGGCGCGTCGGCGACGATGGACGGCTGCAATTGACCGGTGGCGGTGACATGGACATCCGCATCGGCGGTTCGCTCAATCCGTCGTTGCAGGCCCGGGCCGGCAACATTGGCGTGGGAGTCCCCCGACACGACCTGCAAGGCGCTCTGATCAACCTGCGCGGCGCGGCCCGACTGACTGGCGGGGCGCTGGGTGGAATCAATCTGCAGTACGGCGCAGCCTCCTATGTGCAGGACCCACGAGAAGTCCGACCGTTTGACCCGTTCACATCCACCGCTGGCAGTGCCTCCGGCGGCCTGGTCTTGATCCCTGGCGACTCTGGCATGAGCCTCAATACCCGCGGCGACCTGGTGCTGGGTGGTGCGGCGGACCCGGGCCGGGTTCGGTTGCAGAACTCGACGCCGTTCACCACCGCTGACGGTGTCGTGCATGACGGGGGCGGATTGAGTGGTTTCTCGCTATGGACCGATCACACGGCTATCGATCTGTTTTCGGCTGGAGGCAACCTGACGCCAAGCACACAGCTGGGCGAGGTTGACGGGCAGGGGCCCATGATCGGGCGAAACACATCGCCCACCGATGGGCGCTTCGTATATCCGTCGATCCTGCGTGCGGTGGCGGCCCAGGGCTCGATTTATGCGGGGCCGTCGGCGACCTACATGCAAGGCAGCGGATTTTTGCCGGCCACAGCGTACTCCTTGTTGCTGGCGCCCTCGAAGGCAGGGCAACTGGAGCTCCTGGCGCAGGATTCGATCTATGCCGGTGGCTACGCAATCAACCAGTCGGGCGCCAGTCCGTCGGCCATCGCTACGCCATTCACGCCGGCCTTCAATGGCTACGGTAACAACACATCGAAAACGCCGATCATGACCAACCGTGGCAGTGATGGGGTTTCACCCGATAAAAACTTGCGATATCCGCTGTTTGCTTTCGGTGCCAACAGTTACTCGGGTTTGAGTGAGGTGCAGGCGCCCGCACGGTTCTATGCTTTGACCGGTGATCTGGTGGGGGTGCGCAGTGGTGAAACACTGACGTTCAGCCTCTCCAAACGTACCTGGTACGAGGCGGCCAGCCCTGTCTGGATGCTGGCAGGGCGCGACGTCGTGGCTTCCGGTACCTTTCTCGGGCAACCGACCACGGCGCCCAACGGCGAGATGGGGTTACCGAATACAGAGGGTGTCGCCTCGACCGGCAATCTGTTCGTGCACAACAATTCACGGGATATTTCCCGGGTCTCGGCAGGGCGCGACATCCTCTACAGCAGCTTCGACATCGCCGGCCCGGGTGTGCTGGACATCAAGGCAGGGCGCAACATCCTGATGGAGGACCGTGCCAGCATTACCAGCATCGGACCGATTCTGGCGGGGGACAACCGCCCCGGCGCCAGCCTGGTGATGCAGGCCGGTACGGGCGCACAGGGAGCGGATTATTCGCGGTTCATCGCCCGTTACCTGAACCCGCAGAACCTCGCGGACCCGAACGCATCCCTCAACGGGCAACCGGGCAAAGTGGTCAAGACTTACCTCGATGAACTGCAGAGCTGGCTGACCCTTGGCTATGGCTTCAGCGGCAACGCCGAACAGGCGCAAGCCTTCTTCGCTGCACTGCCGAGTACCGAGCAGGCGATCTTCGCCCGTCAGGTGTACTTCGCCGAACTGCGTGCCGGCGGCCTGGAATACAACGACGCCGATGGCCCACGCAAAGGCAGTTATCTGCGCGGTCGCAATGCCATTGCCTCGTTGTTCCCGACCACCGATGTGGCCGGCAACCCGATCCGTTATGACGGCGACATCACTCTATATGGCGGTGCCGGGGTCAAGACGCTGTTCGGTGGTGATATTCAGATGCTTACGCCGGGCGGTGGTCAGGTGTTCGGCATCGAGGGCGCGGCGCCGCCATCCACGGCGGGCATCATCACCCAGGGCTCGGGTAACATTCAGCTCTACTCCCAGGGCAGCATTCTGCTGGGGCAGAGCCGGATCATGACCACGTTCGGCGGCTCGATCCTTGGCTGGTCAGCCGAGGGCGACATCAACGCCGGTCGCGGTTCGAAAACCACCGTGGTCTACACCCCGCCGAAACGCGTGTACGACACCTGGGGCAACGTGACCCTGTCGCCATCGGTGCCAAGCACCGGTGCCGGTATCGCCACGCTCAACCCGATTGCCGAGGTGGCACCGGGGGACATCGACCTGATCGCGCCGCTGGGCACCATCGATGCGGGCGAGGCGGGGATTCGCGTGTCGGGCAACGTCAACATCGCCGCGCTGACGGTGGTCAACGCCGCCAACATCTCGGTGCAGGGCAAGGCGACCGGCGTGCCGGTGGTCTCGGCGGTCAACACCGGGGCGATCACCTCGGCCAGTTCCGCCGCGTCGTCGGCAACCCAGGCGGCGGAAGACGTCGCCCGTCAGCAGCAAGCCGCGTCGCGCCAGAACCAGGCTTCGGTGTTCACCGTGCAGGTACTGAGCTTCGGCAACGAACAACTGGCCCCGACCCGCGACGGCGCCAGCCGCGCACCGACGCCGGGCTACAACCCCAACAGCCCGGTGCAGGTGCTGGGCGCCGGAGCGCTGGATGAACAGGCGAAACTGCAGCTGACCGAAGAGGAGCGGGGACAGCTGACGTTGTAAAGAACTCTCGTGTAGTACGCTTCGGGCGGCCGTTTGGCCGCCCTTTTTTTATGTTGCTGAAGTTGAGGGGTATTTTTGTCGGGCGTGAAGCACCCTCAGTATTTTGATATGGCCATTCACTCGATAAACCAGCAGATAGTTCGGATGAATCACCATTTCGCGAGTGCCAGGTACTCGGCCGGGTCGGTAACCATAAGGTATTGATGAAAGTCGCTGTGCTGCTGCACCCACCTTGTTTCTTAGCGAAATTGAAGCGTTGGTGTTGTGTTGCTCGATGTATTTGAAGATATCAGCCAGTTGACGCGAGGACTTGCTGCTCCATTCAAGCAGCAGAGCGGCGCTTCCTGCGCATCTCTTCCAGTATCTGGTCGAGCATTGCCATAACTTCATCATGGGGAATGCCAGGACTTGGATCATCAAGTGCATCCTGTACCTCCGCACGAAACCAGCGATCGTAGCTCTCTGCCTCTTCTTCGGATTCGAAGTCAGCGTAAAACGGGGAATGCAATATGCTCATAGTGATCTCCGTGATCAATTTCAGCAGTTTAAGGGGGAATGGCCCATTGTCGTCACTGGCAGACGATGCGCCCCATGAGCCCTTGAGGAACCATGAGGTAGCGGGACCCAGTATCTGCAAGTCCCCCTTTCAAATCTGCCGGACGTTTCCCATCGTTGTCCGGCAATCTCGACCGCCGCTGTAGGCCTGTTCCTACCCTCTGTTTTTCAGGTTTTCAGCCTACAAATCCGCGCGCACCTTCCTACAAATGCACTCAGAACGCATACGGAATACTCACCTTCGCCCACAACATTTCCCCCTCCGGCCGGTTCTCCACGTCGAATTCTTTGGCCCAGCGGATCTCGGCGCTGGCGTACTTGAGGAAGGTGAAGTGCAGCGCCGGGCCGATGGCGAAGACCTTGCCGCGTACGCCGTCATCAACGTCCTGGCCGGCGAATTGCACGGTGTGGCCGAACTGTTTGTCGTCGGTGGTCTGCTTGAGGTAGTAACCGTTGATACCGAGCATCAGGTCGTCGGTGATCTTGTAGCTGGCCGAGTAATCGAAGTGGAAGATCTGCCCGGACTTGTAGTCGGTGTCCTTGTTCTTCTCGTTAAAGCTGTAGGTGGTCTTCATCGACACCTCGGTGCGCTCGGTCGGCAACCAGGTGAAGGAGAACAGCGGTTTGTAGGTGTAGAAATTGTTGCTGGTGTTGGCCAGCCGATCCACGCTGTATTCGCCGGTGGGCACGGTGATTTCCACGGCGGCGCCGAGGGTCAGGTCCTTGCCCATGTCCCACAGGATGATCGGTGCGATGGTGGTATCGCCCATGCCTTCGCGGGTGTCGCTCAGGCCGAACACCGAGACTTCCTGTTTGAGCCACGGCTGGGCGATGTAACCGGCCAGACGTCCGCCTAAAATCCGCACCGGGCTCAGGTAATCGAGACGCGGGATGACGGCGGTGGATTCGATCTCGACATTCGGCACCTTGCCGCCGAGCGAACTGATGTTGAGCTTTCGTGACTTGTAGTGGTTGTAGTAGAGGTTGAAGGCGACCATGTTCTCCGGAAGGCTGTCGACTTCCAACGGCAGCATGAAAAAGCCGTCGGTGCCGGGGCCGATGTTGTCGACGCCGGCTTCGGTGGCCAGTGCTGGCAGGGTCGCGGCGCAGCCGAGCAGGCTCAGCGCCAGTCGCACAGGGAATGTCGCGCGGTTCGGGGTCATGTCCGTCCTCATTATTATTGTGTTTGGGCGCAACGCCGGCACGCAGGACGCCCGGCCACTATAGAAATAAGCCCTTGGCGCACGACAGGGCAGGGTATTGGCGGACACGTAAGGGGACTTCTGCGGACAGCCCGCCAACCCTGTGCTAACTTCCTTCGACATAACCGGTTACAAAAATAACAATTCAGCGTGATCCGGAATGTCAGCCTCCATGAACGTAAAAGTCCAAGACCCGACCTTCGAACTGGCGCTGGTGTCGCCATTTCTCCTGCAAACCCTGGCCGAAGTCGCCGCCAACAAGGGCATCGAGCCGCAGAGTCTGTGCCGTGGCCTGGGTTTTGATTTCGAGGATTTGCAGGATCCGGCGCAGAGGATTTCCTATCGCCAGGCCGTGGCCATGATCCAGCGTGCGCTTAAAGCGTTGCCCAATCAGGGGCTGGGACTGTGGGTCGGTGCGCAGAATGTGCTCGGTACGCTGGGGCTGCTGGGGCACGTGCTGTCGCTGTGCAAGACCTTGCGCGATGCGTTCGAAATCGGGATCCGGCATCAGCACACCTCCGGTGGGATCGTGGTTTCCAGCGTCGATGTGGTGGGCGATCAGGTGTACGTCGACGTTGAATGCCGGTTGCCGTTTGCCGAGGTGCAGGTGTTTGCGGTGGAAGAGTTTTTCGCCAGCCTGCTGGTCTATGGGCGGGCGCTGGTGGGCGAGACGTTCAAGCCGATTGCCGTGGAGTTCATGCACGCCGCGCCGGATTACCTGGATGAGTACCGGCGGCTGCTGGGGCCGGAGGTGCGCTTCGGGTGCCTGCACAACCGCATGCTGATCGACGTGCAATGGCTGGATGTGAACCTGCCCAACCACCATTCGCTGGCGCTGCGTCAGGCGGTCAAGTTGCTGGAGCTGGAGGCGGCGCAGGTTCATCAGAAACTCGATCTGATCCAGGCTGTGGAGCGGGCGATTGCGCGGGATCTGAGTCGGGGCAGTCACATTGAAAAGATTGCTGGTGACTTGAACATGAGCAGCCGTACTTTGCGTCGGCGGCTGACTGAGCATTCGTTGACGTTCGAGGCGTTGCTGGAGCAAGTGCGCCAGGCGCGAACCATGAGTTTGCTGGCCAATCCTGAGATGCCGATTGAGCGGATTACCGAGGAAGTCGGCTACAGCGACGTGCGCAGTTTTCGCCGGGCGTTCAAGCGTTGGACGGGGAAGAGTCCGAGTGCGTGGCGCGTAGAGAGTTCTGTGATTTGACTTGAGACCGATCTCCCTCACCCCAGCCCTCTCCCCGAGGGAGAGGGGGCCGACCGAGGTGTCTGGCGTGATACATCGACCTGAACGATTTGTGTCGATTATGGATTCACCATCGTTCGTTCAGGTCGGCGTACCTCCTCAATTTTCCCCAATCAGTTCCCTCTCCCTCCGGGAGAGGGCTAGGGTGAGGGGGCGCTTTTGAGGCCATTCAACTCCACACAAATCCTCCGCCTACAGTTAAACTCCGCGCTCTTTCCAAGGAGTCGACATGAGTTACTACCAGCCGGGCATCCTCGCCACCCCAGTTCCGCCGCAAGCACGTCATCTGTTTTTCGCCCTCGAGTCGGTTGAAGCGCTGCCGCAGGCGATCGACAACCTGCTGAACCTGGTGGACGGCAAGTCGGCGGTGGTCGGTTTCGGTGAATCCCTGGCCAAGGCCCTGAATGTGAACATCGACGGCCTGCGCAGCTTCCCGGCGCTGACCGGCGTTGGCGTGGAAAACCCGTCGACCCAGCACGCCCTGTGGGTCTGGCTGCACGGTGTCGACCGTGGCGATCTGCTCAATCGCAGCACCGCACTTGAGGCCGCACTGGCCCCGGCGCTGCGTCTGGTGCAGATGCAGGAAGCCTTCCGCCACAAGGACGGCCATGACCTCACCGGTTATGAAGACGGCACCGAAAACCCGCATGACGAAGCCGCTGTCGCCGCCGCACTGCAAAGTGAAGGCGCCGAGGGTCTGGTCGGTGGCAGCTTTGCCGCGATCCAGCAATGGCAGCACGACCTCAAGGGTTTCCATGCGCTGTCCGCCGAGGACAAGGACAACATCATGGGTCGTCGCCTGAGCGACAACGAAGAGATCGACGATGCCCCGGTGTCCGCCCACGTCAAGCGCACCGCCCAGGAAAGCTTCGCCCCGGAAGCCTTCGTCGTGCGTCGTTCGATGCCGTGGATCGAAGGCGACCGCGCCGGCCTGATGTTCCTGGCGTTCGGCTTCTCCCTCGATGCCTTTGAAGCGCAACTGCGCCGCATGAGCGGTCTGGAAGACGGCATCACCGACGGTCTCTATCGCATCAGCCGGCCGATCACCGGCGGCTACTACTGGTGCCCGCCGCTGCAAAACGGTCACCTCGATCTGCGCGCACTGCGCATCGGCTGAGGCACAAGAATGAACGTGGTGCGTTGGGGCATGATCGGTTGCGGCAGCGTCGCTGAACGCAAGAGCGGACCGGCCTTCTACAAGGCGCCCGGTTCGGCGTTGGTCGCAGTGATGGGGCGCCGCCTCGAAGCCGTGACCGATTACGCCGCGCGCCACGGCATCGATCGGACTTACACCGACGTCGATGCCTTGATCAACGACCCCGAGGTGGATGCGGTGTACATCGCCACGCCCCCCGACAGCCACCACGCCTACAGCCTGAAAGTCGCCGCCGCCGGCAAGCATTGCTGCGTGGAAAAACCCATGGCCCTCAATGCCGGGCAAAGCCGCGAGATGCAGCAGGTGTTTGCCGATGCCGGTTTGCACCTGTTCGTTTCTTACTACCGCCGTTCGTTGCCGCGCTTCCAGCAGGTGCGGCAATGGCTGGAGCAGGGGCGCATCGGTGAGGTGCGGCATCTGAGCTGGACGCTGACCAAGGCGCCATCGCCCAAGGATCTGGACGGTAGCGCAAACTGGCGCACCGATCCGGCGGTGGCCGGTGGCGGGTATTTTGCGGATCTGGCCAGTCATGGGTTTGACCTGTTCCAGTACCTGCTCGGCGACATCGTTGAAGTCGCCGGCTTCACCGCGCGTCAGGCCGGGTTGTATGCGGCGGAAGATGCGGTCAGCGCCAGTTGGCGATTCGCCTCGGGCGCGTTGGGCATGGGCTGCTGGAGTTTCGTTGCGGACCGGCGCGAGGATCGGGTCGAGATCATCGGCAGCCAAGGGCGGATCGGGTTTTCGGTGTTCGACGAGCATCCGGTCGAGCTGCATGCCGATGAACACATCAGCCTGGAAATCCCCCATCACGAACACATCCAGTGGCACCACGTACTGGGCATGAATGCGCAGATTCGCGGTGAGTCGCAGCACCCCGCAGTCGCCGCCGAAGCCCTCAAGACCGATTGGGTCATGGATCAGATCCTCAAGCGCCACTGAAGGCGCATCTAAGGTTATGCCCAAACAATATTTCTCAAGCTTGTCATAACGTCTCTAAGATCACATCATAACTCGTTATAACAAGTGATCCCGTGATGACCGATAACGTTCTCTCCCTTGGCAGCGTTCCTCTGCACACCCAACTGCGCGACGTGCTACGCGCCCGGATTCTCGACGGCGAATACCCGCAAGACAGCCAGATGCCGTCCGAAAGCGAGCTTGGCACGCTGTTCAAGGTCAGCCGCATCACCGTGCGCCAGGCCCTGGGCGATCTGCAGAAAGAAGGGCTGATCTTCAAGATCCACGGCAAAGGCACCTTCGTTGCCAAACCCAAGACCTTTCAAAACGTCAGCACCCTGCAAGGCCTAGCCGAGTCCATGACCGGCCGTGGCTACGAGGTGATCAACCGCCTGCGCAGCTTCAAATTCATCGCCGCCGACAAACTGGTCGCCGAGCGTTTGCAGGTCGCCGAAGGCGAAATCGTCGCGCAGATAAAGCGTGTACGGCTGATCAACCGCGAGCCGATTTCGCTGGAAATCACCTACCTGCCCAAAGCCGTCGGCGAGCGGCTGGAGAAGGCCGATCTGGTCACCCGCGACATCTTCCTGATCCTCGAAAACGACTGCGGCATCGCCCTCGGCCACGCCGATCTGGCCATCGACGCGGTGCTGGCCGACAGCGACCTGACCCAGGCGCTGAACGTCGAGGCCGGCTCGCCGATCATGCGCATCGAACGGCTGACCCATGACGCCAACGGCCAGCCGCTGGACTTCGAACACCTTTACTACCGTGGCGATGCGTTCCAGTACCGCCTGCGGATCGACCGGCAAAAAGGGGCCTGAACATGACCCGCAATACTCTCGAACAGGAATACGACATCGTCGTGATCGGCGGCGGCACTGCCGGCCCGATGGCCGCGATCAAGGCCAAGGAAAAGAACAAGGAACTGCGCGTGCTGCTGGTCGACAAGGCCAACGTCAAGCGCAGCGGCGCGATCAGCATGGGCATGGACGGCCTGAACAACGCGATCATCCCCGGCCATTCGACGCCCGAGCAGTACACCAAGGAAATCACCATCGCCAACGACGGCATCGTCAATCAGGCGGCGGTGTATGCCTACGCCACCCACAGCTTTGAAACCATCGAGCAGCTCGACCGCTGGGGCGTGAAGTTCGAGAAGGACGAGACCGGCGATTACGCGGTGAAGAAAGTCCACCACATGGGCGCCTACGTGCTGCCGATGCCCGAAGGGCACGACATCAAGAAAGTCCTGTATCGCCAGTTGAAGCGGGCGCGGGTGAGCATCACCAATCGACTGGTCTGCACCCGTTTGCTGACCGACGAGGAGGGCGCTGTCAACGGTGTGATGGGCTTCGATTGCCGCACCGCCGACTTCCATGTGATCAAAGCCAAGGCAGTGATCCTCGCCTGCGGCGCGGCCGGGCGACTCGGTCTGCCGTCCTCGGGTTATCTGATGGGCACCTACGAAAACCCGACCAATGCCGGCGACGGTTACGCCATGGCGTATCACGCCGGGGCCGAACTGGCGAACCTCGAGTGCTTCCAGATCAACCCGCTGATCAAGGACTACAACGGGCCGGCCTGCGCCTACGTCACCGGCCCGCTGGGTGGCTACACCGCCAACAACAAGGGCGAACGCTTCATCGAGTGCGATTACTGGAGCGGGCAGATGATGTGGGAGTTCCACCAGGAACTGGAGAGCGGCAACGGCCCGGTGTTCCTCAAACTCGATCATCTGGCCGAGGAAACCATCCAGAACATCGAGGAAATCCTCCACAGCAACGAGCGCCCGAGTCGCGGCCAGTTCCACGCCAATCGTGGCACCGACTACCGCACGCAGATGGTCGAGATGCACATCTCGGAAATCGGTTTTTGCAGCGGCCACTCGGCGTCCGGCGTGTGGGTAAATGAGCGGGCCGAAACGTCGGTGAAAGGTTTGTACTCGGCCGGTGACATGGCCGCCGTGCCGCACAACTACATGCTTGGCGCGTTCACTTACGGCTGGTTCGCGGGCAACAACGCGGCGGAGTTTGTCGCCGGGCGCGAGTTCTCTGCGCTGGATGCCGAGCAGATCAAGAAGGAAAAGGCCCGGGTCTATGCACCGCTGGATCGCGAGCATGGTCTGCCGCCGGCGCAGGTCGAGTACAAACTGCGGCGCTTCGTCAACGACTACCTGCAACCGCCGAAAGTGACCAAGAAAATGGAAATCGGCCTGCAACGCTTCAGCGACATCGAACGCGACCTCAACGAAATGAAGGCCAACAACGCCCACGAACTGATGCGCGCCATGGAAACCAGCGTGATCCGCGACTGCGCCGAAATGGCCGCCCGCGCTTCGCTGTTCCGCGCCGAAAGCCGCTGGGGCCTGTACCACTACCGCGTCGATCACCCGCAACGGGACGACCGCGAATGGTTCTGCCACTGCCACCTGAAAAAGGGCGAGGACGGGCGCATGACCAGTTTCAAGAAAGCCGTCGAGCCTTACATCATCCCGCTCGACGCCGAGGAAATGCAGGCTTACGACCGCCTTCGGGTCGGCGCTTTCGCCGCTTGATGCACCACTAGAGAGAGTCCGAACCATGGCCTATCAAGCTCAGGAAATCTTCTTCCGCTCCAACGCCCCCGTCACCGTGGACGAGGACAAATGCATCGCCGAAAAGGGCTGCACCGTGTGCGTCGACGTCTGCCCGATGGACCTGCTGGCGATCAACCCGGCCACGCAAAAGGCCTACATGGCCTTCGATGAATGCTGGTACTGCATGCCGTGCGAAAAGGACTGCCCGACCGGTGCGGTGAAAGTCGAAATCCCGTATCTGCTTCGCTAAAACGCTATCCGGCAACACCGGACGCCTGATTCAACACACCCCTCGTTTCCCACCGCGCCCTGATCGCGGCGGAGACGAACATCCTATAAATGATTCGAGGGGATTCAACCATGTTGCGTGCAGCAATCGCCGGTCTGGTACTGGCTTCGTTCACCCTGTCGGCCTCGGCCGAAACCATCCGCATTGCCATCGGCACCCAGGACACCACCATCAACTGCGCCGCCGGCGGTTTGTTGATTCGCGAGCTGGGCCTGCTCGACAAATACCTGCCTCACGACGGCGCCTACAAAGACGCCAAGTACGACGTGCAGTGGAAGAACTTCACCAGCGGCGCACCGCTGACCAATGAGATGGTCGCCGGCAAACTCGACTTCGGCGCCATGGCCGATTTCCCCGGTGCGTTCAACGGCGTGGCGTTTGAAACCGCCGGCAAACACAGCCTGTTCATCAGCGTGTTGTCGGGCAGCATCAAGGGCAGCGGCAACGGCATCGTGGTGCCGAGCGCGTCCGGCGTGCAGTCGCTGAGTGAGCTCAAGGGCAAGACCATTTCCGTACCGTTTGCGTCCACTGCTCACGGCATGTTGCTGCGCGCCGTGGCGGAGCAGGGCTGGGATCCGCTCAAGGACGTGAACATCATCGCCCAACCGCCAGAGGTCGCAGGCTCCGCGTTGCAGGCCGGCAAGATCGACGCCCACGCCGACTTCGTGCCGTTCGCCGAACTGTTCCCGAGCCGTGGCTTCGCTCGCAAGATCTACGACGGCGCCCAGGCCAATGCGCCGACCTTCCACGGTGCGCTGGTCGATCAGGCCTACGCGAAAAAGTACCCGGAAATCGTCGTCGCCTACCTGCGTGCGAGCATCGAGGCCAATCAACTGCTGGCCGCCGAACCGGAGAAATACAGCGAACTGATCGCCAAGGTGACTGGCGTCGATGCTGAGGTCAATTACCTGTTCCACGGCCCGCTGGGCGTGCAGACCCGCGACCTGAGCTGGAAGCCGGAGTATCGCCAGGCTGTGGGCACCGCGATTGACACGTTGAAGCTGCTGAAGAAGGCCGATCGCGGGCTCGATCTGAATACCTTTATTGACGATCAGTACATTCGTGCGGCGTTCAAGGCTTCGAATCTGGATTACACGGCGCAACTGGCCAGCTACGCGCAGACGCCATTGAAGTCTGTCGATGCGGTGACTGGAAAAGCTATCAGCGATTTCAGTCATGTCGCGGAAATCTGGGTGCGCGGCGAGGACAGGGTTCGGCGGTATGCCTCGGCTGAAGAGGCGTTCACCGCACTGGCGGGCCTGAAGTCGGAAGGCAAGAACATCCGGGCGGTGTATGCCCAGGCGAGTGACAGCGGGATCAAGTTGCTGGCGGAGCAGGCGTGGTTTGCCAGTGATGCGAAGGGGCGGCTCAGCGCGTTTTTGCTCAAGGGGCAGGCGCAGCAATTTGCTTCGGCGCAGGGCGGGAAGGTGTTTGACTTCACCGATGCCACGACCCAGGCCGTGGCTGCACGTTAACAGCAGATCAAAAGCTCCCCCTCACCCTAACCCTCTCCCGGAGGGAGAGGGGACTGACGGTGTTGTTCTGAAGAGTTACGCCGACCTGAGATATCGAGCCGAACTCAGGTTTGAAAATCATGAACATCTGCTCGTTCTCGAGTCGGGTACAGGTTTTGAAAGGCTTGAAGATCTGCCCCCTTTCCCCCTCGCCCCCTTGGGGGCGGTCCGACGTTTCGGGAGGGCTGGGGTGAGGGGGTTCGATCTCAGTCATCACACGGAATTCCGATCCATGAAAATCCCGAAAGCCCGCTGGACCACCAGAGCAACCTCCATAGCGTTCTGCCTGCTCTTCTGGCAACTAGCCGCCAGCCACCACTGGAACCTCGGCCTCGTCACCTTCGCCAACGTCCCGACCCCGCTGGCCGTGATCGAAGCCGCGCTCGGCCTCGGTGACTCCGGCAAGCTCATCCAGCACCTGAGCGCGAGCCTCGGCCGGGTCTTTGCCGGTTACCTCGCGGCGCTGGTGATCGGCATCGCCCTGGGCCTGGCCATCGGCCGTTCGAAGTGGGCCGAAGACCTGCTGCTGCCACCGCTGGAAGTGCTGCGCCCAATCCCCGCCGTGGCATGGATTCCACTGGCCATCCTGATGTTCCCATCCTCCGAACTGTCGATGGTCTTCATCACCTTCACCGGCGCGCTGTTCCCGATCCTGCTCAACACCGTGCACGGCGTCGAAGGCGTCGACCCGCGTCTGATCGCCTCGGCCAAAAGCCTCGGGGCAGGGCGTCGGGCGATCCTGCTGGAAGTGATCCTGCCAGGCGCCGCGCCGAGCATCATCACCGGCCTCGCGATCGGCATGGGCACGTCGTGGTTCTGTCTGGTGACCGCCGAAATGATCTCCGGCCAGTTCGGCATCGGTTACTACACCTGGGAGTCCTACACCATCCAGAACTACGCCGACATCGTGGTCGGCATGTTGCTGATCGGCGTGTTGGGCATGGGCAGCAGCCTGCTGATCAAACGCTTGGGCGGGCTGTTCACGCCCTGGCATCGACCACGAGGAAAAGCCTGATGAGCGTGATGCAAACCCCGGAAGGGCGGATCGATATCCGCCAGTTGTCCATCGTCCTCGGCGAAGGTCGGCAAGCGTTCGAAGCGGTGCAGGGGCTGGATTGCCAGATCGAACCCGGCCAGTTCGTGTGCATTCTCGGCCCGTCCGGTTGCGGCAAATCGACCTTGCTCGGTGCGCTGGCCGGGCATCTGCAACCCCATGGCGGGCAGTTGAAAGTCGATGGCACCGAAGTGTCCGGCCCGTCACCGCAACGCGGCATGGTGTTCCAGCATCACACCCTGTTCCCGTGGCGCACGGTGCGCGACAACGTTGCCTTCGGCCTGAAGATGCGCGGCATCGGCAAGGCCGAGCGCCATCGCGCCGCCGATGAAATCCTCAAACTGGTCGGCCTCGAAGGTTTCGCCGAGCGCTGGCCCGATCAGCTTTCCGGCGGCATGCAGCAACGGGTGGAAATCGCCCGGGTGCTGGTCAATCGCCCCCGGCTGTTGCTGATGGACGAGCCCTTCGGCGCACTGGACGCGCTGACCCGCCTGAACATGCAGGAATTGCTGCTGGATATCTGGACGCGAATTCGCACCACCGTGGTGTTCGTCACCCATGACATCGACGAAGCGCTGTTCCTCGCCGACCGCTTGCTGGTGATGAGTGCACGGCCGGGGCGGATCATTGAAGACCTGCGCCTGGATTTCCCTCGGCCACGCACCACCGAACTGGTGACCAGCCACGAGTTCTCGCGCCTCAAGCGCCACTGCCTCGACCTGCTGCGCCACGACAACGACCGACCGCTGCCGCGCCTCAACCCGCTCGGCCTGCCTCCCGAAAACGCCTTGCCGAGATTTGCCCTGTGACTTCATTTTTTGCTGTGACCGATAACGACGACATTCTCGCCCTGCAACCACGCCTCACCGCTGATGACGCCGGTGTACGGCGGATTGCCCTGATCGATCTGGCCGACCTCGAAGAGCCGGACGGTCTGCTCTGGCTGGTCGAGCGCCTGGCCGAAGACCCCGCCGAAGAAGTGCGTGCCGAAGCGGCGCGTCTGTTGGAAGCCTGGGAAGACGAGCCGGTGGTTGAAGCGCTGTGCCAGGCGCTGACGGATCCGTCGCCGGCGGTGCAAGCCGCTGCGGCGCAGAGCCTGAGCCTGCTCAAGACCGAAGCGGCGGGCAGGGTGATTCTGCCGTGGACCGCCCATTCCGAAACCGGCGTGCGGATTGCCGCGTTCCGGGCCTTGCGCGAGTTGCGTTTCCCCGGCGCTGCGCCGGCCGCCATTCAGGCGCTGAGTGATGCCGATGCCAGCGTCCGTCGCGAAGCCGTCGGCGTGCTCGGCTGGCTCAAGCAACTCGACGCGTTGCCAGCCCTGGCCCGCCTGGCGAGTGATGACCCGGACACCGAAGTGCGCCGCGCCGCCACCGGCGCCCTGGGTCTGGCAAGTGACGCCGAAGTACTGCCCGCATTGCGTCAGGCCTTGCAGGACCAGGCCTGGCAAGTGCGCGAAGAAGCCGCGACCACCCTCGGCAAGGTCGGCCACACCGACGCCGGGCCGGCGCTGATCGAAGCCTTGGCCGACGACTACTGGCAGGTGCGCCTGCGCGCCACCCGCAGCCTCGGGCGCCTCAAGTACGTCGCTGCCCTCGACGCCCTGATCGACACCCTCGGTCATCGCATCAGTAACCTGCGCAAGGAAGCCGCGCTGGCCCTCGGCGAATTGAACGATCGTGGGGCGGTGGCGGCGTTGCAGGCCGCGCAGGACGACGGCGACCCGGAAGTGCGCAAAGCCGTGCGGATTGCCTTGAGTCAGCTGCAATGAATCCGCTGTCGGTCGGCAATTCCCAAAGTGAACACCGGTTACGGCTGAGCTGGCCGGATGGCCGCGAGCAGTTGCTCGACCATGCCGAACTGCGCCGCCAGTGCCCGTGCTCGCAATGCCGGGCATTTCGCCTGCGGGGCTCGCCGCCCATGGTTGACCCGCGTGTGCGGGTCATCGAATTGAACGCTCAGGGCTACGGCCTGCAACTGGTGTTCAGCGATGGCCATCAGCGCGGGATTTACCCGTGGGCCTATCTGGCGCAGCTGGAGGGGATCACTGTCCCGCCGTCATCGCCGGCCGGCAGCCATGGAAAATATCCAGCCCCGGCTGATACAGCGACGTCCTGACTTCGAACAACCCGAGCACCGAATGGAACAGGTTGTCGTGGCTCAGATCCGGCTGGCTGCTTTTGCCTTGCAGGCAGGCTCGGTCGATGCCCAGTTGCGCCAGGGTGTTGTTGCCGAACCACATCACCATCGGCACATGGGTCTGGGCTTCCGGCGCCAGCGCATAGGGCGCGGCGTGCAGGTAGAGGCCGTTCTCGCCCAGTGATTCGCCATGGTCGGACACGTACAGCATCGATGTATCGAGGTGGTCCTGATTGCGTTTGAGCAGCTCGATTACCTTGGCCAGGAAATGGTCGGTGTAGAGGATCGTGTTGTCGTAGACGTTGACCAGTTCGTCATGGCTGCAACTGCCCAGCTGATTGGTGTGGCAGATCGGTTTGAAGCGCTCCATGTCCTTGGGGTAGCGCTCGTAGTATTCCGGGCCGTGGCTGCCGTCGGCGTGCAGGACGATGATCGCGTTGCCCTTGAGGCTGTCGATGTAGCCTTGCAGGTCGGCCAGCAGCGCTTCGTCGAGGCAGTTGTTGCCGTCGCAGAACGGCCCCGGTCGATTCTTCGCGATGTCGCGGTTCGGCACGCGCAGGCAGGTGCCTTTGCAGTCGCTGTTGTTGTCCAGCCACAGCACCTGCACGCCGGCCCGTTGCAGGATGTCCAGCAGGCCTTGGTAGGTTTTGCCTTTCTTGTCGCTGTAGTCCTCGCGCGGGAACATCGAGAACATGCACGGCACCGACACCGCTGTCGAGGTGCCGCAGGAATGCACATTGGTGAAATTGAGGATGTCGAGTTTGCTCAGCTCGGGATTGGTCTCGCGCTCATAGCCGTTGAGCGAGAAATGGTCGGCCCGGGCGGTTTCGCCGACCACGAACACCATCAGCGATTTCTTCTCGCGGGAGGCCGCCTTGGCGCTCATCACCGCGTCTTCGCCGATGGCCTGCACCACAAAATGCTTTTTGATCCCCAGCCGTTGCTTGGTGTATTTGCTGATCGCGTAGATGTAGTTGGTCGGGTTGATGAAGTGGGTGAGTTTGTCTTCCTCGCGAAAGATCGGCGCGTAGGTCGAATAGAACGCGCCCACCGAAGCGCCGATCACCAGCACGCAGGCCACAATCACCAGCACCTTGTTCAGCAAGCCCCGAAAGAACGGCCGATACACCACCGGCCAGCGCCAGATCAGCATGGCCGGCAACACGCCGAGCAACAGCACGTAAGCCAACAGTTTGCCGCTGAACAGCGCGGTGGCTTCCCCGGGGTTGGTTTCGAACACGTTCTGGATCATCACCGTGTCGATGGTGATTCCGTATTCGTTCATGAAATACGCCGCGCAGGCCGAGAGCAGGGCCACCAGCGTCAGCGCCGGTTTCAGCGTCCAGCGAAACGAGATCAGTGTCAGCAGCAGCGTGATCGCCGCCCAGAGAAACAGTCCGAAGGACGCGAAGAACGCCAGTTTGTGCGCGCCTTGCAAGGTAATCAGCGTTCCCAGCGCCTTCCAGGTCGCCAGGTTGTACAGCGCCACCAGTGCCAGCGAAAACAGCAGCACCAGGCGGGTCGGAGTGATGGACGGTAAACGCAGTCCTTTGCCCAAAGCCATTTCGATACTTTCCTCTACGTCAGTCGAAAACCCATACGGTTACGCGCGTAACTGTAGAAGAGCATTGGTAAAAATTCCGTAAACATCCGGTAACAAAATCACGGTAAGTGCAAAAAATGTGGGCGCCAGCAGGCCGGCTCCCACGGGAGGTTTGCGGCGGGTCAGAAGGATTTGCTGACGCTGGCGACTACCGTCGCCGTGCGCACGTCCTCGAAGCCCCAACTGCTCAGGCACTGGCTCTGCGAGAGGTCGGTGTCGATGTAGCTCAGGCCCAGCACCATGCCGGCCAGGCTGTGGGTCAGTTTGACTTCCCACTCCCGGTAGGACTCTTCGCTGTGGCCGGACGCCGAATACATATGCGGGTCCTTGAAGTCCATGTTGCCGTAGCGCAGCTTCAGCCCGGAATCCAACGGCAATTCGGTTTCATAGCCGATGTAGCTGTAGAGCGAACTCTGTTTGCTGTCGATGCCCGGCGCGTCACTGGAGTAATAGGCCGCGAGTTTCACGCCGTAAGCGCTGAGAATCGAGTACACCTCGCTCTGGTTGAACTGGCTCTCCTTGGGATACGCGTATTTGATGTAGCCCAGATCCAGGCTCACGGTCTCGGTTGCCTGCCACAGCCAGCCGGCGTAGTAATCGACTTCCTGACGGGTTTTCAGGCCGCCACCGAAATCGACGTTCGAGCTCCACGCGCCGAGGTACAGGCCGCTGCTGTGGGCCAGGGTCAGACCGGCCTGTACGGCCGGGTCGTTCTGGGTCTGGGAGATGCCGCGGGTGCGGTAGTCGCTGGCCAGGGTCAGGTCGACCAGCACCGCGAAATCATCGTTCAGGGGGATTGCGTGGCTGCTCAAGGGCAGCAGGCTCAAGGAAGTGAGGGCGAGCAGGGGCAAGGCTTTCATGTGAAGTCCCGTTGTTGTGGTTGTTATGGGCAGGAAGCGGGCAAGGCTGCGCCGGACCCCGGCGACGGGCGCGGGGTCGGGCAGCGGGTACGGCGATTGTTATTAGAGGGTAGGGGCGTAGACCTGGCGGCCGGCGAACCAGGTTTGCAGCACCTGGGTGTCATGCAGGGCTTTGTCATCGACGCTGAACACGTCGCGATCGAGCACGATGAAATCGGCCTGTTTGCCGGGGCTCAGCGAGCCGATCTGTTGCTCCAGGCCGATAGTCCGCGCGGCGTTGGCGGTGTAGGCGTAGAACATGGTTTCGCGGTCCAGGCGTTCGTCGGCGTTGAGCACGCCCAGCGGCCCGGTGCGGGTGATGGCCTGGGCCATTGCATTCCACGGGTTCGGCGAGGACACCGGCCAGTCGCTGGCGCCGGCAATCGTCGCGCCTTGCTTGAGCAGCGAATGCGCCGGGTATTGATAGCGGAAGGCGAGGGCACTGACGTAAGGCTTGATCATGTCGGTGGTGTAGTCGTCGGCGCTGGCCCACAGCAGCTGCATCGAGGCAATCACGTTCAACGGCTTGAAGCGGGCGAACTCCTTCGGGTTGACCATTTGCAGGTGCGTGATCGAGTGCGTCACGCCGCTCTGCCGGTCCTTGCGCGCTTGGGCGATGCCGTTCAGGGATTCGCGCACCGCGCGGTCGCCGATGGCGTGGATGTGCACCAGCCAGCCGCGCTGGTCGATGGCGCTGACCAGTTCGCCGAAGTGCTGCGGATCAATCAGCAACTCGCCTTGTTTGTGCGAGTTGCTGTAGGGATCGATCATCGCCGCGCTCTGGGCCGGGTATTCGATCACGCCGTCGGCGAAGATCTTGATTCCCGGCAGCGTCAGATTGGGAATGCCCTGAAATTGCCGGCGCACCTTGTCGAGGGTATCGAGATCGGCCGGTACGCTTTTCGGATTGGCCACCAGCAGCGCGGCGACGTGGGCGGTCATGCCGCCGCTGTCCGACAGGGCTTTATAAGCTGGCAATACGCCGACAGTTTTCTCGGTGGGCTTGAGGGCGAACAGCGGCTCGCCCGGCGCGGCGTTGGCGGCGGGGTCCATCCACGCGGTGATGCCGAGGCTGTTGTTGAAACGCACTGCCGATTGCGCGGCCTTGAGCATGTCGGCGGGGCTCGGCACCGGCATTTTCGAGGCGACCCGATCCCAGCCGGCGTCGACCACAAAGCCGTTCGGTTCACCGTTGGGCAGTTTGCCGATGGTGTCTTTTTCTGCGTCCGGCAGGTTTTTCAGCAGCGCGGCGTCGATGCCCGCACGCTTGAGCATGACGTTGTTGGCCCATGCGGTGTGGTGATCGCTGCCGGTGAACACCACTGGCACGTCGGCCCATTCGCCGTTATTGAAGATTTTGCCCAATGCCTCAGCCTTGGCCCAATACGCCGAGCTCATGCCGGCCACGCTCAACACATCGCCATGCCGGGCCTTGCCGTCGTCACGCCAGCCGCGCAGGCGTTTTTCCAGTTCATCCAGACCGACCACGTCGTCTTCCATGTTGGCCGAGACCATTTCCAGTCCGCCGAAAATCGCGTGGGAATGGCTGTCGATCAGGCCGGGCATCAGCGCCTGGCCTTTGAGGTCGATCACCTGGGTGCCGGGCTCGATCAAGGCCTTGATCTGCGCATCCGTGCCGACTTTCAGCACCTTGCCGTTCTCCACGGCCAGTGCCTGAACCTTCGGTTGAGCGCGGTCGGCGGTGAAAATCTTGCCATTGAGCAGCACCAGATCGGTGGCGGCCATGGCTTCCATCGAGGCAAAACTCACAGCGGCGATCAGCAGATTTTTTGTGAAATGCGGGATGAATCTTTTCATTGAACATTTCCTTGTTATTGCGTCTGATGGCCAGATTAGTGGCTGCCAACGCCCGACAGAACGCCTTCCTCACGAAAAACGTTTTTGCCTGAATGGAAAAAGCATGGACAAGCTGGGTGCACTGAAAATGTTCGTGGTCACCGCGCAGCTCGGCAGTTTCAGCCGCGCTGCCGAGCAACTGGGCAAGACTCCGTCGGCCCTGACCAAAGCGGTCAATCACTTGGAATCCGAGCTTGGTGCGCGGCTGTTCGAGCGCAGTACTCGGCGGATTTTGCTGACCGAAATCGGCCGGCTCTATCTGGAAACCGCACGCCAGGTGTTGCAGCGGCTGGACGAGGCCAGCGAGGAAATCGAGCAGTTGCAGCACGGTCTGCGCGGCAGCCTGAAAATCACCGCGCCGCTGGCCTACGGGCGGGCGTTTCTCGATCAGGTGTGTGACGGCTTTTTGCAGCAATACCCGCAGATCAGCCTGCAAGTGGATTTGTGCGACGAATTCGTCAATCTGCTGGAAAGCGGCTACGACCTGGCGTTGCGCGAGGGGCATGACGACTTGCCGGGGCTGATCGCCCGGGTGGTCGGCAGCAATCGCCTGGCGCTGTGCGGCAGCCCCGAATACCTGGCGCGCAAGGGCTTGCCGGTGACGCCGCAAACCCTCGATCAGCATGAATGGCTGCTGTATCGGCATCCGTTGCTCAGCCGCGAATTCTGGTGGGCCGAACGCGACGGCCAGCGCCTGAGCCTGGCGCAACCGGCGGCGCCGCTGTTGCGCAGTGACAATTACGATTTGCTGCTGGCCAGCGCCCTGGCCGGGCGCGGCTTGCTGCACACGCCATTGTGGAGCGCTGCGCCGTACATCGCCGCCGGGCGACTGGTGCGAGTCATGGCGGATTACGACATCGATCCGGACAGTTTTGGCCCGCACATTCTGGCGGTGTACCCGAGCCATCGGCGGGCGACGGCCAAGGTTGTGGCGTTTATCGACTACATCGCGGGGTTTCTGGCGGAGCGCGGTTTGAGCTGACTGGCGGTGCTTGTCAGGAAAATCCCACAGGAGTACAAATGTACTCCATGACGACTCTGACTCCCCGCCGTACCGCCATCCTGACCTTTATCCGCGAACGCATCGCCGAACACGGTCAGCCCCCAAGCCTCGCTGAAATCAGCGAGGCTTTTGGTTTTGCCTCCCGCAGCGTGGCGCGCAAGCATGTGCTGGCGCTCACCGAAGCCGGGTTCATCGAGGTCAATCCGCATCAGGCCCGGGGCATTCGCCTGCTCGGGCAACCGGCGCGGCCGGAACTGCTCGAAGTGCCGGTGCTCGGCCGGGTGGCCGCCGGTGCGCCCATCGGCGCCGATGCCGACCTGCACAATCGGCTGATGCTCGACCCGGCGCTGTTCTCCCGCACGCCTGACTACATGCTGCGAGTGCAGGGTGATTCGATGATCGAGGACGGGATTCTCGACGGCGATCTGGTCGGCGTGCGGCGCAACCCCGAAGCGCTCAACGGCCAGATCGTGGTGGCGCGACTCGACGGTGAGGTCACCATCAAACGCTTCGAACGGATCGGCGATGAGGTTCGCCTGTTGCCGCGCAACCCGGCGTATCAACCGATTGTGGTGCGGGCCGATCAGGACCTGGCCATCGAAGGGGTGTTCTGCGGTCTGGTGAGGCAAGGCTGATGGGTGCCGTCGTTGCGCTGGATACGCTGTTCAATGGCGGCCAGGTCTGGAAGGGCCGGCCTGCGCCACCGGCCGCCAGCCCGCAACCCACCGGGCACGCGGCGCTGGACGCAGCCTTGCCCAGTGGCGGCTGGCCAGAAGCGGCACTGAGCGAAATCCTCCTGGCCGGCCCCGGTGTCGGCGAACTGCAACTGGTGTGGCCGACGTTGGCGCGGCTGTCGGCGGCGGGCGAGCGCATCGTGCTGGTGGCGCCGCCGTTCGTGCCGTATCCGCAGGCCTGGGCCAATGCCGGGGTCGATCTGCGTCAGTTGTCGGTGATCCAGGCCAGCGAACGCGATGCGTTGTGGGCGGCAGAACAATGCCTGCGCTCGGGCAGTTGCGGCGCGGTGCTGTGCTGGCCGCACAAGGCCGATGACCGTGCCTTGCGCCGTTTGCAGGTGGCGGCGGAAACCGGCCAGACCCTGGCGTTCGCGTGGCGCCCCTTGAGCGAAGCGGTCAACCCGTCGCCAGCCGCGTTGCGCATCGCCATTGATGCGCGCCCGGCGCAATTGCGCGTGCTCAAGTGCCGGGGCGGTCTGGCGCGCAGCGCACCGATTGCCTTCGCCGTGGGGCATTGAGGTCGCCATGCGCTGGGTTTGCATTCTGTTCCCGCAATTGGCCCTCGACGCCGTGTTGCGTCAGCGCCCCGATCCCGAGCAGCCGTTGGCGCTGCTCAGCGGCCCGGCCCAGCGCCGCGTGCTGCAAGCGGTCAACCCGGCGGCGCGGGCACTGGGCTTGCGTCCCGGGCAATCGATGACCGCCGCGCAGGCCATGAGCAAAGGGTTTGCCACCGTCGATTACGATTCGGCCGAGGTCGAGCACTGGCAGCAGTTTCTCGCCGCCTGGGCCTATCGCTTCAGCGCCCAGGTCAGCGTGCATTACCCGCGCACCGTGGTGTTCGAGATCGAATCGAGCCTCGGGCTGTTCGGTTCCTGGGCGCAGTTCGAGGCTCGGTTGCGCACGGAGCTGACAGAGCTGGGCTTTCGTCACCGCATCGTCGCCGCGCCCAACCCGGTGGCCGCGCGGGTGCTGGCCAACGCCTATGACGGATTGGTGGTGCCCGACGGTGAAGCCCTGCGCCACCACCTCGGGCAATTGCCGGTCGACCGCATCGGCCTTGAACCGAGCGTGGCCACGGCGCTGTCGCGCATGGGCCTGCGCAACCTCCATCAGGTGCAGAACCTGCCGCGTCAGGCCCTGGCCCGGCGTTTCGAGGCGCCGATGCTCAAGCACCTGGACACGCTGTTCGGCGCACGACCGCTGGCGCTGGCGTTCTACCTGCCGCCGGATCGTTTCGACGTGCGCATCGAACTCAATTTCGACGTGCAGTCCCATCAGGCGCTGCTGTTTCCCTTGCGCCGCCTGACGTCCGATCTGGCGGCGTTTTTGTGCGGGCGCGACAGTGGCGTGCAGCGCTTCGATCTGCACCTTGAACACGCAGGGTTGCCGGACACGCTGATCAAGGTCGGCCTGCTCAGCGCCGAGCGCGATCCGGCGATGCTCTTTGAACTGGCCCGTGGCCGACTGGAGCAGGTGCAGGTCGAGGCCCCGGTGCGCGGCTTTCGTCTGCGCGCCGAGGATCTGCCGAGTTTCGTGCCGCAGTTTCAGGAGCTGTTCGACGACCGCCCGCAGCAGACCTTGCCCTGGGAGCAATTGCGCGAACGCCTGCGCGCGCGACTGGGGGATGAGGCGGTGCAAGGCCTGCGTTTTCAGGCCGATCATCGACCGGAGTGCGCATGGCAGAACGCCGACGACAAACAGCGCTGCCCTGCATTGCCGGGCGTGCAGCGTCCGGGCTGGTTGTTGGGCGAACCGCAGTCCGTGCCCGAAGGTTCGGCGCGCATCCTCATGGGCCCGGAGCGTATCGAGTCCGGCTGGTGGGACGGTGACGACGTGCGCCGCGACTATTACCTGATCCAGAACCGCGCCGGCCAGCAAGGCTGGGCGTACCGGGCTGTGGGTGAGGGCGGTCCGTTGTGGCTGCAGGGCTGGTTCGCGTGAATCAGGGTTACGCCGAACTGCACTGCCTGTCGAATTTCAGTTTCCAGCGCGGCGCGTCCAGTGCGCTGGAGCTGTTTCAGCGGGCGAAAAAACACGGCTATCAGGCGCTGGCGATCACCGATGAATGCACCCTCGCCGGGATCGTTCGTGCCTGGCAAGCGGCGAAGTCCGTGGAGCTGCCGCTGATTATCGGCAGCGAAGTTCGCATCGAACACGGCCCGAAACTGGTGTTGCTGGTGGAGAACATCGAGGGTTATCAGGCCCTGTGCGGTTTGATTACCCAGGCCCGACGGCGTACCCAAAAAGGCCAGTATCAAGTGCTGCGCGAGGATTTCAGCGAACCGTTGCCGGGATTGCTGGTGCTGTGGGTGCCGGATGCGGTCGATGAGGTGGAGGAGGGCCGCTGGCTGAAACAGACCTTCGGCGAACGGCTGTGGCTGGCGGTGCAGTTGCATCGCGGGCAGAACGATCAACAACGGCTGGCCGCGCTGCTGAGTCTGGCGGATGAGCTGCAGATTCCAGCCGTGGCCAGCGGCGATGTGCACATGCACGCCCGAGGCCGGCGGGCCTTGCAGGACACCATGACCGCGATCCGCCATCACGTTCCAGTGGCCGAAGCCGGGTTACGCCTGCACCCCAACGGCGAGCGGCATTTGCGCAGCCTTGATGTGTTGAGCGAGTTGTATCCGCAGGCCTTGCTGGACGAGTCGGTGAAACTGGCTCGCCGCTGCACCTTCGACCTGAGCGAGTTGCGCTATCAATACCCCAAAGAGCTGGTGCCCGAGGAACACAGTGCCAGTTCCTGGCTGCGCCACCTGACCGAAGAGGGCATCGCCTGGCGCTGGCCGCAAGGCGCACAGCCCAAGGTGCTCAAGCAGATCGACGATGAACTGGAGCTGATCGCCGAGCTCGGCTACGAAAGCTACTTCCTCACCGTGCACGACGTGGTGCGCTTCGCCCGGGAGCAGAAGATCCTCTGCCAGGGCCGGGGTTCGGCGGCCAACTCGGCGGTGTGTTTCGCCTTGGGCATCACCGAAATCGACCCGGATCGCACCACGCTGCTGTTCGAGCGTTTCATGTCGAGAGAGCGCAACGAACCGCCGGACATCGACGTGGATTTCGAGCACGAACGCCGCGAAGAGGTCCTGCAATACGTGTTTCGTCGTTATGGCCGCCGTCGTGCGGCGCTGACGGCAGTGGTCAGCACGTATCACGCTTCCGGTGCGATCCGCGATGTGGCCAAGGCGCTAGGCTTGCCGCCGGACCAGATCAATGCGCTGGCCGACTGCTGCGGTCACTGGAGCGATCAAACGCCGCCCGTAGAGCGCCTGCGTGAAGGCGGTTTCGACCCCGAAAGCCCGCTGCTGCACCGGGTGCTGAGTCTGACCGGGCAACTGATCGGCTTCCCCCGGCACCTGTCGCAGCACCCCGGTGGTTTCGTGATTTCCGAGCAACCGCTGGACACGCTGGTGCCGGTGGAGAACGCCGCCATGGCCGACCGCACCATCATCCAGTGGGACAAGGACGATCTCGATGCCGTCGGGTTGCTCAAGGTGGATATCCTCGCCCTCGGCATGCTCAGCGCGATCCGCCGCTGTTTCGATCTGCTGCGCCGTCATCGCCATCAGGACCTGAGCCTTGCGACGATTCCACCTGAGGATCGGCCGACCTACGACATGATCAGCCGCGCTGACACCATCGGCGTGTTCCAGATCGAGTCCCGGGCGCAGATGTCGATGCTGCCGCGCCTGCGCCCGCAAACTTTCTACGACCTGGTGATCGAGGTGGCCATCGTCCGGCCGGGGCCGATCCAGGGCGGGATGGTCCATCCGTACCTGCGCCGGCGGAACAAGGAAGAAGAGGAAACCTACCCGTCCCCGGAGCTGGAAGTGGTGCTCAAGCGCACCCTCGGCGTGCCGCTGTTTCAGGAACAGGTGATGCAGATCGCGATTGTCGCCGCCGATTACAGCCCCGGCGAGGCCGACCAGTTGCGCCGTTCCATGGCCGCGTGGAAACGCCACGGCGGGCTGGAGCCGCACAAGGAACGGCTGGCCGCTGGCATGAAGAAAAACGGCTACAGCCCGGAATTCGCCGCGCAGATTTTCGAGCAGATCAAGGGCTTCGGCAGCTACGGTTTCCCTGAATCCCACGCCGCCAGTTTTGCCTTGCTGACCTATGCCAGTTGCTGGCTCAAGTGCCACGAACCGGCGGCGTTCGCCTGTGCGCTGATCAACAGCTGGCCGATGGGTTTCTACAGCCCGGATCAGATTCTCCAGGATGCGCGCCGCCATCATTTGCAGATCCGTCCAGTGGACGTGCGCGCCAGTGACTGGGATTGCAGCCTGGAGCCGATTGCCGGCGAGCAGCCGGCCATTCGCATGGGCCTGCGGATGATCAAGGGCTTTCGCGAGGAGGATGCGCGGAGCATTGAAAACGCTCGGGCGAGGGGGGCGTTTGCCGACGTCGCGGATCTGGGCGAACGCGCCGGGCTCGACAGTCGCGCTCAGGCGCTGTTGGCGGACTCGGGAGCGCTACGCGGCTTGGCCGGTCACCGCCATCGGGCACGCTGGGAAGTGGCCGGGGTGCAGAAACAGCTTGGGTTGTTTGCCGGGTTGCCGAGTCAGGAAGAGCCGGATGTGCTGCTGCCGACACCGAGCGTCAGCGAAGACCTGTTCACCGATTACGCCACCCTCGGCACCACGCTGGGGCCGCACCCGCTGACGCTTTTGCGCGACGAGTTGCGGGCACGGCGCTGCCGTAGCTCCCGGGAGTTGCTGGACGTCGAGCATGGCCGGCCGGTCAGCGTGGCGGGTCTGGTGACCGGGCGCCAGCGACCGGGCACTGCCAGTGGCGTGACGTTCGTGACCCTGGAAGACGAGTTCGGCAACGTCAACGTGGTGGTCTGGCGCGATCTGGCCGAGCGTCAGCGTCAGGTGCTGGTGGGCTCGCAATTGCTCAAGGTCGATGGCCGCTGGGAGCGTGAAGGCGAGGTGCGGCATCTGATCGCCGGACGCTTGAGTGACCTTAGCTCGCTGCTCAACGGAATTCGGGTGCAAAGCCGCGATTTCCACTGACACGCCGTAGTGAACGTTCCCACGTCGAGGCGTCGAACGCGTCCGCGTGGGAACGATCGGCAGAGGACGGCTGCTAACCGATTTGCAAGCCAATTCACTGACGTCAAAAAAACCTGTCCTCACTGATGGCACTTTGGCATAATGCCGCCCCTTTCCCGATCCCCCACAACATCACCGTGCGGGGACACATCGAATTTCAGAAGGAATGCACAGTGAGAATGATCTCCCGGATGTTGGTCTCGGGCGTTGCGATTGCCGTTCTCGGCACCCTGGCCGGCTCGCTTTCCGGTTGCGCCACCGAAAGCTCCCGCGCATTGCCGGTGGCCAAGGTGGAAAGCGCCTCCCGGGCCTGGTCCGGTGTGCGTATCCCGATGGCCGTGGGCAAGTTCGACAACCGTTCGAGCTACATGCGCGGGATCTTCTCCGATGGCGTCGACCGTCTCGGCGGCCAGGCCAAGACCATCCTGATCACTCACTTGCAGCAGACCAACCGTTTCTCCGTGCTCGATCGCGACAACATGGGCGAAATCCAGCAGGAAGCGGCGATCAAGGGCCAGGCCCAGCGTCTGAAAGGCGCCGATTACGTGGTCACCGGTGACGTCACCGAGTTCGGCCGCAAAGAGACCGGCGATCATCAACTGTTCGGCATTCTTGGCCGTGGCAAGACCCAGGTCGCCTACGCTAAGGTCAACCTGAACATCGTCAACATCAGTACCTCCGAAGTGGTGTATTCGACCCAGGGCGCCGGCGAGTACGCCTTGTCCAACCGCGAAATCATCGGCTTCGGCGGCACCGCTGCCTACGACTCCACCCTCAACGGCAAAGTCCTCGATCTGGCCATGCGCGAGGCGATCAATCGTCTGGTCGATGGCATGAATGCCGGTGCCTGGAAACCGGGCAACTGATAGACGCCCATTGCAAGGAGCAACACACCATGAATCTGTCCCTGTCCCGGTCGCTGATGGCCCTGACTGCTGGCGCCTTGCTGGCCGGTTGCAGCAGCCCGCAAACCCTGTACCAGTGGGAAGGCTACCAGCCACAAGTCTACGAATACTTCAAAAGCGAAACGCCGAAAGAAGCCCAGGCCGAAGCGCTGGAAGCCGATCTGCAAAAGATCCGCGCCAGCGGCAAGCCGGTACCGCCGGGTTACCACGCTCATCTCGGTCTGCTGTACCTGAGCATGGGCAAGGACGATCAGATGGTGCAGCAGCTGCGCACCGAGAAGACCCTGTTCCCCGAGTCCGGCACCTACATGGATTTTCTGCTTAAAAACGCCAAGACCGGAGATGCCCAATGATCTCCCGTGCCTTGAAACTGCTGGCCGCAGGCCTGGCGCTGACCGTTCTCGGTGGCTGCGTTGCACCGAAGACCGTGGACTATTCGGCGTACAAGCAAGCGCGGCCGAAATCCATTCTGGTGCTGCCGCCGCTGAACACCTCGCCGGACGTCAAGGCGTCTTACAGCCTGTTGTCGCAAGTGACGTTCCCGCTGGCTGAAGCCGGTTACTACGTGCTGCCGATCACGTTGGTCGACGAAACGTTCCGCCAGAACGGCCTGACCACGCCGGATGACATCCATGCGGCGCCGGCCAACAAGCTGCAGGAAATCTTCGGTGCCGACGCGGCGCTGTACATCACCGTCAGCGAATACGGCACGCGCTACATGGTGATCAGCAGCGAAACTGCCGTCACCGCGAGCGCCAAGCTGGTCGACCTGAAAACCGGCGTCACCCTGTGGACCGGTGCAGCCCGGGCGTCGAGCGAGGAGGGTAACAACAGCAACGCCGGTGGCCTGATCGGCATGCTGATCACCGCGGCGGTGAAGCAGATCATCAACAGCTCCACCGATGCCGGCTACCCGATTGCCGGTGTGGCCAGCAATCGACTGCTGTCGGCCGGTCATCCGGCGGGCTTGCTGTACGGGCCTCGGTCGCCGAAGTACGGCACTGACTGAAACCCAGGCTGCTGATCGTTTCCACGCTCTGCGTGGGAATGCCGCCATGGACGCTCCGCGTCCACTGTGACGCAGAGCGTCACGGTATGCATTCCCACGCGGAGCGTGGGAACGATCAGCACGGCGGCCCACCTCGGTGGGCCGTTTTTTTATTTGGCGGGCCAGAACCGCTCGCCACCCCCCGGCGCTTCCGTCCACGCTTGCAACGAGCGGGTCGGCAAATCGAAGTAATCCCGGGTCCGCGCATAACCATGCCCGCCCATGCGCCCGATCGCATCCAGCCCCAATTGATCGATGTACAGGGTTTTCGGATCGATCAACTCGTCGCGCACATGCGCCATCAACACCTCGCCAAAAATGATCTCCCGCGACTGACCGATGTTCAGCGCCATCATCCGCCGACATTCCAGCGCCACGGGTGCTTCGCCGATTCGCGGGCATTTGACCGAGGTGCCGGGGATCGCTGTCAGGCCCGCTGCGGTCAACTCATCGAAGCCCGGCGCGAACGGCACGGCGCAGACATTCATGGCTTCCACCAATGCATCGCTGACGATGTTGACGGTGAATTCCTGATTCATCTGGATATTGCGCGTGGTGTCCTTCGGGCTCTGATCGCCGTAGTTCTCGACGCCGAGCGCGAGAATGGGCGGGTCCGCCGACAGCGCATTGAAAAAGCTGAACGGCGCGGCATTGACCCGGCCTTCGGCATCGATGGTGGTGACCAGTGCAATCGGGCGCGGCACCACGCTGCCGATCAGAATCTTGTACTTTTCCCGTGGGCTCAGTTGGCTGAAATCGAAGCTGTGCATGGCAGTGTTCTCTAAAGAAGTGGATCGATGGCGCTCAATGGCGCCTCGGCGCTGTAGTCGTCGGCGAACGGAATGGCCGGCTGGAACAGGGTTTTCCAGTCCGGTCGGCCAAAGGCCCGGTCGCTGTGGCTGCGCATCAGTTTTTCGTATTGGCGCTGGGCCTGGCGTTGCAGAGTGGGGTAGTCGACGCCGTTGACCTGACCGTCGTGCATCACGCAGCGACCATCGATGTAACTGGCGATGCAGTCGTCGCCGCGCCCGGCCAGCAGCAGGTTTTTCAGTGGATCGAATAGCGGCCCCAGGTGCAGGCCGCGCAGGTTGAACACGGTGATATCAGCCTTGGCGCCGGGGGCCAGGCGACCGAGGTCGTCGCGGCCCAATGCCTTGGCGCCGCCGAGGGTCGCGGCGTTGTACAGATCGAGGCTGCTGGTCAGTGCCGAGCCGCCTTCCATCAAGCGGGCGATGTTCAGACCGTGGCGCATGTTGGCCAGCAAGTCCGCCGGCCAGGTGTCGGTGCCGAGGGCGAAATTGATGCCTTTGGCGCGATAACTGCCGAATGAGTTCAGGGCTTCGCCGTCACGGGCGAACACCAGTGGGCAGTGCACCAGACTGGCGCCGCCGTCGATGACCCGTTGCAGATCGTCATCGCCCGAGGTGTAGATGCCGTGGGGCAACAGGCTGCGCGGGTTGAGCAAGTCCAGCTGCTGCAACCAGCCCAGCGGCGTGGTGCCGCGCAACTGTTCGACCATCGCCACCTCACCCAGCGCCTGACAGCAATGCAGACGCATCGGCGCGTTCAGCTCGCGGCTCAAGGCGGACGTGCGCTGAAGCAGCGCCGGGGTGCAGGTCTGGATGCGATCCGGCAGCAGCGCACCGCGAATCAGCCCGGCATGCGTACCATCGAAATCCTTGAAAAACCGTTCGGCCGCATCCAGTCCCGCCAGGCCCCGTGCCTCATCCCAGTGATGGGCGAGAGTGCCGTCGGCGCGCCAGTAACTCATGCCGCTCATGTAGCAGGGGCCGAGATAGGTGCGCAGGCCCAGTTCGCCCGCCACATCGGCGACCGCCGCGAACTCGTCGTAGGTCTCCGCCCATTCGCGGTAGTACATCGAGGTGATCGGCATCGCCGTGGTGATGCCGTTGCGGATCAACTGGGTGAAGGCGTAGCGGTACTTGAAGACTTCTTCTTCGGGGCTGAACGACTCACGCGGGCCGGCCGCCAGATACTCCGCCGACCACATCCGGCCCATCGCGCGCTCGTCGCCGTTGTCCAGGGTCAGTACCGTGGAGTCGAGATCGCCGAGGGCGTCGAGGTCGATGAAACCGGGTCCGATCAGCGCATTGCCGTAGTCGATCCACTGATCCACCGGCCCTTGATAACCGCGCCCGACAAATTCGATACGCGATCCGCTGAATACCACTTCACCGTCACGCCACAGCACATGCTGCGTGCCGTCGAAGCCGACCACGCAACCGGCCTTCAGGCCGATCCGTTTCACAGACGGCTGCCCAGCAGACGACCGCCGCTGGCGATCAGTTCGCCGCCGCGATAGACCTGGCGCACAGGGCGCGAAACCACGGCTTCACCGAGGGTTTCGACCGGCATCAGCAGAAAATCCGCAGGCTTGCCGATGGCGAAGCCGTAATCCTCGATCCCCAATGCGCGCGCACCGTTCACCGTCGCGGCGTCGAACGCCGCCGCCAGTTCTTCGTCCTTGCCCAGGTCGAAACGGAATGCCAGCAGCATCGCCCGTTCCAGCATGTCGCCATTGCCCATCGGCGACCACGCATCACGAATGCCGTCGGAGCCCAGACAAACGTTGACCCCGGCCTCACGCAGCGCCAGAAACGGTGGAACGGCGCAATCGGCCGGTGCCGAACTCATCAGCGAAATCCCCAGCGCCGCGAGGCGTTCGGCAACAGGTTTGACCTGGCTCCAAGGCAACATGCCGAGGCAATAGGCATGGCTGATCATCACCCGGTTTTGCAGGTTGAAGCGCTCGGTGTAATCGGCGATCCGGGCGATCTGCCACAGGCCCAGTTCTCCTTTGTCGTGCAGGTGAATGTCGACGCCACGCTGGAATTCGCTTGCCAGTTTGAACACGAAATCCAGCTGCGCGATCGGGTCGTTGTCGATGCCGCACGGGTCGAGCCCGCCGACGTTTTCCACGCCCAGGGCCATGGCTTCGCGCATCAGTTCGGCGGTGCCGGGGCGGCTGATCAGGCCGGTTTGCGGGAACACCACCAGTTGCAGGTCGATCAGGTCGTTGTAGGTTTCGCGCAGTTGCTGCATGGCCTCGACGTGGCGCAGGCCGAATTCCGGGTCGATGTCGACGTGGCAACGCATGGTCAGCGAACCCCGGGCGATGCAGTTTTCCAGCAGCGCGCCGGCGCGTTCGGCGATCGGCGCTTTGACTTCACGCAGGACGCGGCGCTCGTTGCTGATGTAGTCCTTGAGCGTCGGGCCGGCGCTGTTCGGGCGCCAGGGTTGGCCGTACAGGGTCTTGTCGAGGTGGACGTGGCTTTCCACCAGCGGCGCGGTCAGGAGCTGGTTCTGGCCGTCGATGTTGGTGGCGGCCAGCGGGGTGCTGGAGGCCGGGCGGCGTCGGGTGAACTTGCCGTTTTCGATCAGCAGGTCTTCGGCGGGGGCGCCGTAGGGGCGGATGTTTCTGAGCCAGCGGGGGTGGGACATGGGAACCTCGGTGTTCTTTGAAATTTTTTCCCTCACCCTAGCCCTCTCCCTGAGGGAGAGGGGACCGAATGAAGGATATTGAAGAGCTACGCCGACCTGAATGAACGGCTCTGAATCCATAATCGACCAGGTCTTTCAGGTCGGCGGACAGCGCAAGACAACTCGGTCAGTCCCCTCTCCCTCCGGGAGAGGGCTAGGGTGAGGGGGCTTTCAAGTCGATCTGGGAGTCGCGCGCTCAGATAAAACCAGCGATCCACGATCAACCCTTAAGCTTCGACCAGATCCGATCCTGCAGCTCCCGCGCCTTGTTGCTGCATTCCTTCTCCGGCCGCAGCCGCGAGGCGTATTCCTCGGGCATGTTGATCGCGTCCATGACCTTCCATTTCGCATCCAGCAACTGATCGCTCTGAATCCCGTTGGCATAGGCGATCGCGTTGGACACGGCCGCTGCGTTCTCGGGTTTCATCATCCAGTCGATAAAGATCTTCGCGTTGCCCGGATGCGGCGCGCTTTTCGGTACGGCGAAGTTGTCCTGGAACATTGCCAGGCCTTCTTTCGGGTACACGTATTTGATCGTGCTCTTCTGCAACGTGGCGCGGGCTGTCGAGCCGTTCCAGTTCTGCATCATGATCACTTCGCCCGAGGCCATGCGGTCGACGGTGTTGTCGGAGCTGTACATCTTCAAAAACGGTTTCTGCTTTTGCAGCAGTTCGAGGATGCGTTTGGCGTCCTGCGGGTTTTCCGTGCATTCGTCGACGTTCAGGTAATGGCTGGCGGCGTTGATCACGCTGCTGGAAGTGTCGAGGGCGGCGAGCTGGCCTTGCAGTTCCTTGCGCGGTTCGAAGAATTCTTTCCACGAATCATCGAGCTTGCCGCCCGGCACCCGGGCGCTGTCATAGGAAAACCCGGTGGTGCCCCACAGATACGGCGCCGAAAACTTGCGGCCCGGGTCGAAGCTCGGATCGCGGAACGGGCCTTTGACGTACTGGAAGTTGTTCAGGCTCGGGGCGTCGATTTCCAGCAGCAGATCCTGCTTGATCAGCGTCTGCATGATCGACTGCGACGGCACGATCACGTCATACGCCGCGCCGCCGGCCTGCAACTTGGCGAGCAGGGTTTCGTTGCTGTCATAGCCGTCCATGGTGACCTTGATCCCTGTCTCCTTTTCGAACTTGGCCAGCAGGTCCACCGGGTAGTAATCGGTCCAGTTGTAGAAGAACAATTGCTTGGGCTCGGCCGCGTGGGCGCTGAACGCGGTGAAACAACTCAGGGCCAGACCGGAAATAGCCAAACGCATGCTTTTGGTTTTCATGAACAGAGCGCTCCAGGTTTATTGTTGTTTGCCGCGTTGGCCAAGCCAGAAGGCCAGCACCACGAGCACGATGGAAATCACCAGCATCAGCGTCGAGATCGCGTTGATCTCGGGCGTCACGCCGGCCTTGATCGCCGAGAAGATGTACACCGGCAACGTGGTCGAACCGGGCCCGGCGACGAAGAAGGTCATGATGAAATCGTCGAGGCTGACCACGAACGCCAGCACCGAACCGGACAACACCGCCGGCCACAGCAGCGGCAAGGTCACGCGGCGGAACACCTGCCACGGGTTGGCGTACAGATCGTTGGCGGCCTCCAGCAGGCTCTTGTCCAGATCGTTGAGCCGTGCGCGGATCGGCAGGTAGGCGAACGGAATGCAGAAGCCGATGTGCGCGACGATCACCGTCATCAGCCCGAGCTTGATCCCCAGCGCCATGAACAGCAGCAGGGTGGCCACGGCGGTGACGATCTCCGGCAGGATCAACGGCAGGTTGATCCCGCCTTCGACCATTTTCTGTCCGTAGAACGGCCGGTAAGTCGCCAGCGCCGCCAGCAGTGCAATCGCCGTGGCGCACACGGTGGCGATGGTGGCAACGATGATTGAGTTCAGCGCCGCGGTCTGAATCGACGGGTTGGCCAGGATCCGCCCGTACCAGGCGAACGAGAACTCGGTCCACACCGTCGCCGAGCGGTTGGCGTTGAAGCTGTAGGCGATCAACACCAGGATCGGCACGTACAGGTAGGCGAGAATCAGCAGGCTGATTTCCCGGGTCGCCGGGAGTTTTTTCAGGTGCAGAGAGATCATGCTTTCGCTCCCCGGTTCAGGGTTTTCGCCGCGCTGCGGCTGTAGAGGGCGTAGAGCACCAGCGACAACAGCAGAATCCCCAGCAACAGGAACGACAGCGAACTGCCCAGCGGCCAGTTGCGCGCGGTGCCGAATTGCTGCTGGATCAGGTTGCCGATCATCAGGGTCTTGCCGCCGCCAAGGATCGCCGGGGTGATGAAGGCGCCGAGGCTCGGCACGAACACCAGCAACGCGCCGGCAATCACCCCGGGCATTGACAGCGGCAGGATGATCCGGCGCAGCGCATGCCAGCGGTTGGCGCCCAGGTCATAGGCGGCTTCCACCAGACGCCAGTCGAGTTTTTCCAGGGTCGAGTAGATCGGCAGGATCATGAACGGCAGAAAGCTGTAGACCAGACCGACGCTGACCGCGAAGTCGTTGTAGAGCAGGGTGATGCCACCGGCGCTCGGAAACAGCGCGTTGAGGCTCTGGGCGACCCAGCCCTGTTCGCGCAGGATGATCAGCCACGCGTAGTTGCGGATCAGCAGGTTGGTCCAGAACGGAATGGTGATGAGCAACACCATCAGATTGCGTCGGCGCGGAGTCAGGCTCGACATCCACAGCGCCACCGGAAATCCGAACAGAAAGCACAGCACCGTGGTGCCGCCGGCCTGGAACACCGAGCGCAACAGCGCCTGGGCGTAGACCCAGTTCAGCTCCAGTTCGCCGTCGAAACCTTCCTGGAAAAACAGCTGCACGTAACTCTGCAGTTGCCATTGGGCCTGCCAGTCAACGCCGCCGTAGGTGTTGCGCGGCAGCAGGCTGATGTAACCCATGATCCCCAGCGGAATGGCGATCAGGGCGAGCAGGGTCAACACCACCGGGCTGAGCAACAGCGCGCGGTTGAGGGAGGGGGAAGTGCTGCTGACGCTCATCTCAGGCCTCCATCAACAGGCAGGCCTGGGGCGGTAAATGCACCGCCACGCGCTCGCCGACTGCACGACCACGGTTCAGCCCTTCGTTGTTTTCCCGCAGCATGACTTTGATGTCGTTGTTCAAGCGGCACTGGTACAGCGTCGCGGTGCCGACATACAGCACCGCCTCGATCACGCCGCGCAGATGATGCGGCTGATCCGCCGCGACCAGTTGCGAGCGCTCGGGCCGAAACGCCAGTTGCACGCTGCTGCCGCTGACGCCTTGGGGCGGACAAGGGATTTCCACCGGCATGCCGTTCGGCACGAAAATGTTTTCGTTGTGTTCACCGCGCTTGAGCTGGCCGGGGAGGAAATTGATGTCGCCGATGAACTGGGCGACGAAGCGGTGCTGCGGTCGTTCATAGATGTCGGTCGGGGTGCCGATCTGCAGGATCTTGCCGGCGGACATCACCGCGATCCGGTCGGACAGGGTCAGGGCTTCTTCCTGATCATGGGTGACGAAGATGAAGGTGATTCCGGCTTCCTGCTGCACGCGCTTGAGTTCGACCTGCATTTCCTTGCGCAGCTTCAGGTCCAGCGCCGACAGCGGCTCGTCGAGCAACAGCACTTTCGGCTTCGGCGCCAGGGCCCGGGCCAGAGCCACGCGTTGCTGCTGGCCGCCGGATAATTCCGCCGGTTTGCGCCCGGCCAGGTGCTCCATCTGCACCAGCGCGAGCATTTCGTCGACCCGTCCCGGAATCGTCTTGCGATCAAGACCCTGCATCTCGAGGCCGAAGGCGATATTCTGCGCGACACTCATGTGCGGAAACAGCGCGTAACTCTGGAACACCGTGTTGACCCGACGCTTGAACGGCGGCAGGTGATTGACCGTTTCGCCCGCCAGACGGATCTCGCCGTCGCTGACGTGTTCGAAACCGGCAATGGTGCGCAGCAGGGTGGTCTTGCCGCAGCCCGAGGGGCCGAGGAGGGTGAAGAACTCGTTGTCGGCGATGTTCACCGACACGTTATCGAGGGCTGGCGCCAGGCCAGGATCATCAGAATACCGCTTGGATACATTACGCACTTCAATGGCTATTGACTGACCCATAATGGTGCAATCCTCTAATTATTGTATGCAATATCTGAATGCAATTTAGAAATACCCGGATTAATCTGCTTGCGCAACCCCCCATTTCCCTGACTGAGTCGTTCGTCGGGCAGCGTTGCCAGCATTGAAGGAGTTTTTGAATGACCGAGAAAAAAACGGAAACCACGGTCGACCGCGTCTACCAAGGGGTTTACGAGGCGATCAGCAAGCGTTCGCTGCGTCCGGGTATGAAGCTGGGCGAGGCGTCGCTGGCGGAGTTGTTCAATGTCAGCCGCACGTCGGTTCGTGCCGCGCTCAAGCAACTGGAGGCCGACGGACTGGTCACCACCGAGCCCAATAAAGGTGCGTCGGTGTCGTTGCCCAGCGATGAAGAGATCCGTTCGCTGTTCGAAACCCGGCGCCTGATCGAGATCGGCATCGTCACTGAGTTGTGCCGGCGAAAGGACTCTGCGGTGATGCTGGACCTGCGCGATCACTTGCTGCTGGAAGACGAGGCCCACGAAGCCGGCGATCACGGGCGGCTGATTCACCTGCTCGGCGAGTTCCACATCAAACTGGCCCGCAGTCTGAACAACCCGGTGTTGCTCGACTGGTTCCAGAAGCTGATTTCCCGCGCCTCGCTGTACGCCGCCGCGCTGGATGACGACAGCCACGAGGCCTGTCGCGACGACGAACACTTGCGGCTGATCGAGTACATCGAGGCCGGCAATCAGAACGCCGCGATCGAGCTGACCTGCATGCACCTGGACGGCATCCAGAAGGCGATCCTCGACGTCGCTGCGAAGATGAAGAGCGGCTACCATCCGCTCAAGCACCTGATCGAGGTCTGAGCATCGAGCCCAGGTGAAATCGGCTATACCTCTAATGAAACCATCGCTGCCCGGCGCGCTCGAAACAGACGGGCGTGGCGTTTGAACGCGCGGCGATAGAACCGGACCCACTACAAGGCGTTGAAGCAGCTGATGCAGTTTTTATCCGATAGCCATGGGTGTGACGGCTGGCAAGGCGAGATGGCCGGGCGCATTCGTGCGTTTGACTGGAGCAGGACTGATCTGGGCCCGCTCGAAACCTGGCCGGCCAGCCTGTGCAGCACGGTCCAGCTGATGCTGGCTTCGCCGCTGCCGATGGTCATGCTCTGGGGCCATGCCGGTTACATGATCTACAACGACGCCTATTCCCGATTCGCCGGCGGACGACATCCCTACCTGCTCGGATCGCCGGTGGAACTGGGCTGGCCGGAGGTGGCCGATTTCAACCGGCATGTGGTCGACACCTGTCTGGCCGGCGGCACCCTGGAATATCGCAACAAGGTCCTGGTGTTGCTGCGCGATGGCGTACCCGAGGATGTCTGGCTCGATTTGTATTACAGCCCGGTGGCCAACGATGCCGGTGTGCCTTCGGGCGTCATGGCGATGGTGGTGGAAACCACTGAACTGGTGCTGTCCGAACGCTTGCGTCAGGCCGCCGAAGACGCTTATCGCGCCGATAACGAACGGGTGCGCCTGGCGCTGAATGCCGGGGCACTGCTTGGCTCGTTTGTCTGGGACGTCAGAAACAATGTGCTGTCGGCCGATGAGCGATTTGCCCGCACATTTTCCTTTCCGCCGGATCAGGACCTGACCAACCTGCCGCAGCACATTACCGAGGCGCACATTCATCCCGACGACCGCAGTTGGGTGCAGGAATGCGTCGAGAATGCGGTGCGCACCGGCGAGCCGTACAACGCCGAATACCGCGTGATACGCGCTGATGGCAGTTTCCTCTGGGTGCTGGCCAGCGGTTGCTGCGAGTTCGACGAGCAGGGCCAGCCGTTCCGTTTTCCCGGCGTGCTGATCGACATCCACGAGCGCAAGATCGCCGAAGAGTCCCTGCTCAAATTCACCCGCAATCTCGAACAACGGGTGGCTGATGAAGTCGGCGCGCGTCTCTCCGCCGAAGAGCAACTGCGCCAGTCGCAGAAACTCGAATCCATCGGCGGCCTCACCGGCGGCGTGGCTCACGACTTCAACAACCTGCTGCAAGTGATCGCCGGCAACCTGCACCTGCTGGCGCGACATGAACCGAACAACGCCAACGTCCAGCGCCGGGTCAGCGCCTCGCTGGCAGCGGTGGAACGTGGCGCCAAGCTGTCCTCGCAACTGCTCGCGTTTGCCCGGCGTCAGCCGCTGTCGCCGGCGGTGTGCAATCCCCGGCAGATCTTCGAAGGCGTCGGCGAGTTGCTGCAACGAGCCCTGGGCGAAACCATTCAGATCGACGTGCAGCTGCCGGAAGATCCGTGGCACATCAACGTCGACCGCAATCAACTGGAAAACGCGATTCTCAATCTGGCGATCAATGCCCGGGATGCCATGAAGGGCGAGGGCACGATTGTGCTCGGTGCGTCGAATCTCTCACTGGATCGGGCGTTCTGCTCGGGCAAGGGCATCGTGCCGGGGGATTTCGTCCGGGTTTCGGTCAGTGACAGCGGCGTCGGCATTGCCCCGCACATACTGGAGCAGGTGTTCGAACCGTTCTTCACCACCAAGGCCGACGGCCAGGGCACCGGCCTCGGCTTGAGCATGGTGTTCGGTTTCGTCAAACAGAGCGGCGGGCATGTCGAGATCGACAGCCAGGTGGGCCAGGGCACGCGCGTGCAGTTGTATTTCCCGCGCAGCCTGCGCCCCGTGCTCGATGACTCGCCGAGCGTCAATCACCAGCAAGCGGGCGGTCACGAGACGATCCTGGTGGTCGAGGACAACGAAGCGGTACGCACCTCGGCAGTTGAACTGCTGCGCGAAGAAGGCTATCGCGTGCTGACCGCCGCCAATGGCGACGCGGCCATGCAGATGTTGATGGAAGGAGCTCGGGTCGACCTGATCTTCACCGACGTGGTCATGCCCGGTCTTATCAAAAGCTCCGATCTGGCGGCGTGGGCCAAGGTGCAAATGCCGCCGGTGGCCGTGCTGTTCACCTCGGGGCACACCCGCGACATCATCTCGCGCAACCACCAGCTCAGCCCCGACACCCATTTGCTCGGCAAGCCCTATGGCCCCGAAGCACTGCTGCAGATGATCCGTTCCGTGCTCAGCACCTGAGCTCCAATCCCCTGACCAAGGCTGGCCGATGACTTCCAGACGCAATTCCAGTTCTGCCGCCGGCATGGTTCGCGTGCGCGGTGCCCGTGAACACAACCTGAAAAACGTGGACGTCGACATTCCTCGCGATGCACTGGTGGTGTTCACCGGGGTGTCGGGTTCGGGCAAATCGTCGCTGGCGTTTTCAACGCTGTATGCCGAAGCCCAGCGGCGCTATTTCGAATCGGTGGCGCCCTATGCGCGGCGGCTGATCGATCAGGTCGGCGTGCCGGACGTCGATTCCATCGAAGGCCTGCCACCAGCCGTGGCCCTGCAGCAACAGCGCGGTACGCCGAGCACGCGTTCGTCGGTGGGCAGCGTGACCACACTGTCGAGCCTGATCCGCATGCTGTACTCGCGCGCCGGCAGCTATCCGCCGGGGCAGCCGATGCTCTACGCCGAGGATTTCTCGCCGAACACACCACAAGGCGCCTGCCCGGAGTGCCATGGATTGGGGCGGGTGTACGAAGTCACCGAAGCGCTGATGGTGCCCGATCCAAATCTGACCATCCGCCAGCGTGCTGTGGCGTCCTGGCCGCTGGCCTGGCAGGGACAGAACCTGCGCGACATCCTGGTGACCATGGGCATCGACGTCGATATTCCCTGGCGCAAGCTGCCGAAAAAACAGCGTGACTGGATCCTCTTCACCGAGGAAACACCGACCGTTCCGGTGTACGCCGGGCTGACGCCGGAAGAGACCCGCGTCGCCCTCAAGCGCAACATGGAGCCGAGTTATCAAGGCACCTTCACCGGCGCCCGGCGCTACATCCTGCACACCTTCACCCATTCGCAAAGTGCGCTGATGAAGAAGCGCGTGTCGCAATTCATGCTCGGCAGCCTGTGCCCGTTGTGCGATGGCAAGCGCCTCAAGCGCGAGGCGCTGTCGGTGACGTTTGCCGGGCATGACATCGGCGAGTTGTCGCGCATGCCGCTGCTGCAAGTCGCCGAAGTCTTGAAACCGGTGGCGGACCCGAGCTGGCTGGAACACGCCGATGAAACCGGCGAAACCCTGTCCCACAGCCAGACCCGCGAAGCCCGGCAGCAGCGCGTGGCCCATGGCGCCAGCGGCCACGCCAACGCGCCGGACGTGCGCCATACGCCGAACCTCTCACTGGAAAAACGCCTGGCCGCGCAGCGCATTGCCGAGGACTTGCTGGAGCGGGTCAGCACCCTGACCGATCTCGGGCTCGGATATCTGGCGCTGGAGCGCAGCACGCCGACCCTGTCGTCTGGCGAGTTGCAGCGACTGCGGCTGGCCACCCAACTGGGCTCGCAATTGTTCGGTGTGATCTACGTGCTCGACGAACCTTCCGCCGGCCTGCACCCGGCCGACGGCGAGGCCCTGTTCGAAGCGTTGCAGCGTCTGAAGGCCGACGGCAACAGCGTGTTTGTGGTCGAGCACGATCTGGACACCATGCGCCGCGCCGACTGGCTGATCGAGGTCGGCCCGGCGGCCGGTGAAAAGGGCGGGCAGATTCTCTACAGCGGCCCGCCGCCGGGGCTGGCCGCGATCGAGGACTCGCAGACCCGCGCCTATCTGTTCGCCGAACAGCAACGTTCGACCCGCACTGCGCGCAAACCATCGGGCTGGCTGAAGCTCGACGGCGTCACCCGCAACAACCTGAATAACCTCAGCGCCGAATTTCCGCTGGGCTGTTTCACCTCGGTCACCGGCGTCTCCGGTTCCGGCAAGTCGAGCCTGGTCAGCCAGGCGCTGCTGGAACTGGTCGGCGCGCAGCTCGGGCGCAGCGTCAGTGACGCCGAGCCGGAAGAGCTCAACCTGGAAGACGATACCCCGACTGCCAGTACCGGCCAGGTCAGCGCCGGGCTGGAGTCGATCAAGCGTCTGGTGCAGGTTGATCAGAAACCCATCGGCCGCACCCCGCGTTCGAATCTGGCGACCTACACCGGGCTGTTCGACAACGTGCGCAAGTTGTTCGCCGCGACCGACGAGGCGAAAGCGGCGGGTTACGACGCCGGGCAGTTTTCCTTCAACGTCGCCAAGGGTCGCTGCCCGACCTGCGAAGGCGAGGGGTTTGTCAGTGTCGAGTTGTTGTTCATGCCCAGCGTTTATGCGCCGTGCCCGACCTGCCATGGCGCGCGTTACAACCCGGAGACCCTGGCCATCCTTTGGCAGGGCTTGAGCATCGCGCAGGTGCTGCAGCTTACGGTGGACGAAGCAGTGATGGTGTTTGCCGAGCAACCGGCGATCCGCCGTTCGCTGGAGGTGCTGCGTGATATCGGACTCGGTTATCTGCGCCTCGGTCAACCGGCTACCGAACTGTCCGGCGGCGAAGCCCAACGGATCAAGCTGGCCACCGAGCTGCAACGCAACCAGCGTGGCGCGACGTTGTATGTGCTGGATGAACCGACCACCGGGTTGCACCCGCGCGACGTTGACCGCTTGCTGGAGCAGCTGGATGCGCTGGTGACGGCGGGGCACACGGTGATCGTGGTCGAGCATGAAATGCGCGTGGTGGCGCAGAGTGACTGGGTGATCGACATCGGCCCGGGTGCGGGGGATCAGGGCGGCAAGATCGTCGTGGCCGGGACGCCGCAGAAAGTGGCGGCGAGCAAGAAGAGCCGGACTGCGCCGTTTCTTGCCCGTGCCTTGAACCGATAACTGAGTCGCCTGGGCGGGCCTCATCGCGGGCTTGCCCGCGATGGCGGTGTGTCAGGTGCCGTCGAGCGTGCGGCGTACCTTGTCCAGCAAATGACTGATCTGGAAGGGCTTGACCAGCATGTCCATGCCGGCCCCGAGGAACACCTGGCGATTGATCGCCGTTTCCGCGTAACCGGTCATGAACAGAATCGGCAACCCTTCTCGCCAGCCCCGGGCAACGTCGGCCAGTTCGCGGCCGGTCATGCGCGGCAGACCGACGTCGGTCAGCAGCAGGTTGATCGACGGGTCGTTCTGCAAGCGCTCCAGCGCGGTTTCGATGTCGCCGACCTGGGTGCAGCGGTAACCGGCGTCTTCCAGCACCTCGGTGACGAACAGCCGCACGGCCGGCATGTCTTCGACGATCAACACATGTTCGCCCGCGCCTAGCGGATCAATGACCACCGGGGCCACATCGACAGCGGTCGGATCACTGGTGGCCGGCAGCATGATCGTCACTTCGGTGCCGCGCCGCGCCACGCTGCGGATGTGCGCATCACCGCCGGACTGGCGGGCGAAACCGTAGATCGTCGACAGCCCCAGCCCGGTGCCCTGGCCCAGTGGTTTGGTGGTGAAAAACGGCTCGAACACCTTATCGATGACGCTGTGCTCGATGCCGGTACCGTCATCGCGCACCGATAGCGCCACATAGGAACCATCGGCGAGGTTCGGGTCGCCGTGGGAATACGCCGCGTACGTGCTGACCCAGATATTGCCGCCCCGTGGCAATGCGTCCCGGGCATTGATCACCAGATTGAGCACTGCGCTTTCGAGCTGGATCGGATCGACCAGCGCGATGGCAGGTTTGGTGGTCATTTCGAGCTTGAGGGCGATGCGTTCGCCGATGGTGCGCACCAGCAAGTCTTCCAGCGAACGCACGTGGTCGTTGATATCCACCGGGCGTGTGTCGAGCGGTTGCTGGCGGGCAAAAGCCAGCAGGCGATGGGTGAGCGAGGCCGCGCTCATCGCCGAACTCAGGGCCGCTTCGGCGTAGAACTGGACTTTGTCCGGGCGCGCATCGGCGACGCGTTTCTGGATCAGTTCGAGGCTGGTGATGATCCCGGTCAGCAAGTTGTTGAAGTCATGGGCGATGCCGCCGGTGAGTTTGCCCAGCGCATCCATTTTCTGCACTTGCAGCAGCTGCGACTCGGCGCGGACCCGGTCGGCGACTTCCTTGGCCAGTTGTGTGGTGGTGTCGTCCAGCCGCGCCAGGTGCGAGCGTTCACGATGGCGGTGTTCGGTGACGTCTTCGACGAACACCAGGCTGAGCTCTGGCGTGCGGTACGGTGATATCTGCCACTGGGTTTCGCGGATCTCGCCCTGCACACGCATGTTCAGTGTGCCTTTCCAGCGTTCGCCGTCCACCAGTCGCAAGCGTAGCTCGTCAAGGATCGCGCTCTGATCCTCGGCGAAGCATTCACTGAGGGTCTGCGGGTCGCGGTTGTCCTGGATCAGTTGCGAGAAGGCGTGGTTGCACTCGTGGACTTTCAGGTCGGCGTCGAGCACCGCGATGGGCGCGGAGATGTTGACGAAGATCTCCCGAAAGCGCGCCTCGCTTTCGCGCAAGGCATTCTCCGTGTCGCGCACCCGCAGCAGGGTGCGCAAAGTCGCCAGCAGCACATCGGGATCGACCGGGTGAATCAGATACGCATCGGCCCCGGCATCGAGGCCGGTGATGATGTCGCCGGTCTGGATCGACGCGGCCGACACGTGGATCACCGGAAGCAGCGCGGTGGCCGGGTCGGCGCGCAATTTACGGACGATATCAAACCCGCTCATGTCCGGCAGATTGACGTCGAGAATCAGCGCATCAAGCGACTGACTGGCAATCAGAGCCAGACCTTCACCGCCGGTGCCGGCCTCGAGCACTTCGTAACCGTGGCGCTCCAGGCGTCGGCGCAAGGCGTAGCGGGTGGCAACGTTGTCATCGACGATCAACAGACGGATGTCATGTTTCATCGACGTTCTCCTCAGCAATCGCCAACGGAATGATCACGAAAAAGCTTGAACCCACGCCCGGCGTACTTTCGACACCGACCTCGCCACCGAGCAATTCGGCGAAGCGCTTGCACAGCGACAAGCCCAGGCCGGTGCCGCGCAGGCGTTTTTGCAGCGGTGAGTCGACCTGAGAAAAGTCTTCGAACAAGGTGCCGTGCAACTCGGGGGCGATACCGATGCCGGTGTCGCTGACCGCAAATCGCACTTTGTCCTGACCTTCCAGGCGTGCCGAGACCCGGACTTCGCCACGGGTGGTGAATTTCAGCGAGTTGGAAATGAAGTTGCGCAGAATCTGCGCCAGCTTCTTGTCATCGGTGAAGAGGCGCGGCAAACCCACCGGTTCCTCGAAAATCAGGTCCACGGCCGTGGCGTCGACAATCGGCCGGAACATCCCCCGAAGTGCGGCGAACAGATCGAACATGTCGAACCACGCCGGAGAAATGCTGATGCGCCCGGCCTCGATCTTCGCCAGGTCGAGCAGGTCGTCGACCATATCGCTGAGTTCCCGGGCGGCGGTGCTGACGAAGGCCACCTGCTTGTGCTGCTCGGGGCTCAGCGGGCCGTCGAGTTCGTCGGCCAGCAGGCTGTTGATGCTCAGGATCGAGCCCAGCGGGGTGCGGAACTCGTGGCTCATGTACGATAGAAAGCGGCTTTTCAGGTCGGACGCCTGGCGCAGTTGTTCGGCCTGGGTGTCGAGTTCGGCGTACAGCGCGAGTACGCCCTGATTGGTTTCGTCGAGTTCTTCGCGCAGTGCCGCCGATTCGCTCTGCAACTGGGCGATCAACGCGGCCTGTTCGGCGTTGCTCAGTGTCGGGGACTCAGCCATGGGCGGCCTCCAGGGCAACGACCAGCACCGTTACATCGTCGCGCCCGCGACAGAAGTCACGGTGCAGGACGGTGGCTATCACGGCAGGATGCCGATGCACCAGACCGGGGTAGTCTTGAAGGTTCCAACGGGACTGCAAGCCATCGCTGTACATGATCAATAGATGTCCGTTCACGTGAGCATAGTCAAAGGGCTGGGCTTTTCGGTATTGGCCGCCGACGATTCCGGGATGCGAGGCCAGTCCGCGCGACTTGTCGGAGGCGATCAGGCTGGCACCGATGTTACCGACACCGGTGAACGACAGACTGGCACGCCCGGCGTGAAACTGCGCGAATGCCACTGCGCCACCCCGGCTCCCGATCATCTCGCGGTGCATGTCTTCCATCAGCAGCGTTGGCGCACCGAACGGGCTCAGGGCAAAGGCTTTTTCCCCGGCACGGGCCGCACGCTCGGCGTCTTCACCATGGCCCAGACCGTCGACGATCAGAGCACTGATGTCACTGCCGTGAATCGCCAGATGCCAGACGTCGCCACAGGCCGGATCGTTGTGCAGAGAGTGCTGGCTGACACCATACGGCAGATCCGCCTGACGGTCGCTGCGCGGGTACAGACGAGCCAGCAGCACCGCGCCGCGATGATCGGCAAAAACATCGAAGACATCCGCCTGGCGTGCCACGGCGCCCAGGCCGATGCCCTGAGTACCGCCGGTGGAAAAACCATCGGCCATGCACGCGTCCAGATCAAACCCCTGAGCACGGTCGACCGCAATCATCTCGATGCCGTCGTCACCCTGACGCGGCAACAGACGCAAGTGAAGTTCGCCGTGCCCGGCATGCTTGAGCACATTGCTCGCCAGCTCCGTGGCCACCAGCGCGACGCGGCCGGCATCGCTTTCGCCAAAACCGTGGTGTTCGGCCAGACGCTGGGCCGTACGCCGGGCATGGCCGATCTGGCTGCTGTCCTCGATCACCAACACTTGGGTCAATGTCCCGCTGATGTTCATGTCCATCGGGTGATCGTTATGCGAGTGCCTTTGCCGGGCTCGGTGTCCAGTTCGAATTCGTCCACCAGCCGCTTGGCCCCGGTCAGCCCCAGGCCCAGACCGCTGCCGGAGGTCCAGCCATCGGTCATCGCCAGTTTGATGTCGGGAATACCCGGGCCTTCATCGCGAAAGGTCAGGCGCAGGCCGACCTTGTGGTTGTCATCGAGGATCTCCCAGTCCATGTCGCCACCACCACCGTAGACCATGGTGTTGCGCGCCAGCTCGCTGACGGCGGTCACCAGTTTGGTCAGGTCGATCAGGCGCATGCCGCATTCGGTGGCCAGTTTGCGCGCCTGTTGCCGGGCCAGCACCACGTCCTGCTCGATGTTGATCGGTTGGGTACCGCTGCTGCGCACGGTCATTGCTGGCGTACTCGTTCCTGCAGCAGTTTCATGCCGCGCTCGACATTCAGCGCGGTGCTGACGCCCGGCAGGTAAAGACCGAGCTCGACCAGGGTAATGGCGACCGCCGGCTGCATGCCGACCAGCATGGTTTCAGCGTCCATGATTTTCGACAGGCCGGAAATGGTGCCGATCATCCGGCCGATGAACGAATCGACCATGTCCAGCGCCGAGATGTCGATCAACACCCCGCGCGCCGAGGTTTTGCTGATGCGCTCGGACAGATCGTCCTGCAGGGTGAGGGCGAGCTGGTCGTGCATGTCGACCTGGATGGTCACCAGCAGGAAGTCACCCATCTGAAGAATCGGGATACGTTCCATTGTTCAGACCGTCTTGGTGAGGGTGATGCCCAGACGGGTCAGGGCCAGCTTCAGTGCGTCGGCCAGATTGGCTTTGGTGACCACGCCCTGCAGATCCAGGCCCAGATGGACGATGGTCTGGGCAATCTGCGGACGCACGCCGCTGATGATGCAATCGGCGCCCATCAGGCGGATCGCGGTCACGGTCTTGAGCAGGTGTTGGGCGACCAGCGTGTCGACGGTCGGCACGCCAGTGATGTCGATGATGGCGATTTCCGAACCGGTGTCGACGATGCGTTGCAGCAGCGATTCCATTACCACTTGGGTGCGCTGTGAATCGAGTGTGCCGATCATCGGCAGGGCGAGCACGCCATCCCACAGTTTGACCACCGGGGTCGACAACTCCAGCAGTTCTTCCTGCTGACGCTTGATCACTGCTTCACGGGATTTCTGGAACGTGCGAATGGTGTACAGGCCGAAAGCATCGAACAGTTCGGAGATTTCCCAAAGCTGTTCGGCGAGCAGGGCGGGCTGGTTCTGGTAATGGTTTTGCAGCAGGGCGAACAGCGGGCCCTTGAGCGAGAAGATGAAGCTGGCGGTCTGCTGCGAATCCTGACCGAGCTGGGCGCGGCTGTGGGAGAGTTTTTCGAGGAACTGGCGCATGCCTTCCCAGCCCGGCGCGGTGATGTTGGTGCCGCTGTCGTTTTCCAGGCCGCTGACCACCAGTTGCAGGAATTCGCTGGTTTGTTGCTGTATGTCGTGTTCTTTGATGTTGCGGGTAGCACCGCTGGCTTGCAGCCCGTTGATCCATTCGCCCAGCAGTTGTGCCTGTTTGTTTTTCATCGCATCGAGTGTGCTGTTCTGCAGTGCTGCCATGTGCCTGTTGCTCCATTGCGAATTGGGGGCCGGTTCTTCGGAAAATGACCGGCGCGAAGTGAATGACCCTGGCCGTTCGAAATAGTTGTTCGTTCCCGCGAGGATATTTTTGATCTGCCGCAAGCAATGCACCGGTAACTCTAGTCGGCGTGGCCGGAAATGCTGATCTTTTGCCTGCAACAAGGCCCCAACGCAAAGAGGCCGCGTCCAATGGAGGCGGCCTCTTTGAGTACCTGGCGGTTACTTGCTGGGGTGTTTGGCCTGTAGCTCTTTGGCGGCGGCCAGGTGTTTTTCCAGACCGGGCAGCATTTTCTGCGCAAAGGCTTTGAGTTCGGTGGCGCCTTTGACCTTGTCATCGGTCACGGTGTTGGCTTGTTTTTTGAACAGCTCGATGGTTTCTTCGTGGGCCTTCACCTGATTGTTGGCATAGGCGGCATCGAACGACTCATCGCGCATGTCGAGGATTTTTTCCTTGGCCTGTTTGACCAGCGTCGTGGTATCCGGCACTTCGATGTCGTTGGCCTTGGCAATCGTCGCCAGTTCATCGTTGGCTTTGCCGTGGTCGGTGATCATCATGTTGGCGAAGGCCTTGATGTCGGCCGACTGACTCTTCTCCAGCGCCAGGCGACTGGTTTCGATCTCGGCGATGCCGCCGGCAGCAGCGTTGTCGACGAAGTCGTTGTCGGTGGCAGCAAAGGCCGAGCCCATGCCGGTGCTCAACGCAACGGCCAGAAAAAGATGACGCAGTTTGAATCCGTCCATTGGTGCTTCTCCACGCAGGTTTTTGTGAGCGTTATTCAATGGAGGGAATTGGTCGACCAAAGGTTTTATCGCATTTGCGAAAGGGCGACGAACGGGCACCGCTGGTCTGACAGGTGGTCGACAGAACCGGTCAACCAAGGCCATTCTGATACTTGGCCAGCGCAATCGGTCGCGTTGGCTACCGATCAACTGACGGAGGTGTTCCATGCCGGTGACCCATGATTTGTTACAGGACTTGAAACTGACAAAGGAAGAGATCCAGCAACGACGCACCGCGGATCCACATTTGGATGCACTGATCAACAAGTATTCCCAGGCGGACGCCGAAGTCGTCAAGGCCGAGACGGCGACCTCGGATGCGCCGAGCGACGACACCCTGAAGAAACTCAAAGAGAAACGCCTGCAGGTCAAGGACAAGATCGTCGAGCAGTTGCAGGCTCGAACCTGACCGTCAGTCGCGCCACCGGCCCTCGCTGGTGAAACGACTGGAACGACAGCCCCGACCGGCACCTCGAATGTTCAGAGTCTTCACATTGCGACTCTCAACGAGGTGCCTTATGAAAGATCCAAAATTCCCCAGTGAAGAGCAGGGTGCATTCGACCCGGTACCCACCCATCCCGAGCCGAACAGTCCGGCGCACACCGTCCGTAATCCTGAAGAGGAACGCAAGAGCGAGGAAGTGCCGGAGGATGAGGATCCGGACAAGTTCGATCGATCCAGTAACTGACCGGCTGCCATCGCCTCACTTCAAGGCTGCCTCGAGAGGCATCCGCGCCATGTGCGTCGCCTTCAGCGAGCCGAAATACAACCACTCGCCATACTCGCGCACCGTGGTGATCGGCGAGTAATTGCCGGCGCTGGCATCCTGCAGATTGGCGATCACTTTGCCGTCCAGATCCAGGCCCAGCACGAACCCGCGCTTCTCCACCGGTTTGGGCAGTACAGTCATGGCCCGCACGATCATCTTGCGTACGAACGGGTGTTCAGCCGTGCGATCCAGCAGCGGATTGCGCGGTGTGTACAGCGCCACCCAGAAACGGTCCCGGCCGTTGAACGCGAGGTTGTCCGGTAGCCCCGGCAGGTTGTCGATGAACAGGTCATGGGTGCCGGCCTTGGGCCCGGTCAGCCAATAGCGGCTGATGCGGTAGGCGCCGGTTTCGTTGACCAGCACATAGGCGTCTTCCGGGCCGAGGGTCACGCCGTTGGCGAACTCCAGTTTGTCGAGCAGCACGACGGTCTTGCCGGTCTGGAAGTCATAACGCAGCAGGCGTCCGTCGCCGCCGTGCTCGATGATCGCTTCGCCATCGCGGCCGTAGCCCCAGCGACTCGAGGCATCGCTGAAGTAGGCGTAATGCCCGGACTTGTCGATGGCCACGTCATCGGTGAAACCGAACGGCAAGCCATTGGCCTCGGTGGTCAGCGCCACCAGTTGACCCTGCGCATCGAGCGACAGCAAACCCTTGACCCCGTCGGCGATCACCAGCAAACCGTTGGGATGCCGCGCCAGCCCCAGCGGCCGGCCGCCGGTATCCGCCAGCACCTTGCGCTGCTGACCGTCGAGGCTGGTGCGCAGCAGGCGTCCGTCGTGCAGCCCGGTGATCAGAAAGTCGTTTTCCAGCAGCAGCGCTTCCGGGCCTTCGATGTCACTTGGGCCAACTTGTGCCGCGCCCTTGAGTCGCTGGTTGTCAGCGAATTGGCCTTCGGTCAGCGAGGGCGCAGGTTGCGGCGTCCAGGCCACGGGCTCGACCTTGGTCGGCATCAACAACAAAAAGGCCAGAACGCCGACAATCAGCAGCAACAGCAGATAACGCCATCTCACACGTGGGCTCCCGCGAGAGCGAGGTGCCGGGTCGCCATGTCACGCAGGGCCAGCATCGAAGCCGCCGATTCGCGCTCGATGCGACGCTTGAGCAGCAAGTGGTTGGCAATGCGCAGGCCAATGCCCTCGAACTGATAATCGAGGGTTCGTACAAACCGAGTGGCATCGTTGTGCGCCGAGCACTCATAGGTCAGCCGCAACGACAGACCCTGATCACTTTGGGCCCGGGCACACCAGCGCCGGCCCGGCAGGTATTCGGTGACCTCCCAGCGCAAATGCCCCTCACGCCCGCCAGCGTGAATGTCCTCGTCGAATCGCGCACCGGCATGTAGCGCACCGCTGGGGCCGTCGATCTTCAGTGAAGACGGATGCCACTCCGGCCAGCGACTGACGGTGGCGGCGTAGGCGAGGACGGCGATCGGATCGCCGGCAATGTCGACGGTGTGCTGCATGCGGGTCATGGGCGTTCTCGAATCGGTCAGAGGGGCGGTTTCCGTCTCCCAGTAGAGGGTGCCGAACAGGTAGTCCATCAGCGGAAAAACGATATTGAAATTGCGCTCCTGCATGCGCTCGCGACGGTGATGCAGCTCGTGCAGACGGCGCATCTGGCGGATCCACGGCAGGCGGGTCAGCGGGTTCTGCGGCGGCAGATGCTCGCAGGCGTGAAACACTTCATAGGTCAGGTAACCGAACACCATGCAGCCGCCGAACAGCCCGGCCACATTGCCGTTGAACTGCGCGAACAGCCACCACAGAGGCAGGGTGATCGCCAGCGTGTGCAGCACGATCAGCCAGGCGGGGAACAGGATCACCCGCCAGTCGCGGGCGCCGTCGTAGGTCATGTGGCCGGGGGTGAAGAAGCTGTGATGATCGCCGGCATGCCGGGCATAGAACATCCGGGCGAAGCTCTTTTTGTGGTGGCCGAGGTGGCGGTGCACCATGTACACGCCGAAATTGAAGAACAGCAGAGTCAGCGGCACGGTCAGCCATTCCAGCGGTTGCACCTGGTGCACGCTGCTCCAGAACGCGCCGATGGCCAGCACGCCGAACAGCAGCACGAACGCACCGTGCAGCCACGGGTTGTAGCGGGGATGGATCGCCGCACGGTAGCGGCTGCGAAAAGCCTCGGTGGTCTGCCTCACTGCGGTCACCTGCGGATATTGTCGTTATCCCGGCAGCGTAGCCGATCCCGCCGTTTGTGCAGGGCCAACCTTCAGGTCACAAGTGCCATGCTCCGGTGCATAGCGGCCGTCAGCTCAACGGGTTCCAGCGCTGCGACCAGTCGTCATCGGCTCTGATCACCTCACGCAGCAGGTCGAACGCCTGTTGCAGGATCGCCGAGTCGCGGTCACGGGAGTAGACGAGGTAGGTCGGGTAGCCGAATTCCGGGGCTTTGGTCACCGGCTCCAGCGCGCCGCTTTCCAGATAGGTGCGCACGACCCGGGTCCGGAAATAGCCGCTGCCGCCGTTCTCGAGGATGTATTGCAGGGCCAGCGGGCCGAGGTTGAAGCTCAGCGCAGCCTTGGCTTTTTCCGGCAGGGCTGCGTCGTGCTGGCGGCGGAAGTCCGGGCCCCAGTCGATGTACACGTAAGGGGCAGGGCGGCCCGGCGTGGTCACCAGAATCAGTTTCTCTTCCAGCACCTGCTCGACCTGCAGTCCTGGCCAGTATTCCGGTTGATAGACCAGCGCGGCATCGAGTACGCCCAGTTCGAGCTGGCGCAGCAGGTTTTCGCCGTCGCGGATGTCCATGCGCAAGGCGTGGCCGGGGATTTTCTCTCGCAGCTCGGCAGCCCAACTGAGCATCAATGGGTTGCACAGGCTGACTTCGCCGCCGATGTGCAGCACGTTGTGATAGCCCTCGGGCAAGGGCAGGTCGCGGCGCGCGGCTTCCCAGGTCTGCACCAGCTGATTGGCGTAGACCACAAAGGCCTCGCCGTTGGCGGTCAGCCGCGCACCGGCGCGGTTGCGCACGAACAGCGTGCTGCCCAGCTGGCTTTCGAGTTTCTGGACGCGGGCGGTGATTGCCGTTTGCGTGACGAACAGCTTTTCCGCCGCCGCGGCGAGGCTGCCGTGGCGGACGATTTCCAGAAAGGTGCGGGCGAGATCGATGTCCATGGGCGGGCCGGTGGTTGAGGTGCGCGCATTGTAAGGCAAAAGCGCCCTCACCCTAGCCCTCTCCCCGAGGGAGAGGGGATCGACCGAGTTGTCTTGCGCCATACATCGACCTGAAAGACCGAGTCGATTATGGATTCAAAGCAGATATTCCAAGTCGATGTATCTCGTCAATATCCCCGGATCAGTTCCCTCTCCTGGGGGAGAGGGCTAGGGTGAGGGGAAAAACAGGCACCGCCGATCAACTGACCAGATCGGTCTCAACCACCCGCGCCCATTCCTCCACCAACCGCGCCGGCGTACAGCAAGTCTTTCGCTTGTACACAAAGTTGCGGCACTTCTCGGCAAACTGATTGCGGTTGTACAGCATGTCTTCCTGCATCTCCTGCAACTCGGCTTCGCGGCACTGACGAATCAACTCCTGATCGACCCGCAACTTACGCTCCCGCACCGCTGCATAGGTCGGATCGCTCAGCACACTGTTGGCCCGTTGCAGCAGCCACAGCGAGAACTCGTCCGGGCAGCGCGGGCCGATTTCCTGAACCATGCCCAGTTGCAGCGCCTGCGCAGCGCTGACCGGCAGGCAGGCCTGGGTCAATTGTTCCGCCATGGCCGGGCCGACGGCGCGGGGCAGGCTGTAAGTCCAGTATTCCGAGCCGTACAGGCCCATGCTCTTGTAATGCGGGTTGAGCACGATGTCAGCACGGGCGAACACGATGTCAGCCGCCAGGGCGAGCATCACACCGCCGGCGCCAGCATTGCCGGTGACCCCGCTGACCACCAGTTGCCGCGCGCTGAGCAATTCTTCGCACACATCATCGATGGCCTGGATATTGGCCCAGGCTTCGGCACCCGGATCTTCGGCGGCCTGGATCACGTTCAGATGCACGCCATTGGAAAAACTGCCGCGTCCACCCTTGATCAACAGCACCTGAGTGTCGCGTGATTTGGCCCAACGCAGCGCCTCGACCATACGCCGGCATTGCTCGGTGCTCATCGCGCCGTTGTAGAACTCCAGCGTCAACTCGCCGACCCGGCCTGACTCGCGATAACGGATCGGCTGATACGCCTCGTCGCCGAATGGCGCGTTGGCAATCGACCAGTCCAGCACCGGCACGTGCGCCAGTTTTCCGGCCAGCACATGCCGCGCCGGACGCTTGAAGGTTTCTTCGCCCGGTTGCGGTTTGCGTCGCAGCGAGCCGATCCACAGGCTGTGATCACCGGTCGCCACCAAGACCGCGTCGTCGTGTACCGCGAGAATCTCGCCGGGCATGCCGGTGCGCTGATCGAGGTGCGCGTCGTACACGTAATACTGCCCGCCGGCGAGGCTGGCGAGTACGCCGGGCTGACCGTCCGCCGCATCGATGCAGCGCTTGATGAAGCGCGAACAGTCGTGCCAGCTGAAGGTGCGGTCGTCCTGTTTCATGTTCGGCTGCAAGCGCCCGCGCACTGTCGGATCGTTGTAATCCAGCGCCACCGGCTCGAAGCCGTCGATGAATTTCTCCACCACTTCACGGATGCAACGGATCGCCGCGTCGCTGACCCGACCGTTGTACAGCTCGGATTTACGAAGGCCCGTTGGCAAGTTGAATTCACAGGTGGCCCAGACCGGGCCGGCGTCCATTTCCTCTACCGCTTGCAGGGCGGTCACGCCCCAGGACGGCAGCTCGCGCATGATCGCCCAGTCCAGTGCGCTGGCGCCGCGATCGCCGACGATGCCGGGGTGAATGATCACCACCGGACGCTGCGGATTGCTCCACAGCGCGTGGGGAACGCGATCCTTGAGGAACGGGCAGATCACCAGGTCAGCGCCGCTGTTTTGGATCTGCTCGCACACGGCGGCTTCATCGGTGAACAGCACCACGCTGGGTGAATGCCCGGCCTGACGCAGTTCCAGCCAGGCACGCTGGGTCAGGCCGTTGAAGGCCGACGACAGAAGAATGATGTTGAGTGATCGCATGATTGCTCTTCCTTGAAAGGTCAGCCGCAGGCTCCCGGTGAGCCGTCCGTGGCTATCGATGGAGGCGCAAGGTTAGAGACTGGCGTGGCTGGCGCCACTGATCGAGATCAACGTTGTGTCAGCCAATGTTGCCGTGGCGACGACGTGCCTTATTCTCAAAGGTTTGCTGATCCTGATTTTTTATTACTTCAAATGTCTCAGGCGCTATAGCACAGTCGCACCCCTGATCACCGCCGGAAGATCCCGGCGTATCCATGGATTTTCGCAGCGGGTGGAGCCCGTTTTCAGGGAGTAAGGCATGGGGAGTCACAACCCGCATTACCAGGTCATCGGGCAAATGTTCCAAAAGGACTACCGATGGTTGTGCGCAGCGGTCAGCCGTACCCTCGGCTGCCCGCACAGCGCACAGGACATTGCTTCGGAAACTTTTCTTCGGGTCCTGGCGCTGCCCGATCCGCTGGCGATTCGCGAACCCCGCGCGCTGCTGACCACGATTGCCCGGCGGCTGGTCTATGAAGGCTGGCGCCGGCAGGATCTGGAGCGCGCTTACCTGCAAAGCCTGGCACTGGCGCCGGAACCGGTGCATCCGTCGCCCGAGGAACGGGAGTTGGTGATCGAAACGCTGCTGGCGGTGGATCGCTTGCTCAATGGTTTGTCGGCCAAGGCCAAGGCTGCGTTTCTCTATCACCAGCTCGACGGCCTGACCTACAGCGAAATCGGCGAACGCCTCGGCGTGTCCACCAGCCGCGTGCAGCAATACATGGTCGAAGCGTTCAAGCGTTGCTATCAGGCGATGCAGGCATGAGGCCGGACGAAACGCTGATCGACGAAGCCGCGCAATGGATGGCACTGCTGCAATCGGGGCACGTCAGCTTGCAGGAGCGTGCGGCCTTCGACGCCTGGCGCACGGCGGATCCACGGCATCAGCAGATCATCGAGCAAATGGGTGGCGGGCTGAATCTGCTGCGCCATTCGAACCTGCGCGGCTTGCCGCGTGAGAGTGTGCTGCACAGCTTGAATGCACCATCCAGTCGGCGTCGATTGCTCAGCGGCAGTTTGAGTGTGCTCGGTATCGCGGTGCTGGCCGGTTTGCTCGGTCGACGTTATGGCTGGTTGCCCGAGGCTGGCGAGTTGTCGACCGGTACCAGCGAGCGTCGGGAATTCACGCTGGAGGATGGCAGCGCTCTGACCCTCAATGCCCGCAGCCGCGTGGTGCCGCGCTTCAACAATCTCGAACGTTTGCTGGACTTGCGCAGCGGTGAGCTGCTGATCGATGTGGCGAAAAATCTGGCCCGACCGTTTGTGGTCGAAACCGAGCACGGGCGGATGCGTGCGCTCGGGACCAAGTTCCTGGTGCAGCGCGGTGACGATTCAACGCGGCTGGTGATGCTGCATTCACAGGTCGAAGTGGTCACCGCCAGCGGCGCGCGGCAAGTGGTGGAGGCCGGCGAAAGTCTGCTGTTCAACAGACAGGAAATCCTCGCGCTGGAACGCAGCAAAGGACAGGAAAGTGCCTGGGTGCAAGGGCGGCTTGAAGTGCGTGATCGCCCTTTGAGCGAAGTCATCGACAGCCTGCGCAGCTACCGTCGCGGCATCCTGCACCTGAGCCCCGAGGTCGCCGGTTTGCGCCTCAGCGGTCTCTATCCGCTGGACGACAGCGACCGCACGCTGCAACTGCTGGAGCGTTCGCTGCCGATCCGCGTCACCTGGCACAACCCGTACTGGGTCAGCATCGAAGCACGGTTATAAATCCATAACTTCCCGGTCTATCCGTCCCCCTATAAAAAGCGCCGGCCCGCTGCTCATTCCCTGCAGACGCCTTCAACAGGGAAGCCCCTCGATGTTCTCATTCAAACAACAACAATTGTCCCGCCTGACGCTGGCCATCGTGCTGGCGACGGGGATTGCCCCGGCCGCCGTTCAGGCACAGGACGTCGCCGCTCAGGTCTTTACCTTCGACATTGCCGCCGGGGCCCTCGACGAGGTGCTGCTGGACATCTCGCGGCAGACCGGCGTGCCGATTTCCTTCAGTCAGAATCTGGTGCAGGGCAAGCGCAGCAGTGCGGTGCGCGGCGCATTGGGTGGCCGTCAGGCGGTAGAGAAAGCGCTGATCGGCAGCGGTCTGCAAGTCGAGCAGGGCAGCCAGGGCCTGAGCATTCGCCCGGCCGATGCGCCGGGCGTCGCGCCGGTCAAGGCGGCTGCCGTGGCGCCCGCCAGCAGCGCCGATTACCGAATGGAAAAAGTCACCGTCACCGGCTCGCGGATCGCCCGGGCGCAGAGCGATGGTGCGACGCCGGTCAACGTCATCACCCACGAAGAAATGGAAGCGCGCGGCTACAAGAACGTCTACGACGCCCTCGCCACGCAAACCCAGAACACCGGCATGACCCAGGGCGAAGACTACGGCAACACCTGGCAACCGGCGGCCAGCGCCCTCAACCTGCGCGGCCTCGGCCCCAACCACACGCTGGTGCTGATCAATGGCCGACGGGTCGCCGATTACCCGACGCCGTACGACGGCAAGGTCAACTTCACCAACCTGGCGAACATTCCGTCGGCGATCATCGAGCGTATCGAAGTGCTCAGCAGCGGCGCTTCGGCAATCTACGGTTCGGATGCGATTGCCGGGGTGGTGAACATCATCCTCAAGGACAAAATGAATGGCGTCGACGTCAACCTCAAAGGCGGCACCAGCGAGCGCGGCGGCGGCGACAACCAGCGTTTGCAGATCAGCGGCGGCGGCAGTTGGGGCGACTTCGACGGTTTGTTCGGACTTGAACTGACCAACCGCGATCCGATCTGGGCCGATGATCGCGGCTTCATGCAGAGCGGGCCGCTGGCGGATGTCGGCTACCGTCGCGACCTGACCAACAATCGCTATCTGGGGCCAGGTTGCGGCGCCTATCAGGGCACGTTCGACAACAAGCTGTTCAACAGCGGTGGACGTTGCCGCACCGACCAGATGTACAACGATTACTGGACGGTGCAGACGCAAAAGGAAAACTACGACGGCTACACTCGTGGCACCTGGCATTTCAGCGACAGCGGCCAGGTCTTCGCCGACCTGATGTACGGCCTCGATCACATCCAGAACAACACCCGTGGCCCGACCTTCACTTCGCCGGATTTCATCAACCAGAACAGCGGCAATCTGGAGCGCTGGTACCGGCGCTTCGGTGAAGAGGAAATCGGCGGGCGCACGAGCAACAACAGTAAATGGCGCGATACTTCATGGACCGGCACCCTCGGCCTCTCCGACAAGATCGCCGACACCGGGTGGAACTATGAACTGGCGGCCAACCGGTCCGAATACAAGAGCGTGCGCACCACGCGATACACGCCGCTGTCGTCGATCCAGGATTTCTACCTCGGCCCGCAGCTGGGCACCCGCGACGGTTATCCGGTGTTCGCGCCGGATGCCTCGCGCCTCGACCGGCCACTGACAGCCCAGGAGTGGGAGCAGTTTCGCGGCAATCTGACGCAGAGCAGCAAGTCGGTTTCCACCAGTTACAACGCGTCGGTCAACGGCGAGTTGTTTGATCTGCCGGCTGGCCCGGTGGGATTCGCCGGCGTGCTGGAGGCGGGCAAACAGGAATATCGCATCGACCCGGATGACAGCCTCAACGAGGGCAGTTTCTACGGCGTGACCCCGGCGCAAAGCTCCGGTGGTTCGCGCAAGCGTTATGCGGCCGGTGGCGAGTTCAGCATTCCGGTCACCGACACGGTGCTGGCGACAGCGGCGGGGCGCTGGGACCAATACAAATTCAGCGGCCGCACCGAACAACAGAAAACCTACAACCTCGGCCTGGAATGGCGGCCGGTGAACAGCCTTTTGGTGCGCGGCAGCTACGGCACCAGTTTCCGCGCCCCGGACCTGAACTACATCTATCAGTCCGACAGCAACGGCTACTACCCGGCGCAGATCGACTATTACGGTTGCAGCCAGGGCGTGGAGGGCGCCTGTGACCGTGGGCGCGTCGATTACACCCAGAGCGGCACGGCGGATCTGGAATCCGAACGCGGCAAATCCTGGACCTACGGTTTCGTCTGGTCGCCGTCGCGCAATTTCGATTTTTCCACCGATTTCTGGCGGGCGGAAATCGATGACCTGCTGACCACCGTCGACGAAAACCGTCTGCTGCAGCAAGAGAACGAATGCCGCAATGGCACCCAGGACATCAATTCAGCCAATTGCCAGTCGACCCTGGCACGCGTCGATCGCAATCCCGGCAATGCCGCTGTCGATCCCAATCAGTTGCAGCGGGTGCGGGTAAACGCGATCAACGCAGCCAGCGAACGGGTCAGCGGTCTGGACTTCAAGAGCAACATCCGCTGGGGCGCCGGGCAGTACGGCGCGTTCAGTTCGGCGCTGGGCTACACCCTGGTGCTCTCGCATTACTACAAGGAATCGGACGAAGCACCGACCCAGGACTGGCGCACCTCGCGCACCAACTACGACTGGCGCAGCAAGGTCAACGCCAGCCTGACCTGGGATTACCAGAAGGCCACGGCAACGCTGATGGGGATTCGTTACGGCTCGGTCACCAACGGCGCGGGCGACGGGCGCCTGTCGCCGTGGACGGTGTTCAACGCCAGTGCACGGTACAAACTCAACGACCGGGCGAGTGTCGGGCTGACCGTGAACAACGTGCTCAATCAGGTCAAGCATGACGACTCGGCGGGCTGGCCGTATTACCCGACCGGCAACTACGACCCGTACGGGCGCCAGTGGTGGCTGGATGTGAGTTATCACTTCGGCAGTTGAGGACGGAATGGCGTCAGGCAGCGTCCTACGGAAGTTGCCGGACTTTGGGCGAAAACGGGGATATTTCCGACGACTTTTTAAGGTTGGCCGTCGGAAGCGTGATCTATAGCATCGGCGATGACATTGAAGTCGTTAACGGCCTTATCACTCAGGCCTCTGATAATGGATTGATCATGCGAACTGCACACCTCGAATACGAAACGCCTGCTTATTCCGCTCGCCATCAGTGGCGCGATGATCGTGCCAGGTGCCCCATGGAGGATGTCGCCTTGCCCAGCGCAAAAATGCCCCGGTTGGCGGGTTTGAAGAAAGTCGAGGGCAAGCCTGTCGAATTGCTCGTGCATGGCCGGAACATCGGTGATGACGCCCTGCTGATTATTCAGCTTACCGATGAGGGTTTCGAGCTGAACGACGTCGTCGACATGCTTTCAACCTCCGAGCTTTATCAGCAAGGCGACATGGTCAAACTCATCACTGGCAAGTCGGTCAGAACGGTAAGGCGGCTGCTGAAGGAAGGCAAACCGGTACGGCTTGACCCGCAGCAGAGTGTCATCGCCTACCAATATGCATTGGTGCTGGAGTTAGCCATTCGGGCCTTCGGGGGGCAACCACGGGCGGAGGACTGGCTGCAGAAACCCTCTACCTATTTTTACGGTCATGTGCCGCTGGGATTGACCCTGCATCCATTGGGTTTTCAGATGGTGGAGCAGTATCTGAGTCAGCTTATCTACGGGGTTTACCCATGAACCCATTGCCGTGGGACGAGCATTGGTATGCGTGGCGGCTGGATCGCGAGGTTTATGGAGGGACGTGGGACAGCGGGATGGGGTCAAAGCTCAGAGGCGGTCGATGGAACATACCAGGACGACGCGTCGTCTACGCATCCGTCGATCCTTCCTCGGCCATTCTTGAGGTGGCAGCCAACCGCAGTTTTGATGCCCTGGACAGCGAACCTTATGTATTGACGTGCTTTGAGGTCATCAGCGACGCAAAGGTGAAAATCGTGCAGCCCGAAGAAGTGCCGAACCCTTACTGGCTGAGCCCTGCACGGCCGTCACCCAATCAGCGATTGTTTGCCGACGCTTTACTGGCTGAACATCCGTTTGTGCTGATTCCGTCGGCGGCAACCCGGCATTCGTGGAACTTGCTGGTGAGTTGTGACCTGGCAGAGGGGCAGTTCAAGATGGTCTCGCAGGAGCGGTTCAGCCTTGATACCCGACTGGTCAGGGAAATGGCGTTGGTCTGATGCAGCGTCATGCTGCATTTTGCATAACCTCAGCACCCAACGGTCTAAATCGCGCTCTATAAATCAACATCCGCCATCGCACATCCCTGCATAAACCAAAACGCAGGGATGGCTGTTCATGATCCATTTTTCACCCGTTAAATCCCCTTTGAGCCTGGCCTTGCTGCTGGCGATCAACACGTTGCCGGCCATCGCTGCCGACAGCACGGCCAACGAGCCGACCACCCAACTGCAACGGGTCGAAGTCACCGGCACCGCGATTCGTCGGGTCGATGCCGAAACCGCTGTGCCGGTCACCATTCTGCGGGTCGAGGAGTTGCAGAAGCAGGGCGTGACCACCACCGAAGAGCTGGTCAACCGCATCTCGGCCAACCAGTCTTCGGTGGGCTCCGGGCGCTCGGTGGGGTCGAGCAGCGGCGGGGCGTCTTACGCCGACCTGCGGGGAATCGGCCCGAACAAGACCCTGGTGCTGCTCAACGGTCGGCGCCTGAGCAACAACGCGACCAATGCGATAAATGGCTCCGGCGTCGATCTCAACACCATTCCGTTCGCCGCCATCGACCGGGTGGAAGTGCTGCGCGACGGCGCCTCGGCGCTGTACGGTACCGATGCCATCGGCGGGGTGATCAACTTCATCACCAAGACCAGCCTCACCGAAGGTCAGATCAGCACGAACTACGACACACCGACCCATTCCGGTGGCGGTGAAAGCCGCAACTTCAGCGGCAGCTGGGGTTTTGGTGATTTGCAGGACGATCGCTTCAATGTTTTCGGTGTCGTGAGTTATGACAAGCAACAACGGCTGGCCGCCGAAGATCGCGGTTATACCTACAACTACCAACCGGGGCGTGGTCTTGATTACACCTCCGGCACGGCATCGCCTGCCAACTGGAGCCAGGGCAGCAACGCCACCAACCCATTGGCCGGTTCCGGTTGCAATGCGCCGGGGCTGCTGTCGCGCAATGGTATCTGCCGCCAGAGCCTGTGGAACTACCTCGATCTGGTGCCGGAAACCGAGAAGACCTCGGCCTTCGCCAAAGCCACCGGCAAGCTGTCGGACGAACACAACGTCAGCCTCGAATACTTCTGGGCCCGCAACGAAAACCGGACGCAGATCGGGCCCGGCACTCTGATGGGCAATCAGGTCAATCCTGGCACCGCGTTCTATCCGGGGAACGGCATTACGCCCGGCCCGAGCGGTTTTGCCCTCGACCCGACGCAGCCAGTGGACGTGAACTGGCGTGAAACCGCCGTCGGTGCCCGTCAGCATGAAGATGACAACACCGGTCAGCGTCTGCTGTTGAGCTTCGACGGCACGCTGGTGGGGTGGGATTACAACCTCGGCGCGTCGTACAACCAGAACAAGGTGGTCAACACGATTCGCAGTGGTTATGTGAACGACCGCGCCGTCAGCCAGGGCATCGCCGACGGTGTGATCAACCCGTTCGGCCCGCAGACGGCTGCGGGTTCGGCGTTGCTGGCGGCCAATGAGGTAGACGGCGATTACGCGACGGCGGTGGGCCGGGTCAAGGCGATTGACGGGCGTATCAGCCGCGAGATCGGCGACTGGTTCGGTGCAGGGCCTTCGGCACTGGCGCTGGGCGGTGAGTACCGCAAGGAAGACTTCCATCAGGATTTCGCCGCGTTTGCCGGCGACGTGCAGAGCCTGGGTGTGGATCCCAACGGCAGTGTGCAAGGGGATCGTAGCGTCTCGGCGCAGTACGCCGAAGTCAACGTGCCGGTGCTCGACAGTCTTGAATTGTCCGCCGCCGTGCGCCACGACAAATACAGCGACTTCGGCAGCACCACCAATCCGAAATACTCGTTCCGCTTCCAGCCGTTCAAGGAGCTGGTGGTGCGTGGTGCCTACAGTGAAGGCTTCCGTGCGCCGTCGCTTTATGAGTTGTACAACCCGACGTTCACCTCGTTCACCAATGCCAACTACAACGACCCGCGCCTTTGCGCCGGTGGCAACCCGAGTAACGGCGGCATTGCCAACCGCGACTGTGCCCAGCAGTTCAACCGTACCTCCGGCGGCAACACCGATTTGAGCCCGGAAACTGCGCGCAACGTCACCCTCGGTTTCGTTTATCAGCCATTCGATCGCCTGACCACCGGGCTGGATTTCTGGTGGATCGACATCGCCAACCAGATCGCCGAATTCCCTGAATCGGCGGTGTTCGAAAACCCGGAACTGTATCCGGAGCGTTTGATCCGCAAGCCGGACGGCTCCATCGATCACATCGTCACCGGCCTGGCCAACCTCGGCAAGATCAAGACCAACGGCGTCGACGTGAGCTTCGACTATCGCCTGCCGAGCACACCGTACGGCGATTTCGGCATCGGTCTGCAAGGCACTTACGTCACTCGCTACGACTATCAGCAGCAGCTCAAGGGCGACTACATCGACAAGCTCGGCGATTTTCGTGGCGGCGACTTTGCCTCGGCCGGCGCCGTGGCTCGTTGGCGTCACAGCCTGACCGGCAGCTGGAACTACGGCCCGCTTGGCGCGAGCCTGACCAACCGCTACACCAGCGGTTACCACGACTCGGATCGCGAGACTCACGATTATGTCGGTTCGTACAACGTCTGGGACGTGGCCGGTACCTACACCTGGCGCAAGACCCTGGCGGTGACCCTCGGGGTGAAAAACCTGTTCGACCGCGAGCCGCCGTTCAGCAACCAGACCTACACGTTCCAGAGCGGCTACGACCCGAAATACGGCGACCCGTTTGGCCGCACGTTGTACACGCGGGTTAATTACAAGTTCTGAGAATGATCGGTCAGGGCGGGTTTTAGTAACACATCGTTCTAAACCCCGCCCTATAAAAAGGCCCGGCCTGTTGCACATCACAGTCAGGCAGGCACGTGGTGAAAGGATCTGCCCATGTTTTCCAGAGTCATTCTGTTCAGCGTCGGTCTGTTGCTGAGCCCGGCGCTGTTTGCCGCGCCACAACACGCCCTCACGGTCTACGGCGAAGCCCCGAAATACGCCCCGGACTTCCAGCACCTGGCCTACGCCAATCCCGACGCGCCCAAGGGTGGGACCTTGCGCCGCTCTTCGCTGGAGAGCGGCCCGTTCGATCACCTGATTCCCTACATCGACAAAGGCACCGGCGTTGCCGACATCGACGGCTGGCTCTACGCGCCGCTGGCCTATCGCAGCAAGGACGAGCCGTACAGTGTCTACGGCCTGGTCGCCCAACGGATGGAGCTGGACGCGGACCGGCGCTGGCTGCGCTTTTACCTCAACCCCAAGGCACAGTTCGAGGACGGCACGCCGATCACCGCCGAAGACGTGCGCTACACCTTCGAACTGTTCACCACTCAGGGCAGCCTCAAATATCGCCAGCAGTTTCGCGATGTCGCCGAGGTGCAGGTCGAGTCGCCGACCCAGGTGCGTTTCGTGTTCAAGAACAACGAGAGCCGTACCTTGCCCCTGGATCTGGCGACGTTGCCGGTGTTGCCCGAGCATTGGTGGCGCACGCGCAATTTCGCCGATGGCGCAGGCTTCGAGATTCCGCCGGGCAGCGGGCCGTACAAGGTCAGCGCGGTGGACGCCGGGCGCAGCGTGAAATTTCAGCGGATCAAGGACTGGTGGGGCAGGGATCTGCCGATCACTCGCGGGCTCTACAACTTCGATCAATTGAGCGTGGAGTTCTTTGCCGACACGGACGTGTCGCGACAAGTGCTCAAGGCCGGTGGCTTTGATTACAACCGCGAGTTCTCCGCCACCAGTTACACCATCGGTTACGCCGGGGCGGCGCTGGAGCAGGGCAAGTTGCTGCGCGAACACCTCGCACCCGGCGCCGCGCAAGGTGCCCAGGGGTTTGCGTTCAATCTGCAGAAGCCGATGTTTCAGGATCGCCGGGTCAGGCAGGCGATTGCCATGCTCTGGGATTTCGAATGGAGCAACCGGCAGATGATGCGCAGCATGTACCTGCGTCAGCGCAGCTTCTTTTCCCACAGCGCGTTGTCGGCCACCGAACTGCCGGATGCCGAAGAACTGAAAATCCTCGAACCGTGGCGCGGCAAGATTCCCGATGAAGTCTTCAGCCAGGTGTTCGAGGCGCCGCGCACCGACGGCAGCGGCAACGTCCGCGCGCAACAGTTGCAGGCCCTGAAACTGTTGGAGGCCGCCGGCTGGACACCCCGAGGCGATCAATTGGTGAATGCCGCCGGCGAGCCGTTGCAATTCACTTTTCTCAACGGTCAGAAGGGCTTCGAGCGTCTGCTGCTGCCGTTCAAGCGCAATCTGGCGCAGATCGGCATCGGCTTCGATATTCGTCAGGTCGACACCGCGCAATACACCAACCGCGTACGCAGCCGCGACTACGACATGATCGTCGTCGGTTACCCGGTGAGTCAGGCGCCGGGGCGCGAGCTGTTCAATTATTTCGGTTCCGACGGCGCCGATGATCCTGGCTCCAACAACTACATGGTGCTGCGCGATCCGGCGGTGGATGCGCTGCTCGAAGGCGTGGTCCAGGCCGACAACCGTGAAAGTCTGCTGCGCCACGCCCATGCCCTGGATCGGGTGTTGCAGTGGGGCTACTACTGGATTCCCAACTATTACCCGCCGGGGATTTCCACGGTGTGGTGGAACCGTTTCGGTCGCCCGACGATTGCGCCGCTGTACGACGCCGGTCTCGACACCTGGTGGGAAATCAGCCCGACCGCGCTGACCGCGACGCAAATGCAGCAACAGCAAAAGGAGTACGCCCATGTGGGGTTATAGCCTGCGGCGTCTGCTGCTGATCGTGCCAACCTTGCTGGCGATTCTGCTGGTGAACTTCGTGATCGTGCAGGCCGCGCCCGGTGGCCCGGTCGAGCAGGCTATCGCCCGATTGCAGGGGATCGGTGTCGGTGCGGCGGTGGGTGCCAGCCATGTCGAAAGCATTGGCGGCGAGTCCCGCGCGACCCGTGGGCTGGACCCGAAACTGGTGGCCGAGATCGAGCGCCAGTACGGCTTCGACAAAAGTGCCGGTGAACGCTTGTGGCTGATGCTCAAGAGCTACGCGCAACTGGATTTCGGCAAGAGCTTCTTCCGTGGCGCGTCGGTGACCGAGCTGATCTGGCAGAAGCTGCCGGTGACCCTGTCGCTGGGTTTGTGGGCGACGCTGATCACTTATCTGGTATCGATTCCGCTGGGCATCCGCAAGGCGGTGCACAACGGCTCGGCGTTCGATGTCTGGAGCAGTGCGGCGATCATCATCGGCTACGCGATGCCGGGTTTTTTGTTTGCGCTGCTGCTGATCGTGGTGTTCGCCGGCGGTACGGCGCTGGACTGGTTTCCGGTGCGCGGGCTGGTCTCGGACAACTTCGCCGAGCTGTCGCTGTGGGGCAAGGTCGCCGATTACTTCTGGCATCTGGTGTTGCCGGTCAGTGCGCTGGTGATCGGCGGTTTTGCGACGCTGACGATCCTGACCAAGAACAGCTTTCTCAACGAGATCTCACGGTTGTACGTGGTCACGGCCCGGGCCAAGGGCCTGAGTGAACGACAGGTGTTGTACGGGCATGTGTTTCGCAACGCGATGCTGCTGGTGGTGGCCGGATTGCCTCAGGCGTTGGTCACGGTGTTTTTCGGCGGCTCATTGTTGATCGAAGTGATCTTCTCCCTCGACGGGCTCGGCCGCCTGAGCTACGAAGCGGCGGTGTCGCGGGATTACCCGGTGGTGTTCGGTTCGCTGTTCATTTTCACCCTGTTCGGGCTCTTGATAAAACTGCTGGGCGACCTGTGTTACACGCTGGTCGATCCGCGCATCGACTTCACCGCGAGGACTGCCTGATGCCGACGCTTTCTCCAATCGGACAGCGCCGGTGGGCGCGGTTCAAGGCTCATCGACGCGGCTGGTGGTCGTTGTGGCTGTTTCTCGCGCTGTTCGGCCTGAGCCTGGGCGGCGAACTGGTCGCCAATGACAAACCGTTGCTGGTGACGTATCAGGGCGAGTGGTATTTCCCGGCGTTCAAGCGCTACACCGAGCAGGATTTCGGCGGCGAGCTGCCGTTCCAGCCCGACTACCGCAGTGCCCAGGTGCGTGAATTGATCGAGGGGCAGGGCGGACGGATGTGGTTTGCGCCGATCCCGTTCGGCTACGACACGGCCAACTACGACCTCACTGAACCGGCCCCGAGCCCGCCCACCGCTGAAAACTGGCTGGGCACCGACGATCAGGCGCGGGATGTGCTGGCGCGGGTGATATTCGGCACGCGGGTCTCGCTGTTGTTCGCCCTGGCGTTGACGGCGGTGAGCGCGTTGATCGGTATCGCCGCCGGTGCCTTGCAGGGCTATTACGGTGGTTGGGTCGACTTGCTCGGGCAGCGTCTGCTGGAGGTCTGGTCGGGGCTGCCAGTGCTCTATCTGCTGATCATTCTGTCGGGCTTCGTCGAGCCGAACTTCTGGTGGTTGCTGGGGATCATGGCCCTGTTTTCGTGGCTGAGTCTGGTGGACGTGGTGCGCGCCGAGTTCCTGCGCAGTCGGGGGCTCGAGTACGTGAAAGCGGCGCGGGCGCTGGGTGTCGGCGATGCACAGGTGATCGTGCGGCACATTCTGCCTAACGCCATGAGTGCGACGTTGACGTATCTGCCGTTCATTCTGACCGGAGCGATTGCGACGTTGTCGGCGCTGGATTTTCTCGGCTTCGGCATGCCCGCCGGCAGCGCTTCGCTGGGCGAGTTGATCGGTCAGGGCAAAAACAATCTGCAAGCACCGTGGTTAGGGCTGACGGCATTTTTTGCCCTGGCACTGATTCTTTCTCTACTCGTATTCATCGGCGAAGCCTGCCGTGATGCCTTCGACCCCAGGACTTGATATGCGTGAACATCTGATCGAAATACGCGACTTGCGGGTGGCGTTCAAAGGGCAGGAAGTGGTGCACGGCATCGACCTCGACATTTGCCCGGGGGAATGCCTGGCGCTGGTGGGCGAATCGGGTTCCGGCAAGTCAGTGACGGCCCACAGCATCCTGCAACTGCTGGACCCGAACATCACGCAGATCGACGGCAGCATCCGTTATGGCGGCGAAGAGCTGCTGGGTGTGCACGAGCGCTATCTGCGGCAACTGCGCGGCAACCGCATCGCAATGATTTTTCAGGAGCCGATGAGTTCGCTCAACCCGTTGCACAGCATCGAGCGCCAACTCGGCGAAAGCCTGGCGCTGCACAAAGGCCTGGCGGGCGCGGCGGCGCGCAAACGGATTCTGGAACTGTTGGAACTGGTCGGCATTCAACGACCGCGCGAGCGGCTGAAAGCGTATCCGCATCAGCTCTCCGGCGGGCAGCGGCAGCGGGTGATGATCGCCATGGCGTTGGCGTGCGAACCGCAGTTGCTGATTGCCGATGAGCCGACCACGGCTCTCGACGTCACGGTCCAGCGCAGGATTCTGTTGCTGCTCAAGGAACTGCAACAGCGGTTGGGCATGGCGCTGCTGATCATCAGTCACGACCTGAATCTGGTGCGCACCATCGCTCAGCGGGTGGCGGTGATGCGCGCGGGCGAGATCGTTGAGCAGGCAAGCTGCGAGCAGTTGTTCCGCGCGCCGCAGCATCCCTACAGCATCGAATTGCTCAACGCCGAACCCGGCGGCGCGGCGCTGTGCCGTGATGCGGCGGAGGATTTGCTCGAAGTTCGCGATCTGCATGTGCGTTTTCCGTTGGGTGGCGGATGGCTGCGGGCCAAGTCGTATCTGCACGCGGTCAATGGCATCGATCTGAACCTGCAGCGGGGCAAGACGCTGGGCATTGTCGGTGAGTCCGGATCGGGTAAATCCACGCTGGGTCAGGCGATCCTGCGCCTGATCGACGCCGACGGCAGCATCCGCTTCAAGGGTGAGTCGCTTGAGCAACTGAGCGGCAAACAATTGCGCCCGTTGCGCAAACGCCTGCAAGTGGTGTTTCAGGACCCGTTTGGTAGCCTTAGCCCGCGCTTGTGTGTGGAGCAGATCATTGCCGAAGGTTTGCAGGTGCACAGTGATTTAAATGCGCAGGCGCGCGAGCAGGCGGTGATCGATGTACTGAAGGAAGTCGGGCTCGATCCGGCGACGCGTCATCGCTATCCCCACGAGTTTTCCGGCGGGCAACGGCAACGCATCGCCATCGCTCGGGCGCTGGTGCTCAAGCCGGATCTGATTTTGCTGGATGAGCCGACCTCGGCGCTGGATCGCACGGTGCAGAAACAAATCGTCGCGCTATTGCGCCGGTTGCAGGAGGAGCACGGGCTGACCTATCTGTTCATCAGTCATGACCTGGCGGTGGTGCGGGCGCTGGCCCACGATCTGATCGTGATGAAGGATGGCGAGGTGGTGGAGCGTGGTGAAACGGCGGGGTTGTTTCATTCGGCTCGGCACCCGTATACGCGGGAGCTGCTGGCTGCATCGTTTGTGACACCTATCACGGCAGAGACGGGCAGGCAGGAGGCCAGCCTTTCGCCCACAGGGCAGATCCGGTAAATTTCGCGGTTCCGCTCATACAAGGATGTAGATGATGGCAAAACCTGCCGCGCGCCTCAGCGATCTCAATGCCTGCCCGATCACTGGACACGGTACCAACCCCAGCACCAGCGGTTCACCCAATGTGAACATCAATGGCATGCCCGTGCTGCGAGTCGGTGATACCACCGCCTGCGGTGACTCGGTCACCGAGGGCATCGGCAACATCCTGATCAATGGCAAGCCAATCGCCTTTCTTGGTAGCGCCACAGCCCATGGTGGAATGATCATTACCGGCTCCGGCGACGTTTTCGTCGGCACGCAGGTCGGTTCCGCGCCTTTCAGCCCGATTGTCACCGTGCCAAAACACAGTGAACGCTTCCAGCTGGTGGACGAAACCACCGGCGAAGCAATTCCCGACATGCTCTATTGCATCGAAACCGGCGATGGACAGCGCCTGGTCGGCCATACCGACAACCATGGCAATGCTGCGAGGGTATTCACTGCCGATCCGACGTCCATTGTTGTTCAGTGGGGCAAGGAAGCGGCCGCCCATCTGGATGCCCTGGGCATCGACTATTAAGGAGGGTGACGCGTGGCTGCACCAAAGAAGAAACAGGCCCAGACCACTGAGCAGCATGCGACGACTCAGGTCACGGGAACGCTGGCCCAGGACTATGTGACGGTGGTGGGGGCTTCCTACATGTCGACGATAGAAAACTGGCGCGGGCAGAAGGGCAATAAAATGCGCTTCATCAATCAAGGCATCCGACAACTGACGAAGTATCCCGAAGGCACACCAAGTTTTTCGAAACAGCGCGTCTTTCTGATTTTCAAGGATGACTACCCGCAAAACCTGCTGGCGGCCTTGAAGCTGGTAGTCGAGCGCGATCATGGCGCGCAATACCGGGAACTGGATTCAATATCCGGCCTAGTGGATTTCATCTTTACCCGGCAACGTCGCGGCAGAGAAATCAAACAGCTCGATTTTTTCTCCCATGGCGTAGTGGGTGCAATCGAGCTGGGATACGAGCTGGATAAGCGTGAAAGTTACCGATTGCGTGATGCCCAGGCAAAAATGTTCAAGCCGGAAGCGTTTGCATACGGTGCAAAGATTCACTCTTATGCCTGTCGCACCGGGCTGGGCATCAACGCCGAGCGTTGGGTGCTCGAGGGCGAAGACCCTCACTATGAACTCAGCCTCGCGCAGATCATGGCTAACGCCACCCGGACAACCGTCATGGCGTTTCCGCGACGCAGCAATTACGACACGACTTATGGCACCAACGCGGAGCGGCAATCGGTGCCCGGCACGCGTCAGCGGATGGCCTCCGACAGGGAGGCGATGGAAAGCTACACCCGCAAGAATATCGAGTATCAACGAAAGCTTGCAGAACACCGCAAGACAGCGAAGAACCCGACGGCTGAGCTTCCAGATGAAAAGGCTCCGCAAAAACCCCTTTCAACGGTTACTGATGAGGAGCGCAAGTTGGTAGCACATGAGGACAGCCGCAGTTTTCACGAGAAAACCGTGGGTTATCCGCTGGATGCGTTGGGTGCGCATCGTGATGTCCGTTCCGGGGATACCCCCACGGGTGTGCCCGCTCACCTTCTTGAGTACAGACCCGCTTGAGCATGCTGCGTCTATCGAGAAAGAACAGCCTCCTGCTCATCTTGCTGGCGGTGTTCATCACTACGGTTTTTTTTTATTACAGCAAGGAAGATCAAATGTCCGCCAGGGTAATGATGTATTACGGCGACTGGAGCCCTGAAGAAACGCGCTTTGACGCGACACGATGGTTCAGCTCGGGAATGTATCGACCGCGTTTGATGGGGACGCCTTCCGCACAGAGTCCTGTCACCATGCTGCGCACCAGTCCTGATCCGTTGAGGGGCATTTCGAATGACGAGTTTCTGACCAAAGTGCTGGTTGCGATGGAGGAGCGTTATCCGAAGGTGGATACAGAGGGGCTGGTTCTCGATACACCTGATCTTCGTCGCCAGATCCGATATGCCTACAGCGCGTTCTCCGAACCGGACAGACCTGTGGACTCTTATTGGTTGTTCGTGACTGTGGGGGGCGACACGTTTGTCATCACGATTGACTGGGATGTCAACGACAAAAAGATGCTGACTGGGTCGATGGCTGAGCATCTGGCTGAAGGAAGTGAAGCGGCCATTGCGTTTCGAGATATTCAGCGAGAGCTGGAAAGAGCGCCGGGTTCAACACGTTGATGGTTAGAGAAATCATCGGTCTCTGGAAGCACGAATCCCGCCAGAGGCGGGATTCGTGAATTGCTTCCGGGCGTTTATGCCGGGAACAGCTCGGACAGCTTCATCGACAGCATCATGTCGCCTTCAACGCGCAGCTTGCCGCCCATGAAAGCCTGCATGCCGTCGGTTTCGCCGCTGACGATACCTTTCAGGGTTTCGCTGTCCAGCACCAGCGTGCAGTTGGCGTCCGGGTTTTCGCCTTCCTGGATGTCGCAGGTGCCGTCTTTGACGATCAGGGCGTATTGCTTGTCTTCGTCAGTGATGTTGAAACCGAAGACCAGATCCAGACCGGCAGCGGCGGCTGGGTTGAACTTGGCTTGCATTGCTTTTACGGCATCAGCTACGGAGGTCATGGTTCGATCCTTTTTGGTTGATTGCAGCAGGGTCACAGTAATCCGGACTCAGCGAAACGTGATGAGTTCCGGGGCCTTCAGCAGTTGCAAATGTGCATGACTGTTGAAGGAAGCCAGAGCCACCTCGCGCCCGCGGAACTTCAGCTGGTTGAGCGAGGTGTTGACGATTTGCCAGTTCAGTTCAAAGGCCTGCCGGGCAGGCATTTGAGTAATGAGGTGGAGCAGGGCGGTGATGGTGCCACCGGAGGTGAACACCGCGATTTTCTGGGTGTTGTCAGCCTGTTCGAGAATCCGCTGCAGCCCGGCCTGTACCCGTTCGACGAAACCCAGCCAGCTTTCCAGCCCCGGTGTGTCGTAGGTGCCGGCGAGCCAGCGCTCGATGATCAGGGCGAAGATGCGCTGGAATTCGCCACGGTTTTGCGCGGCGTTGCGCAGGATTTCCAGTGCTTCGGGCTCTTCCGGCAGCATGGCCGGGAGCAGGGCGCGGATCACGGCGTCGGCGTCGAATTCGTTGAAGGCCGAATCGATTTCCAGTGCCGGAACCGGCAGGCCGGCGGCGGCGAACTGTTCCAGCGCGCTGTTGGCCGTGTGTTGCTGGCGGCGCAGGTCGCCCGACAGGCAGCGGTCGAAGCTGATTCCGAGTTCGGCGAGATGGCGGCCGAGGATTTCCGCCTGGCGTACACCGGTCGGCGACAGGACGTCATAGTCGTCTGCACCGAAGGAGGCCTGGCCATGTCGAATCAAGTAGATGCTGCCCACGTCCGCGTCATCCCGGTACGTTGAAGGTTGTGGCGAGGTTATGGGGATGACGGTGAGCTGTCAATGAAAAAACATACGCTTGTTTGAAATGCCCGTTCCAGCCTTGTTGCCAGAGGTTTCACGGCTGGCCGACCGGCTGGTGCATGGGTATGCTGGAGCCAATTCCCGCGTGTGTTTCATGACCGCGCATCGTTTGAAGGAGTCACTGTGGAGTTTTTCACTGAATACGCCAGTTTCCTGGCCAAGACCGTGACGCTGGTCATCGCCATTCTGGTGGTGCTGGCGAGTTTTGCTGCGTTGCGCAGCAAGGGCCGGCGCAAATCCGCGGGCCAGTTGCAGGTCAGCAAGCTCAACGATTTCTATAAGGGCCTGCGTGAGCGGCTGGAGCAGACCCTGCTCGACAAGGATCAGCTCAAGGCCTTGCGCAAGGGCCAGGCCAAATCCGAGAAGAAACAGAAGAAGAAACCCGACGCCAAACCGCGTGTGTTCGTGCTGGACTTCGACGGCGACATCAAGGCTTCGGCCACCGAAAGCCTGCGCCACGAGATCACCGCGCTGCTGACCCTGGCCACGCCGAAGGACGAAGTGGTCCTGCGTCTGGAAAGCGGCGGCGGCATGGTGCACAGCTACGGCTTGGCCTCGTCGCAACTGGCGCGCGTCCGTGAAGCCGGCGTGCCGTTGACCGTGTGCATCGACAAGGTCGCGGCCAGCGGCGGCTACATGATGGCGTGCATCGGCGAGAAGATCATCAGTGCGCCGTTCGCCATCCTCGGCTCCATCGGCGTGGTGGCGCAGTTGCCCAACGTCAACCGCCTGCTGAAAAAGCATGACATCGATTTCGAAGTGCTGACCGCCGGCGAATACAAACGCACCCTCACTGTATTCGGCGAAAACACCGAGAAGGGCCGGGAGAAATTCCAGGAAGACCTGGACATCACCCACCAGCTGTTCAAGAACTTCGTCGCCCGTTATCGCCCGCAACTGGCGATCGACGAGGTCGCCACCGGCGAAGTCTGGCTGGGCATCGCGGCACTGGAAAATAAACTGGTCGACGAACTCAAGACCAGCGACGAATACCTGGCCGAGCGTGCCAAACAGTCCGAGGTCTATCACCTGCACTACGCCGAGCGTAAGAGCCTGCAGGAGCGCATCGGCATGGCGGCCAGCGGTTCGGTGGATCGCGTGTTGCTGAGCTGGTGGAGCCGGCTGACTCAGCAACGCTTCTGGTAAACACCTCACACGCTCGTGAGCAATCAAACTCGCGGGCGTGCTGCATTTTCAGCGGAAGAAAGTGCGGTACATAGATATTTTATAGTTGCGTATTGTTGTTGTTTTACAGGTTGATTCATCAACTAATCACGCTGTATTGAAAGAGTCTGAAACTTTATTCTGGATGCCCCTTTCAGAAATAAAGTTGCTAAACATGGATGTTGAAAAGAGTAAATTGATCTTGCCAGTCATGACGCCCGCTCAACAGGGTGTCTTTTTTGAATTGTATGAAAAACAGATTCCTGACTGGTTGCTTAAATCTTCAGAAACCGTTCGAAATGATCTCTATGAAAGTTTCAAGGCCAGTTTCAAATCCCGTCATGCCGCACTTGAGCAATTGCGCGCACTGAAATCCCCGCAGAGTTTTTGTACGCCACTGCTGGCCAAAGCCATGGCTGAGAAACTGGGCGAACCTTTCGAGGTCGAAGGGGCGATTTTTCAACATGTACGCTCAAAGTCCAGCCTGTTGGGATTGCGCAGGAAACTGGTGCTGCCGATCAATCGTGATTTGCTGACCGCTGCCTGTGAAAATTTCGAATTGTCGGAAACTCTGGCCAGCACCTATCACGAGAGTTCATTGCTGTATATCCCGCAGCGGATAACCGGGCGAAACAATAAGGTGTTGTCGATACAACCTCACGAGTTTGCCAGACTTTGTCGTTATCTGGATCTCGGTAAGCAATATCAACAGCACGTGGGGGATTTCTTCGGCACTGATAGCCAAGTCGCCAGTTTGCAGGAATCGTCTGTTGCCTGTTCCAGAGACCAGTTTGATGTCGAGCGGCATATCGCTTACATGCGTGGCCATATCAGTCTGGATGTGTACCGCATGCTTGAGTCGGTCAAGAACTCGGATTCTTCAATCACACTGGGCAACAACACCCTGGGTTATCAAAGCCTTGAAATGCTTGAGGTGCAGCTCAGAGGGCCGATGTTCATCGGCCCGGTCAGCGAACATGCGGATGGCGATTACCGTTGTGTGATCTATATGCCTGGTGATCCCGATCATCCTCTCAAAGAGTATCCCAGTTTCCAGAAGTTCGAGGTCGAGTTGAGCGGGCGTTTACGCGGCTCGCAGTTTCGCAGTTTTTTCACGCGCTTCATCCCGATGAAGGATCGCTCGGTTTTCCTTAACGGACTCGATGTACGTTTGTTGAAAGCGCGACCGAACCAGTTTCCCGTTTCCACGACCTTCCTTCCGCTGACAGGGCTCGATCTCCAGGGTGACGCAAGACACAACCTGTTTCTCGCGATCTTCCAGCACCGCGCGGCGCAGGTTCGGGCCGATACTCGCCTGCTGGTAGTGCCGACGGATGATGAAGATGAGAAAACCCGCCTTGCCAGGCAAGAGTCCTATAAAGCCATCGGGCTGAATACGCTGTTGTTCTTTGTGTCCTTCGTGCCGGTTCTCGGTGAGGTCATTTGTGCCGTCGCCGGAATACAGTTGCTCGGTCAGATCTACGAGGGCATCGACAGTTGGGCCCACGGTGATCAGGAACATGCCACCGATTGCCTGTTCGACACGCTTGAGAATCTGATCCTCATGGCGGGTTTCGCTGCCGGCGGTGTCGCGGTGGGTAAGGCTTACACCGTCGTGCGCTCGTCAAGTTTCATGCAGGGACTACGGCGGGTACCAGTTGGGCCAATGTCTTATCGCCTGTGGAATCCGGACATGACGGCTTACCGCCAGCGCGAGTCTTTGCCGCGCAGTTTTGCTGCGGATGCGCAAGGGCTGGTATGGCGCGCAGACAACCGCTATTTGCCACTGGGTGCCAATGCGTACGCGGTGCGTCCGGTTACCGGCACCGGTTTGTGGGAGGTCCATGACCCGCAATTGCCCGGGCGTTATTCACCATTGCTTGAGACCAATGGAGCTGGCGCCTGGCGTCATGACTCCGAATTGCCTCACGAGTGGAGTTCGTTGACCTTGTTCCGTCGCCTGGGTTTTCGTGAAGAAAAGATTTCAGACCCCCGTGCCTTGCAAGCCATTGCAGTAAGCGGGATCGGCCAGGCAGCCATGCGCAAACTGTTCGTTGAACGCGGCAAGCCTATGGCGATGCTCACTGACTCGGTGAGACGCTTTCGTGCCGACTCCGACGTCAGCCAGTTCATGACGCAAATTGATACGCCCGCATCTGCGCCGCTGGCGGATGCCGATCTGCAACTGTATTTGCTGACAGGAGCAGGTCGCTGGCCACAGGACATGGCAGTCATTGTGAAAGACATCTTTGGTAATGAAGTGACACGCTATGGCGCAGACGAGGCTGTCCGCCAGGTCAACCTCACAGAGGACGCGCTGCGCAACGGCCAGTTTTATACCCCTGTTCTGGCAGCACTCAGCGACAGTGAGCGTTCACACTTGCTGGGCTCGGCCACTGTGGAGTCGAAAAACCAGATAGCGTTATTGGGCAAACATATTGCCGGGCTGGCGCCGCGTATGCGCATGGCGATGATGGACCGGTTGTTCCGGCGAACCGACGTCTGTGAGCTTTCCAGAGGCGAGCCGATCATCAAGGCATTCCCGGGGCTTTCAGCCAGTGTCGCCGACGAACTGGTGCAACATGCCGATGCGCGTGAGTGGGCGCAGCTTGAATCCGGCATCGTACCGTTGCGTCTGGCCGAGGAAGCCAGGCGCTATCAGCAGGTCCAGCGATTGAATCGCGCGTACGAGGGGTTATATCTGGACGCCGCCAGTGGGCGCGATGCCGACATGCTGGTACTCGACACCTTGAGCCATTTGCCGGGCTGGCCGGGCGATGTATTTGTCGAAATTCTGGACTGGGGTGTGTATGCCGATCAGCGGGCCGTCGTTGGCCCGAGCGATGCCCCACACAAAGTGCTCGTCGAAGCCTATGCCGAGCGCTATCAGGTTCAGGATGCGCGCAGCAATAGCGTCTCCAGTCATCCGTCACGCACCCGTGCGAATTTTTTCCAGGCACTGTGGGAAAGCCTTCCGGCCCACAGTCGCAAGGCCATCGGCGTTGAAACGGACGTCGACGGCACGGGCTTGCGGGAGAAAATCACCGCATTGGCGCTGCAGCGGCGCGAAGCCTTCGCCAAGGTGCTGGAAATTGCACCGGCACGCTCGAGTTACCGCTCCCCGATGGGGCTGGCAGATCAGCGGATCGAACAGGTCACCGTCGAGCAATCGGCACCTTCAAGCCCTTCTCAGGGCGTTTCGCCCGCGCTCGTGCGTCGGGCGCAGGAGTTGTATCCGACTCAATCAACCGCACAGATCAAACGTTTCGTGACCTCACTGGGCGCCGACGAAGTATTGGCCATCAGGTCGCTTGAACGGTTGCGCGAGCAATACAGGACGATGGTGGAAACCCTGGAGCGCTGGACCCACCGCGATACGTATCATCAGGGTGAGGAAGGTCCGAGGCTCAAGGTCCCCGCCCATAGCAAGGCGCGGGCAATGCAAGCCATTTTGCGCGCGTGGCGCAAGGAAACCCGTCACACGGCGCACTCGGGGCATCCGACCTACAGCCTGACGCTCGATGCGGTGCCGTTAGGGCAGATGCCGGTTCTTATCGGCGATTTTTCCCACATCACCGCGCTGGAAATGAGCGGCGTGGGCGCCAGTGCAGGTCTGAATACGTTTCTACGCAATTTTCCCGGACTCAGGGTGCTGAACCTGTCAGGTAACGGACTGACACGCATCCCTGTCGCGATCGGGGACATGCCGGGGCTGACAGGTCTGGATCTGAGCAACAACCGTATCCGGCTTACTCAGCAGACGATTGTAGAGCTGGCCGGCAAGCATCACCTGCGCACACTGGATCTGGGCTTCAACCCCCTCCTGGGGCGCACTCCGGACGTCAGTGCGATGCGCAAATTGCGCCACTTGAGCCTGCGAAACACCGGCATCACCGAATGGCCCGGAAATACCGATGCGCTTGCGCATCTGGAATCTCTGGATCTGCGCAACAACAGGATTGTCGAGATCCCGACGTCCGTGTTCACCTCCCGCGCTGTACTGAATCGCGGCACCACGATCGATGGCAATCCGCTGTCGACCGAGAGCCTGCAAGCCATTGCTGCGTACCAACAGTCACAAGGCATAAGTCTGGGCGTCATCACCACCGAGTACACCAGCACCGCACGACTGGCCGGTGACCGGGAAGGGGCGGGATGGGTAAACGGCTTGCCGACGGTGGAGATCGGTCGGGCCAAGCAAGTGTTGTCGTCACTGTCGGCTGACCCGGATTCCCGGGATTTTTTTGAAGTGCTCATGCAACTGCGTGAAACGGCCGATTACACCAGAACCCGCGAACAGCTCGGGCAGCGGGTATGGAATGTGCTGGAAGCGGCCTGTGAGGATGATTCGTTGCGTCGCGCGCTGTTTCGCATGGCCCGCACAGGCTGGGTCAGTGCGCCCAATGTTGCGGGACTGTTCAGCGATCTGGAGGTCAGGGTTCTATGTTATCGGGCAGCGGCGGCGGCCCGCACCGGTACCCAGACACTCGAAGGCGATCTGGTTCGTCTCTTGCGCGGGCTGTTTCGGTTGCAGCAGGTAGAAAAACAGGCGTTGCTCGATATCGCGCGCCGATCCCGCGCAGGAAATTTCACTCAGCGCCAGGCACTGGATATCAGCCTGATTTATCGGGTGCGACTGGCGCAGCGCCTGGCGTTGCCGGCACAACCCACAGAGCTGAATGTGCCACTGGATGCCGAGGTGACGGACGCGCAGATCGATCACGCCTATCTGGAGGTCGTCAGGGCCGAGCAGACGGCGCAACTCTCGGAGTCAGTCAGCAGGCAGGAGTTCTGGGCCGAGTATTTGCTGGCGACACGCCAGGATGCGTTTACCAGCGTTCTGGATCGCAGTGCTCACGCGTTCGCGCGCCTGGAAGCGCAGGTCGGACTGTCCCGTGAAGCAGCCAGTCAGCAAATGACGACGATCTTCGACAACTTCAGGAATGAAAGCCTGGAACTGCGCAAACAGCTGACCAATGCGGCGCTGGCGAGGCATCCGGGTTTGACGTTGCCGGTCACGCCGGGGCCCGGCAGACTGGGAACGAGAGAGGGATAAAGCGGCGACCTCGAGCCCGCCGATGCGGGCTCGAGGTAGACGTACGATCAGCGGCGACGGAACAGCGGCAGCGGTTCGTCAGTGGCGGCCTGATAGGTCACCGAGAAGTCCTTGAGGCTTTCAAGGGCGTCGTACGGGTCTTTGTCCGCGCGCAGGGCGAAGGCATCGAAACCGCAACGGCGCATGTAGAACAGCTGGTCGCGCAGCACGTCGCCAATCGCCCGCAGTTCACCTTTGAAACCGTAGCGGTCCCGCAGCAGGCGGGCGTTGGAGTAGTTGCGGCCATCGGTGAACGCCGGGAAGTTCAGGGCAATTACCTGGAACTCGTGCACGTCGTCACCGATCTCTTCGGCTTCTTCGTCGGCGTCCAGCCACACACCCAGACCGCCGTCGCGGGCCTTGAGCATGCGGGCGTGTTCACGCCACAGCTGCAGCGGGACGATCAGGTCGTCGCAGTTGCTGATTTCGTCGATGTTGAAATCCTTGGGCAGCAGGTGCCAGGTTTCGTCGACGACCTCGTTGTTCTTAATGATTCGCTGCATAGACGCGTTCCTTGAAGAGGTCGATGCCAATACGCTGGTAGGTGTCGATGAAACGCTCGTCTTCGGTTCGCTGTTCCACGTACACGTCGATCAGTTTGGAGATCACGTCCGGCATGTCTTCCTGAGCGAAAGACGGGCCGAGGATCTTGCCCAGGCTGGCGTCACGGCTGGCGCTGCCACCGAGCGAGACCTGGTAGAACTCTTCACCTTTCTTGTCCACGCCCAGAATGCCGATGTGGCCGACGTGGTGGTGACCGCAGGCGTTCATGCAGCCGGAGATGTTCAGGTCCAGTTCACCGATGTCGAACAGGTAGTCCAGGTCGTCGAAACGGCGCTGGATCGATTCGGCGATCGGGATCGACTTGGCGTTGGCCAGGGAGCAGAAATCACCGCCAGGGCAGCAGATGATGTCGGTCAGCAGGCCGATGTTCGGCGTGGCGAAGCCACCTTCACGCAGTTCGCCCCACAGGGTGAACAGCTGGCTCTGCTCGACGTCGGCCAGAATGATGTTCTGCTCGTGGGAGGTGCGCAGTTGACCGAAGCTGTAGCGGTCCGCCAGATCGGCGACGGCGTCGAGCTGCTTGTCGGTGATGTCGCCCGGTGCAACGCCGGTCGGCTTCAAGGACAGGGTCACGGCCACATACCCCGGCTTCTTGTGCGCCAGGGTGTTGCGGGTACGCCAGCGGGCGAAGCCCGGATGCTCCTTGTCGAGGGCGGCCAGTTCGGCGTCTTGATTGCTCAGCGCCTTGTAGTCCGGGTCGACGAAGTGTTTGGCGACGCGATGAACTTCGGCTTCGGTCAGCGTGGTCTGGCCGCCGCGCAGGTGTTCCATCTCGGCATCGACTTTCTGGGCGAAGACTTCTGGAGTCAGCGCTTTGACGAGGATCTTGATCCGCGCCTTGTATTTGTTGTCACGACGGCCGTAGCGGTTGTAGACCCGCAGGATCGCGTCGAGGTAGCTCAACAGGTCCTGCCATGGCAGGAATTCGTTGATGAATGCGCCGACCACCGGGGTACGACCCAGACCACCGCCGACCAGCACGCGGAAACCGAGTTCGCCAGCAGCGTTATGGACCGGCTCAAGGCCGATGTCGTGAACTTCGATGGCCGCACGGTCGGAGGTCGAACCGTTGACGGCGATCTTGAACTTACGCGGCAAGTAAGCGAATTCCGGGTGGAAGGTCGTCCACTGACGAACGATTTCGCACCACGGACGCGGGTCGATCAACTCGTCGGCTGCAACACCGGCGAACTGGTCAGTAGTGACGTTGCGCAGGCAGTTGCCGCTGGTCTGGATGGCGTGCATCTGCACGGTGGCCAGTTCCGCGAGGATGTCCGGGATGTCTTCGACCGCCGGCCAGTTGAACTGCACGTTCTGCCGCGTGCTGATGTGGGCGTAGCCCTTGTCATAGTCGCGGGCGATTTTTGCCATCATGCGCGTCTGACGCGAAGTCAGCTGGCCGTAAGGCACCGCCACGCGCAACATCGGCGCGAAACGCTGGATGTACAGGCCATTTTGCAGGCGCAGGGGGCGGAATTCTTCTTCGCTCAGCTCACCTGCCAGATAGCGTCGGGTCTGATCACGGAACTGCTTGACGCGGTCCTCGATGATCCGCTGATCGTACTCGTCGTATACGTACATATAAGTCCTGTTCTCAGGCTTTGGCCACTCGGAAAACGCTGCGTTTTCGCTTGCTGGAGTCCGATGGTTCCTCTGCAATTCTGCGCGCACGGCCGCGCACTCCCTGACGGAGCCGGGGCAATATACCCGTTTGCAGTTATGCGCAAAAGTGATGTTTGAGTATATGGAAAGAACCAAAACGCCTAACGAGAATTCCTTTCACCTAACCCACATTTGTCGTGCGGACAATCATCGTCTTAACTGTGGTCGAGTCTTTCTGCAATCACCGATAAAACCGACAAGAGGCGATGCAATGAGCAACCCAACCAAGGCAAGGAAAAGCGATAGCAGTGTCGATGCATGGGCCATTCTGTTCCTGATCATTCTGGTCGTTGGAACGGCGGTGTTCTGGGTCAGCCATCAGTAAAACGACTCGTCCGGGCCCCGCTTGCGACGATTGTCGGACAAAAGGCGGGATCAAGCGCCAAAGGCCAGGTGATCAATGGCTATAATGCGCGGCCATTTTTCCTTGGGCCCGGATGATTCATGTTCAAGCTTTTCCAACTCAGCCTGCTGCTGTTCGGCGCGGTTTTCGGTACCTGCGCGCGTGCAGAGTCGGTGCTGTTCCTGAATCCCGGCTCGACGCAGGAAGCGTTCTGGGTCAGCTACTCGCAATTCATGCAGGCTGCCGCCCGGGACCTGGGCATCGACCTGCGCATTCTCTACGCCCAGCGCCAGCCGGAATTGACCCTGGCGCAGGCGCGACTGGCCCTGCAGGGGCCTGAGCGCCCGGATTATCTGGTTTTCGTCAACGAACAGTACGTGGCACCGCAGATTCTGCGGATGGCCAATGGCAGCGGGGTGAAGCTTTTTATTGTCAACTCGGGTCTGACGCCCAACCAGCAGGCGCTGGTGACAGAGGCCGCGGATCGGATAGGCAGCCTGGTGCCCAACGACGAGGAGGGCGGCTACCTGATGATGAAGGAGCTGATTCGCCTGCATCCGCCCGTGGCGCCCGGTGAAAGCATCGATCTGCTGGCGTTTTCCGGCCTCAAGATCACGCCATCGGCGCAATTGCGCGAAAAGGGCATGCAGCGAGCGCTGGCGGAGAATCCGCAGGTGCGTTTGCGGCAATTGGTCTATGGCGGCTGGACCCAGCAACGGGCTTACGAGCAGGCGAAGCAGTTGCTGGTCCGCTATCCCGACGTTTCATTGGTATGGGCAGCCAATGATGAAATGGCCTTCGGCGCGATGCGTGCCGCGTCCGAGGCCGGCAAGGTGCCGGGCAAGGACGTGCTGTTCAGTGCGGTCAACACTTCGCCCGAAGCGTTGCAGGCGGTGGTCGACGGGCGCCTGAGCGCATTGCTCGGCGGCCATTTCACTTTGGGTGGCTGGGCATTGGTCGAGCTGCATGATCATGCGCAAGGCGTCGATCTGAATCAGTATGGCGGCCGTGACCGGCAGATTCCGTTGCTGCAACTGATCGACAGGGATCATGCCCGGCGAATCCTTGCCATGGGCGCCTCGCCGGACTACGGCGTGCACTTTCGCAAGCTCTCGGCGAAGGGCCGTCCGGTGTCGTATCGCTACCCGTTCAATCTGCAGACCCTGATGCATTAAGCCGTCAGACGCCCGCCAGATGCACCACCAGTTGCACAATGCCGAACAGCGTCAGGGCGAACACCGCCGTGAACGCGATGCCCAGAAAGATGAAATGGCTGGGCTTGCCGTGGGTGAAGTCCCTTGCCCGGTTCTTGCCGCTCTGCACCCCGAACGCCGCCGCCATGACGCTGTGCAGCATCTGCCAGAAGGTCGGTGGCTTGTTGTCGACTGGATCGTCCATAAATCCCTCGTCTGAAAAGTGTACCTCTTGAGCTTAGCCAATCCTGCGAATCGTGCGGAGCCGGTCACGCCAGAAGAAATCCATGGCAACAAATCGTCGCCCGTCGCGATAACTATCTAACGCAGTCCGGTTCGCCTGGCATGGTGTTCTGATGCTTTCATTCCAAGGAACGAGAGCATGTCTGAAACCTTTCAGCCGGATTCGAGCAGCGTCAAGCCTTCACGCCAGCACGTCACCCAAAGCATTCACGCAGCAATGCTCGAACAATCCATTCCCGACTGGCTGACGGAGGCTGCTTCCCATCGTCGTGCGTCGTTGAGAAACGCCAATGCCATTTTGCCGGACTGGTATCGGAAGGCCTCGTCTGGACAACGCAATGTTCTGAACGAGAGTTTTACGGCGAGCTTTCGCGCCCAGACACGATTGGACCACGCGTTGGCCGACATGCAGGGCATCCATGCGTTTGGCAAAACCCTGCTGTGCGCGATGCTCAAGGATCGTTTCAATGTCGAACTGGATGTCGAAGACACGTTTTTGCAGCTGATTCAACCGATCAATGCAGGAATATGGTCCACGGAGATCGGCACCTTCGAGGTGTCGAAAATGTCATTGCTGGAAGCCGCGCTGCACAATTTCGAAGCGGCCGAATGTGAGAGCGGTGCGTTTCACAAGCGGTCGGGATTTCTCGCCCGATTGCCGGCGGGGACTTTCAAGGCTGTGCGCACTTCGATGTCCGTCCGGCAATTCATGGTCGCCTGCCGCGCGCTGGACATTGGCGGCCAGTACCAGCGATACCTCAAGCATTATCTGTATTCCGAAAATCAGCCAGCCCATCAAACCCTGCGTGAACTATTCACCACGGCGCGCAGAGCAGCCTTGCGTGCGGCCGCCGAGCAGGCACTGCTGCAAGGAGATATCGAGCCTGCGGATCATGCATCGATCCAGGAAATCCTCGATGGGGAGCGCCAGCCCCTGCTTGGCGGCCGGCGTATCTGGTTCTGTGAAATGAGCCTGATGAGGCGTCGCCTGACCGGTTGTCTGTGGTTCGCAATCAGTGAGAGGTTCGAGGACCCTGAAGAACTGATTCTGTACATTCCCGATGATCCGCATCACCCCCTGAAGCGATACAAGACCTGGCAACTCGAAGCCTCCCTCAAACGGCGATTCACGGCCCGGAAAAGCGCGTCGTCCGATGACGGCTCGCCGACGCAATATCAACGATTTTTCAGCAGATTCGTAGCCTATGCCGACCGTGCGTACTACTTCAGTCAGTTCACTGACAATGCACCGGATGCCTCGTTCAGCAGCAGGGTCACGTCTTATCTTGCCCGGATCAATGACTGGATCAACGGGCTGAGCCCTTTACCAAACCCACTTGTCGATCTGGTGCCACCCGCGCCCGCGATCAGACAGGTTGCCAACCAGGATCCGTTTCTCGCCCCGGTCAACATGCCGTTCAAGGGGCAGCGCTTCTGGGATGACAACATCGACCTGTGGGATTACCTGTTCGAACGTCATCGCGAGCAACTGCTTGAAGATGCACGCAGTTACGCCGTGCCCGTGGAGGATGTCGATGCAAATGCTCGCAAGGCGCTGTTCGCGAAATTGCTGAACAGCGGCATGCTCGTGTTGAACACGGTTTCGATGCTTGTGCCCGTGCTGGGCGAAGTGATGATGGGGGTCATGGCTTGCCAGCTTCTGGAAGAGTCCATCGAGGGCGTGATCGAGTGGAGCGAAGGGGATCGACAGGCTGCCACCGCGCATCTGGTGGATATTGCAAGCAATCTGGCGTTGATCGCTTTGATGGGAGGCGTGGCAAAGGGGGCGGCCCGACTGAAGCCGGTCGATGCTGCCCCGGTTATCGAGGATCTGCATCCCGTCACGCGTCCTGATGGCCATGCGCGATTGAGAAAGTCCGATCTCGGAGGATATGAAAGCACGGTCCGCTTCGATCCAGGTGTCCGGCCCGATGCGTTGGGGCGTTACGAGATACAGGGCAGACACTTCATTCGGATCGAGGGCAAGACCTATGAGCAGGTGTATGACCGGGCGCTGGGGCGCTGGTGTATCAGGCACCCCGACAATCCGCATGCGTACCAGCCTGTCCTGACTCACAACGCGGCGGGAGCGTGGCGCCATACGCTCGAGAACCCGCTGAAATGGAGTCGGCAGACCTTGTTGCGGCGCATCGGACACATCACTGAAGCGTATACAGACGAACAACTTCTCACGATCGGTGAGATCAGCGGGGTCAGCGACAACGCGTTACGCAAGATGCACATGGATAATCTTTCGCCGCCTCCGGAACTCATGGATGCCTTGCGACTGTTCGATACTGATCGTGGTGTTGTGCAAGTCATCGAGCAATTGGCAGGCGATCTGGACATCGATCATCGCTATTTACACGCCTTGCCCTTGATCATCGAACTGCCGGGCTGGCCTGTCGGGCGCACTTTGAAGGTCTATGACACCCCCGACTTTACCGGGCCTTCCACCCGTTATGGTTCGGAACATCCAATGGAGGAGGTGGCGAATAAACCACCGATCCGGCTGAGCTGCAGCCATGTGCTCAATGGTGAGTTACCCGCCAGAATCCTGTCTGCCCTCGATGAGTCCGAGATATCCGCGTTATTCGGTGACAAGGAGGCAGGTGACCGGGTATGGCGACCTCAGGCTTTTCGGGATCTGCTGGCCGATTACGCCCGGACGAATCGTTCGACGCTGTTCGAAAGCCTGTACCAGGGCAGTGCCATCGCGGATCCCATGGTTGACAGGTTGCAGCGCGCTTACGCCGGACTCAGCGACGCCGCGGCGCAAGAGATTCTTCGCCACGTCAACGCTGACGACATGGCGATTTTGTACAGCACCGGGCGTATGCCGGACGCAATGCTGGAGGAGGCGCGATGGTATGCGCGGCGCGGTCGACTGGTTCGCGCGCTTGCCGGGCTGCACATGGAGCACATGATGTCGGCTGACACACGTCGTCTTGCCCTGCACACTTTGAGCAAGTTGCCTGGGTGGTCCGCTGATATGCAGCTCGATATCCGTGAGGGCCGCGTCGATGGCAGACAGATCGATTCCATCGGTCGCGAAACCGCGACTGTGCGAGGCAGCGTGGTCAAGAAGGGGCCGGTCTATCAGGCATTCAATGAACATGGTGTCGCGCTCAATGAGCTGCCGGTCTCGGGAAACGGTTTTTACGCTTCGGTCTTGCGCCTGCTGCCCGAGCCCTTTCGAAAGGCCCTCGGCTTGTCTGAAGCCGCCCGCGGGAGTGATCTTCAGCGAGCCATCACTGCTTACGCTACCGAGCATGCCGGCGATACGGCCACGATGCTAGCGCTGCACGGCCGCAGGACACTCAAGTTCAAGCCACCGCAGCGGATCAGAGAGCATCTGGTGGGCTACTACGCGAGCGGCGAAGGAGCGGTCGGGCTCTCCGGTCTGAATCCTTCGCTGGTCGTGAGATTGCTCAGCCTTTATCCGGATCTGAGCATTTCCAGGGCCAACGGCGTGCTCCTGAAGATGATTCGGACAGGCAAAAGCGATGCGCACATTCTTCAATTGCTGGAGGATCTGAGGCATCAATGGCTTGAGCTTGAACAAACCCTGGACCATTGGGCCAATACCGGACCGAACCGGGCGCAAAAAGACCGGATCGCGACCCGCCTCAAAAGGTGCTGGCGAAAAAGGCCATTCGCCGAAGAAAACCCGACGTTGCGCCACCTGGATCTGGCCACTGATGAAGCATTGCCTGGTTTCTCGGCGGATTTCTCCCATGTCACGGTGATGCGACTTCAAGCGCCCCACGCCACCCTCGGACAGATGCGCGGATTCCTGCGCAATTTTCCCGAACTTGAATTCCTCGACCTCAGTGGCAACCACCTGGTCACCAACCCGATCCCTCGGGAGTGCTCTGCACGGCTGCTTGAGCTGGACCTTTCCGACAATCCCGTGAGTCGCCTGGATGTCACCGGGATGTGGCGTCTCGAATTGCTCAATTTGAAGGGGACGCGTCTTCAGGAATGGCCGCTCGGCGCTGACAATCTGCGCAACCTGAGATGGCTGGACCTGAGTAATACGTTGATTTCCGACATTCCACGGCAGGCCCTGGCCCGCGATGAGTGGGTGCTGAACATGAATCTGACAGGGACGCCACTGACCGATGACGCACGCTTGCAGTTGCGTGTCGCGCAGCAGCGATGCGAACTGGCGCTGGATCTGCCGCAGGGGTCGCTGGCGCAATTCATGCTCGAAGATGTGCCCGAGCAGGACAGTCGGCCGCTAGAGAACGGCACTCTGGTGGCTGGCCGGTTGCTGCGTATACCCGCGCCAATACCATTCACGGATCATGTTCCGGCGTTTACCCGGCGTTTGCGCAGGGTGCATCCATCCCTGACCGAAGAAAAGGCCGAGGAAGTGGTCGAGGGTTTATTGCAGGACGCAAGCGTCGAACAGGTTAATGCGCGGATCGAAGACTGGAATCAGAGATTGGAGTCAATGACACGCCAGCTCAATGGCTGGATCTTTACGCGTCGATCAGGAAACACACTTTTTGGAGGGCACTGGTCGACGTCACAGGGTCGCCGGGAGGCCTCGCTCAGAATCATGGAGTGCTGGAGGAAGGGGCTGCTGGGGGCGTCGGCGCGTAGCGATCGAACGCTGGATCTGGCCAATATCTCCAGATTGGGAACACTGCCTCGACTGTCTCCAGAGTTTGCACACGTGGAAGGGCTTAGCCTGAGGGGGCTCGGTTTGAGCGGAGCAGACGCTCAAGAGTTTCTTCAGGCTTTTTCCCGGATACGCTGGCTGGATCTTGGTCTCAACGAGCTGAGTACAGTGCCGTCGGTCATTGCTGGCATGGAGCGACTGGAAGAACTGGGGCTCATCGGTAACCGGTTCAACGATTTCCCGGCTCTTGTCGACGCATTGGGTCCCATGCCGCGGCTCAAATGGCTGAAGCTGAACTACAACCGTCTGACGGTTTTCAATGGAGTCACGGCCGAGCAATTACCGGCGTTGCGCTGGCTGGAGTTGAGCTTCAATCATATGAGGCAGTTCAACGGGCCTGTTAGCGCAACACTGGAAGTCCTTCATTTGAATGGCAATGACTTGCGCGAGTGGCCGGAAGGTGTGTTGCAGGCTGAGCGTCTGCTTTCGCTGAACCTGGAAGACAACCCGATAAGAGAGATTCCGCCAAGGGCGTTCGACGGAAACCACGACGTTTTGCTGGCGGGTACGCGAATGTCGCCCAACTGGCGTTCCTTGATGACGGACAGTCTGATTCGACTCAGGGCTCATCTCGACAGAGTGGGTGGTGAGCAGGTTTTGGGTATCAAGCGGGAGACGCTCGATTTTTGGCTTACCGATACCGAATTCGATCAGTTTGTTGACTGGTCCGGCAGCGAGTCCGAACCAGAGGAGGACGTCAGGTAACCTGAGCGTCACGGAGTCGAGCCCCTGTCTCAGTGCATCCGAGACAGGGGCTCTATTGCGTCAATCAGTTGTCGTAGCCGAGGTTCGGCGCCAGCCAGCGTTCGGTCAGGCTCAGTTCCTGGCCTTTGCGCGAGGTGTAGCTCTGCACCTGATCCTTGTCGATTTTGCCCACGGCAAAATACTGCGCCTGCGGATGGGCGAAGTACCAGCCGCTGACCGCTGCCGCCGGGAACATCGCGTAGTGCTCGGTGAGGAACACGCCGCTGCGACCGGCGCGCATTTCCTGGGCCTCAGGGTCGAGCAGGGCGAACAGCGTGGCCTTCTCGGTGTGATCCGGGCACGCCGGGTAGCCGGGAGCAGGGCGGATGCCGGAGTACTGCTCTTTGATCAGCGCCTCGTTGTCGAGAGCTTCATCCTTGGCGTAACCCCAGTGCTCTTTACGCACCTGCTGGTGCAACCACTCGGCGCACGCCTCGGCGAGACGGTCTGCAAGAGCCTTGACCATGATCGAGTTGTAATCGTCGCCAGCGTCCTGATAAGCCTTGGCCACTTCTTCGGCACCGATGCCAGCGGTGGTGATGAAACCACCGACGTAGTCGGTCACTTCGCTGTCCTTCGGCGCGACGAAGTCGGCCAGCGAGAAGTTCGGTTTGCCGTCGGTCTTGATGATCTGCTGACGCAGGTGATGCAGGCGCGCCATTGGCTTGCCGTCATCGCCGTACAGCTCGATATCGTCGTCATGCACCTGATTGGCCGGCCAGAAGCCGAACACCGCACGGGCGCTGATCAGCTTCTCATCGATCAGCTTGGTCAGCATCTCGCGGGCGTCCTTGTACAGCGAGGTTGCCGCTTCACCGACCACTTCGTCTTCAAGGATGCGCGGGAACTTGCCGGCCAGATCCCAGGAGATGAAGAACGGCGTCCAGTCGATGTATTCGGCCAGTACGTTGAGGTCGATGTTGTCCAGCACGCGGGTGCCGGTGAAGGTCGGTTTGACCGGAGTGTAAGAGGCCCAGTCGAACTGGGGTTTTTTTGCGATCGAAGCGGCGTAGCTCAGGCGTTCGGTACGGGCGCTGCGGTTGGCGGTGCGTTCGCGGACGTCGATGTACTCTTCGCGAGTCTTCTGGACGAAACCGGCTTTCAGTTCCTTGGACAGCAGCTGTGTCGCCACGCCCACGGCGCGGGAGGCGTCGGTCACGTAGACCACCGCGTCATTGCTGTACTTCGGCTCGATCTTCACCGCCGTGTGCGCTTTGGAGGTGGTCGCGCCGCCGATCATCAGCGGCAGGTGGAAGTCCTGGCGCTGCATCTCGCGGGCCACGTGGACCATTTCATCCAGCGACGGGGTGATCAGGCCGGACAGACCGATGATGTCGCACTTCTGCTCCTTGGCCACCTGCAGGATTTTCTCGGCCGGGACCATCACGCCGAGGTCGACGATGTCATAGCCGTTGCAACCCAGCACCACGCCGACGATGTTCTTGCCGATGTCGTGCACGTCGCCTTTCACGGTGGCCATCAGGATCTTGCCCTTGGCTTCCGGCTTGTCGCCTTTTTCCAGTTCGATGAACGGGATCAAGTGGGCCACGGCCTGTTTCATCACACGGGCGGATTTCACCACCTGTGGCAGGAACATTTTGCCGGCCCCGAACAGGTCGCCGACGATGTTCATGCCGGACATCAGCGGGCCTTCGATCACTTCGATCGGGCGGGCGAACGACTGACGGGATTCTTCGGTGTCTTCGACGATGTGGGTGGTGATGCCCTTGACCAGCGCATGCTCCAGACGTTTGTTGACGTCCCAGCTGCGCCATTCTTCGGTCTCGGCTTCCTTGACGCTGCCGTCGCCCTTGTACTTGTCGGCGATGGCGAGGAGGGCGTCGGTGCCTTCCGGCGTGCGGTTGAGGATCACGTCTTCAACGGCGTCGCGCAGTTCCTGCGGGATCTGGTCGTAGATCTCCAGCTGACCGGCGTTGACGATGCCCATCGTCAGACCGGCGCGGATCGCGTACAGCAGGAATACCGAGTGAATCGCCTCGCGCACCGGGTTGTTGCCACGGAACGAGAACGACACGTTGGACACACCGCCGGAGCTCAGGGCGTACGGCAGCTCGTCGCGGATGTAGGCACAGGCGTTGATGAAGTCCACAGCGTAGTTGTTGTGTTCTTCGATGCCGGTGGCTACGGCGAAGATGTTCGGGTCGAAGATGATGTCTTCCGGCGGGAAGCCGACTTCGTTGACCAGAATGTCGTAGGAGCGTTTGCAGATTTCTTTCTTGCGCGCTTCGGTATCGGCCTGGCCGGCTTCGTCGAACGCCATCACCACCACGGCGGCGCCGTAGCGCTTGCACAGTTTGGCGTGGTGGATGAACTGCTCGACGCCTTCTTTCATGCTGATCGAGTTGACGATGCCCTTGCCCTGAATGCACTTGAGGCCGGCTTCGATCACTTCCCACTTCGAGGAGTCGATCATGATCGGTACGCGGGAGATGTCCGGCTCGCCGGCAATCAGATTGAGGAAGGTCACCATGGCCTTCTTCGAATCGAGCATCCCCTCGTCCATGTTGATGTCGATCACCTGGGCGCCGGCCTCGACCTGTTGCAGGGCGACTTCCAGGGCTTCGGTGTAGTTGTCTTCACGGATCAGGCGGGCGAATTTTGCGGAACCGGTGATGTTGGTCCGCTCGCCGACGTTGACGAACAATGAGCTGCGATCAATGGTGAACGGTTCCAGACCCGACAGGCGGCAGGCCTTGGGAATGTCCGGAATCTGCCGTGGCGCGTAACCGGCGACAGCTTTGGCGATGGCTTCGATATGGCCCGGCGTGGTGCCGCAGCAACCGCCGACAATGTTGAGGAAACCGCTCTGGGCGAATTCTTCGATGACTTTGGCGGTGTCCACCGGCAGCTCGTCGTACTCGCCGAATTCGTTCGGCAGGCCGGCGTTCGGGTGCGCAGATACGTGGGTGCTGGCCTTGTCCGACAGCTCTTCCAGGTACGGACGCAGTTCGCGGGCGCCGAGGGCGCAGTTCAGGCCCACCGAAATCGGCTTGGCGTGGGCCACGGAGTTCCAGAACGCTTCGGTGGTCTGGCCCGACAGGGTCCGGCCGGAGGCGTCGGTGATGGTGCCGGAGATCATGATCGGCAACTCGAAGCCCAGTTCTTCGAACACGCCTTGCACGGCGAAGATCGCGGCTTTGGCGTTGAGGGTGTCGAAGATGGTTTCGATCAGGATCAGGTCGGCGCCGCCCTCGATCAGGCCTTTGGTGGCCTCGGTGTAGTTTTCCACCAGCTCATCGAAGGTGACGTTGCGATAGCCCGGGTTGTTGACGTCCGGCGACAGCGAGCAGGTGCGGCTGGTCGGGCCGAGCACGCCGGCGACGAAACGCGGCTTGTCCGGGTTCTCGGCGGTCTTGGCGTCAGCGACCTTGCGCGCCAGTCGTGCGCCTTCTACGTTGAGTTCGTAGGCCAGTTCTTCCATGCCGTAGTCAGCCATGGAAATGCGGGTGGCGTTGAAGGTGTTGGTCTCGAGGATGTCGGCGCCGGCATCCAGGTAGGCTTTCTCGATACCGCCGATCACGTCAGGACGGGTAATGACCAGCAGGTCGTTGTTGCCCTTGACGTCGCTCGGCCAGTCGGCGAAGCGTTTGCCGCGATAATCCTGCTCTTCGAGCTTGTAGCTCTGGATCATCGTGCCCATGCCGCCGTCGAGAATCAGGATGCGCTCTTTGAGAGCTTGCTTGAGAGCTTGAAGGCGAACGCTGCGATCGGACATTGGGACTACTCGAAAAAGACCATGACGAAGGGCCGGGATCATAACAAACCTGTGCGGTTTTAGAGCATGTCGAGCTTTTGCATGAATATCGCTCATGTTGGTACGGGCGTCATAACGGTAGAATCGCGGCGTTTTTCTTCAGGATCAGGATCAGGGACATGTCGTACCGCGTCATCAGCATTGCATTGCTGTTTTTAAGCTTTGGCGCGGCGGCGCAGAGTCCCGCTATTTCTTCTTCTATCTCCTACACCCGAGACATCCAGCCGATCTTCACCGAGAAGTGCGTGGCCTGCCATGCGTGCTACGACTCTGCCTGTCAGTTGAACCTGGGCAGCGGCGAAGGCGCGGCCCGTGGCGCGAGCAAGATGCCGGTCTACGATGGCGAACGCACCCAGGCGGCACCGACCACGCGGCTGTTCTACGACGCCTTCGGCAAACGCGCCTGGCAGCAGAAAGACTTCTATTCGGTGCTCGACGCCCAAGGCAGTCAGGCCGCACTGATGGCGCGCATGCTGGAACTGGGACACAAAACGCCGCTGACCCCCAACGCCAAACTGCCGGAAGACATCGTGCTGGGCCTCAACCGCGAGAACCTGTGCGCGATGCCCGCCGAATTCGACGGCTATGCCGGCGCCCACCCGAAAGAGGGCATGCCGCTGGCGGTGACCGGTCTGACCGATCAGCAATACCAGACGCTGCAACGCTGGCTGGCGTCCGGCGCACCTATCGACGAGCAAGGTCTGGCGCCGAGCACCAAGGAAGCGATGCAGATCGTCCAGTGGGAAAACCTGCTCAACCAGCCCGGCGCACGGGAAAGTCTGGTCGGGCGCTGGCTGTACGAGCACTGGTTCCTGGCGCACCTCTATTTCAAGGACGGCGAGCCGGGGCATTACTTCCAGTGGGTGCGTTCGCGCACGCCGACCGGCCAGCCGATCGATCTGATCGCCACGCGCCGCCCGAACGACGATCCGGGCACCCAGGTGTATTACCGCCTGTGGCCGGTGCAGGGCGTGATCGTGCACAAGACCCACATCACTTATCCGCTGAGCGCGGCGAAGATGGCGCGGGTCAAAAGCCTGTTCTACAACGGCAACTGGCAGGTCAATGCCTTGCCGGGCTACGGGCCGCAGAGCCGGGCCAACCCGTTCGCGACCTTCGAGGCGATCCCGGCGCAGGCGCGTTATCAGTTCATGCTCGATAACGCCGAATACTTCGTGCGCACCTTCATTCGCGGCCCGGTGTGCCGTGGACAGATCGCGACCGACGTGATCCGCGACAACTTCTGGGCGCTGTTTCAGGCGCCGGAACATGATCTGTACATCACCGACCCGAACTATCGGGGCCAGGCCACGCCGTTGCTGGCGATGCCGGGGCAGAACGACGACGTCGGCAGTGTCCTGAGCCTGTGGCACAACTACCGCAACAAGCGAAACAAATACGAAGCCCTGCGCCGTGACAGCTACGCCGACCTGCCGGCGCCGAGCTGGTCGACCCTGTGGGCCGGCAACGACAACGCCTTGCTCAGCATCTTCCGCCACTTCGACAGCGCTTCGGTGACCAAAGGCTTGATCGGCGAAGTGCCGCAGACCATGTGGCTGTTCGACTATCCGCTGCTGGAGCGCACTTATTACCAGCTGGCGGTGAATTTCGATGTGTTCGGCAATGTCTCCCATCAGGCGCAAACGCGCCTGTATTTCGACCTGATCCGCAACGGCGCAGAACAGAACTTCCTGCGCCTGATGCCTGCCGATTCCCGCGAGAGTTACCTCGACGATTGGTACCAGAGCAGCGGCCAGTTCAAGATGTGGCTCGATTACGAAGCCATCGACGACGACAAGCCGACTGCGTTGAAACTCGACGAGAAAGACCCGAAACGCGATTTCGCCATGCAATTGCTGGCGCGTTACGGCGATCTCAACGCGCGTCCGGATCCGATCAACCGCTGCGAAGATGCCTATTGCTCGCGCCCGAACATCGACCCGGCCCTGCAGAACGCCGAGCAGGCGCTGAGTCGCCTGACCTCGCGTCCGGCAGCGGGCCTGAAAGTGATCGATCAATTGCCGGAAGCGACGATGCTGCGGGTCGAAACCCGCAGCGGCAAACGCGAGGTCTACAGCCTGCTGCGCAACCGCGCCCACAGCAACGTGGCGTTCCTGCTCGGTGAATCCCTGCGTTATCAGCCAGGGCTGGACACGCTGACGATTTATCCGGGCGTGCTCAGCAGCTACCCGAATTTCATGTTCAACATCCCGGCGGATCAGGTGCCGGCGTTTGTCGATGCCATGGAAGGTGCAAGGGACGCGGCGCAGTTCGAGAAAATCGTCGAACGTTGGGGCATCCGCCGCAGCCATCCGCAGTTCTGGTTCTATTTCCATGACCTGAGCCAGTACATCCACGAAACCGATCCGGTGGAAGAGGGCGTGCTGGACATGAACCGGTACGAGAATCTTTGATCGTTTGAGCGATGGCGGTTGTCCCAATCCTGTGAAGTACGGGATCGGGAGCGCCATCGATGTTGATTTCAGTGCAGGCCCTGCGAGCGCTCGCCGCGTGGGCGGTGGTCTGCCATCACTTCATGCAGATTTTCTTCGATTTCGAGGCGCGCGGGCCAATAGGGCAGCTGTTCATCGACAAGGGCGCCGTGGGCGTCGATATCTTTTTCGTGATCAGCGGGCTGGTGATTTTCCTGTCCACCGAAGGCAAGGCACTGCCGCCGGCGCGGTTTCTGTTGTATCGACTGTTCCGTATTGTTCCGGCGTATTGGCTCTACACCGTGCTGATGGCGTTGCTGGTGGTGTTCGCTCGACCGTTGCTGCCGGATCAGACGGTGGACTGGAGTCATTTGCTGCTTTCGTTGCTGTTTATCCCGACGGAAAACCCCGGCGGCTACGGGATCTATCCGACCCTGAATGTCGGCTGGACCCTGAATTACGAAATGCTGTTCTACGTGCTGTTCGCCTGGGCGCTGCTGTTCCGGCTGCAAGTACGTTTGCTGGTGGTTGCGGCGCTGCTGTTTGCGGTGTGTCAGGCCTGGACCGGGTTTGGCTGGGTCAGCGAGTTTTATCGCTCGGACATCGTTTATGAGTTCCTGCTGGGGATCGGCATCGGCATGCTTTACCGTCGCGGCTGGATCGGGCCGGCGCTTTGGCTGCCCTTATTGGGGATCGGCGCGGCGTTGCTGGCGATCTATCACCTGCCGCCGGAACCCCGATTGCTGAACTGGGGCGTGCCCAGTGCGGTGCTGGTCATGGCCAGTATGGCGCTGGAGCGGCATGTCGAGCGCAACAGGCTGCTCAAGCTGCTGGGTGACTGTTCGTACTCGGTGTATCTGATGCACGTGCTGGTGCTGTCGGCCGGCGGTTATCTGGCCCGACGCTACGGGATCAACCCGTATTTGATGTTTGTCATCTGTGCGCTGGCTATCGCTATCGGTTCGTGGCTGAGCTACGAATGGGTGGAAAAGCGCAGTTATCAATGGCTTAAAGCGCGGATTGACGGCGAACCTGGCGCCTAGCCGATTTGCGAACTATTCCTACGTAAATACTAGGACTTTGTGCCGCGCGCCGATTGGCGTAAACTCCGCCTCAAGCCTGCGAGGAGTCTCCATGACCGCTATTACCATTACCGACGCCGCCCATGATTACCTGGCCGATCTGCTCTCCAAGCAGAACACCCCGGGCATCGGCATCCGCGTTTTCATTACCCAGCCTGGCACCCAGTACGCCGAAACCTGCATTGCCTACTGCAAGCCGGGCGAAGAGAAACCTGAAGACACGGCGCTGGGGCTGAAAAGCTTCACCGCTTACATCGACTCGTTCAGCGAAGCGTTTCTCGATGATGCCGTCGTCGACTACGCCACCGACCGCATGGGCGGCCAGCTGACCATCAAGGCGCCAAACGCCAAAGTCCCGATGGTCAACGCCGACAGCCCGATCAACGAGCGCATCAACTACTACCTGCAAACCGAAATCAACCCGGGGCTGGCCAGCCACGGCGGTCAGGTCAGCCTGATCGATGTGGTTGAAGACGGCATTGCCGTGCTGCAGTTCGGCGGCGGTTGCCAGGGCTGCGGCCAGGCGGACGTGACCCTGAAGGAAGGCATCGAGCGCACCTTGCTCGAGCGCATTCCGGAGCTCAAGGGCGTTCGCGACGTGACCGACCACACGCAGAAAGAAAACGCCTACTACTAAGGTGTTCGCTGCGGCATGAAAAACGGCGCCCCGTGAGCGCCGTTTTTTTATGCGTGAGATTCAATTGATCGTTCCCACGCTCTGCGTGGGAATGCAGCCGTGGACGCTCCGCGTCCCATTCACGGTCTGTACAGGTGCGCATGCCCCGCGCGATACAGCGACGACTCGCTAAAGTGATCGCTACCCAACACCCGCCCTACCAGAATCAACGCCGTACGCCGAAACCCCTTCGCCGCCACCTTCTCGGCAATATCTTCCAGCGTCCCTGTCACCCAGTCCTGATCCGGCCACGTCGCCCGGTGAATCACCGCGATCGGGCAATCCGTGCCGTAATGCGGCAGCAGTTCGGCAATGATCTTCTCCAGATGATTGACCCCCAGATGAATCGCCATGGTCGCCCCGTGCTGCGCCAGGTTGCCGAGCTCTTCGCCGGCAGGCATCGCGGTCTTGTCGGCATAACGGGTCAGAATCACGCTTTGCGAGATGTCCGGCAGGGTCAGTTCGGCGCCCAACAGCGCGGCGCACGCGGCGGTGGCGGTCACGCCGGGAATGATCTCGAACGGAATATCCAGCTCGCGCAAATAACGAATCTGCTCGCCAATGGCGCCATACAGACTCGGATCCCCCGAATGCACCCGCGCCACGTCCTGGCCCTTGGCATGGGCGGTCTTGATCAGGTCGATGATCTGTTCCAGGTGCAGCTCGGCGCTGTTGACCAGGGTTTCAGCGCAATGACCTTCCAGCACCGCCGTCGGCACCAGCGAACCTGCGTAGATGATCACCGGGCAACTGCGGATCAGCCGCTGGCCTTTGACAGTGATCAATTCCGGGTCGCCGGGGCCGGCGCCGATGAAGTAAACGGTCATCGTTGGATCCTGTAGAAAAGGGGCAGGGCGGTGCTTCACAAGCCTTTCAGATGAAGAATGCTCATGATCGAAAGCGGGGATTATCGGGATTTTACGCCGCGCCGGCCAATGCCAGAGTTGCCTGAGCGTACTTTTGCCGGGAAATCAGCAGTTTTGCCGGGCCACTGATCAACTGTTCGGCGAGCGCCAGAGCAGCACTTTCCGCTACGCCGTAGCAGCCGGTGCGTTCGAAGGCGATCTGTGAATGATGACTCAAACGTTGCTGATAACTGGCCAGTTCCTCGCTGCTGAAATACAGCAACGGCAGCGCCAGCTGGGCGGCGAGTTCCTGCAAACCGGGTTCATCGCGCTTGAGGTCGATGCTGGCGAGCGCCTTGACCTTCTCAAGATCAATTCGGTGGGCCTGCAACGCCTGATCAAGCAATGCACGCAGCGTGCTGGCCGGGCAGCCGCGCTGGCAGCCCAGGCCGACCACGAAGGTCGGCGCTGCGCTGTCATCGGTCATGCGTGGTACTGACCTTCGCTTTTGCGGCGGAACAACCAGGCGCTGATCAGGCCCAGGGCCAGCCAGAACGCGACGTTGGTCAGCTGCGAAGCGATTTTGAACTGGGCTTCGAGGGCTTCCGGGGCGAGCATCGAATGCACTTCCGGTTGCGGCGCGCCGATCACGTGCGGCACGGCAAGGATCGCCACGCCGAGGATCTTCATCAGCCAGTTACGGCTGAACGCGATCAAGGCCAGGCCGACAGCGGTGGAGGCCGCAGTGCCGATCCACCACATCTGCCGCGAGGCCAGATCCGCAGCGGCAGTGCCCGGCAGCTCAGGTGGCAGGCCCATGGTCGGGGCGAGCACGAAGGTCGCGTAACCGGCCAGGCCCCAGAGCAGGCCTTGCGAAGTCTTGGTCGGCGCACGCAGGGTGTACAGGCCCGCCAGCATCAGGGCGAAACCCACGGCAACCACCAGATTGCCGCCGGTGGTGGAGACCACGCGCTGCCAGCCGTCTTCCGGCTCCCAGGCTTCGGCATCGTGGGTGTGGGCGGCGGTGCCGGCGGCGTGTTCGTGAACTTCGGCAACCGGTTCGGCTTTCTCAAAGGTTTCGGCCTGCAGAATCAGCGGCGAAACCCAGAAGCTTTGCAGCAACGTCAGGAGCAGGGCGGCCAGAAGGCCGGTGAAACCTGCGGTCTGCGCAATACGCTTGATCATGTCGTCAGGTCTCAGTGGCACGGGAACGCGGCGCTGTGGCGGGTATCGTGGGCGGCGTTGTGTACCGCTTCGATGTGCGAGAAACCGGCGAAATACACAAGGCACGCACCGAGAATCGACGCGCAGACGGCGGCGGTCAGGCGTTGGCTCAGGGTGGTGGTGCTGGAGATCTTGTCCGAATTGCTGCCGGTGCTGCTGATGATCGACATGGCGCTTCCCTCTGGAGTGTCAGCGGGTGAATAGAGCGCATGAAAACCCCTGCGGCCGGGCACGCAGAGGTTCGAACAGCGCCCGCCCACCGCGGGTTTGTTATGTTCAGTAACGCAAGACGCGCACTGTGTGTTGCGGGCCGGTCTCCGGGCTCACGAGGGGTTGGCGTCTGGCCGACCTGCAAGCGTCACCTTCCCATGCCTGTGGGCACAGTGGATCTGACGCTTCGCTCGCTTACCGTTGCGGGGGCAGCACCGGACTGACATGGCTTTAGAGTAAAGCACATGATTCACCGGTTTCCCGTTTCACCCTGTGAAGGGCACCCGTAACAAGTTGTGTAGGAGACCATGCGCGGGGGATTTGAGTCAATTGGGATTGGGATTGGGATTGGGGGCAGATCCGTTGCTGCGGTTATGGCTGCTTAGGGTTCCGCCCTTACGGCGGGTCACTTTTTCCAAACGCCGAAAAAGTAACCAAAAAGGCTTTACCCTGACGTTCGGCCCTCGCTGTGGCTCGGGGTTCCTTCGCTCCGGGATTGATCCGGGGGCATCGCCTACGGTTTGCTTCGCTGCACCTCCT